>NC_010681.1:2871988-3191097 GCF_000020125.1 Paraburkholderia phytofirmans PsJN
AACGAGCGCAGACCCATGGTCTGCAGGATTTCCTGGCCGACGATCACTTCGCCGGTGCGCGAGGCGCCCGGTTCCGGCGTGAGCGAAATGCGGATCGTGTCGCCGATGCCCTGCTGCAGCAACACGGACAACGCCGCGGTCGACGCCACGATGCCCTTCGAACCCATGCCTGCCTCGGTCAAGCCGAGATGCAGCGCGAAGTCACAACGGCGCGCGAGTTCGCGGTACACGGCGATCAGATCCTGCACGCCGCTGACCTTGCACGACAGAATGATCTGATTGCGCGACAGGCCGAGTTCGACCGCCCGCTCCGCCGAGCCGATCGCCGACTGGATGAGCGCTTCGTACATGACGCTTTGCGCTTCCCACGGCGTGGCACGCGCGGCGTTCTCGTCCATCATCTTCGCGAGCAGGTCCTGATCGAGACTGCCCCAGTTCACGCCGATACGCACCGGCTTGTCGTACTTAGCCGCGGCCTCGATCATCTGCGCGAATTGCGTGTCGCGTTTCGCGCCGTGGCCCACGTTGCCCGGATTGATCCGGTACTTGGACAGCGACTCCGCGCACGCGGGGTAATCGCGCAACAGCAAATGGCCGTTGTAATGGAAGTCGCCGACCAGCGGCACCGACACGCCCATGCGGTCGAGCTGCTCGCGCACGGCCGGCACCGCCGCGGCTGCTTCCGGCGTGTTCACGGTAATACGGACCAGTTCCGAGCCGGCTTGCGCCAGTTCCTTGATCTGGATCGCGGTGCCGATGGCGTCCGCGGTGTCCGTGTTGGTCATCGACTGGACGCGCACGGGTGCGTCGCCGCCGATGGTAACGAGCTGGCCGCCCCAACGGACGTCGACCGCGTGCGACTTGCGCCGCGGTGCGTGGCCGCCGAACACCGGCTCGGTTGAAACGATCTTGCTACTGGATTGGGATTGAGCTTCGGATTGCATCGAAAAACCCATTTACGCCGCATGCGCCACACAAAAGACGTCGCGCCTGAATTGAAAAAGCGCCGCGGACCGGTTGGCCGCGGCGCATACCGTATCTGTCAAGGCAGCGCGAAACGCGCCACGTTGCCTTTGGCCGCCGCATATTTCGACGGATCGACCGGCTGGCCATCGAGCGTCAGCGAGTCGAGGCCGGCCCTGTTGCCGAGCGTGACCTTGAACGGCGCTTCGCCCGTCACTGTCTTGGTATCGCCCGCATGCACGAGGCCGGAGAACACTTCCTTGCCATCTTTGCCACGCACGCTGAACCAGCTATCCTGCTTGACGCTCAACGCAACGATCGACTGACCTGCAGCCGGCGTCACCGTAGCCGCCGGCGCGCTCGCGCCCGGCGCAGTTGCTAGGGCCGGTGCTTGTGAGCCCGTCTTCGGCGCGGCGGTCATTGCCGTGACTGCCGGCGCCGACGAAGGTGCCGCACCCGTGGCGAGTGGCGCGGGCATCGGCGTAGCCGACGCTGCATTCTCCGCCGCCTGCGTGTCCGTCGCTGAAGCAGCCTCTTCCGCAGTCGCTTCCGAACCTGCCGACTGGCCCTGCGCCACCGCGCCCGATGCGCCGGTCGAGCCGCCAGCGGCGCCATTCGCGCTCGCTTTCAAGCGCGCCAGCCAGGCCGACGAATCGCCGCCATTGGTATGCCACATGCCAAGCGCGATCACCGCGACGATCACCGCCGCCACGCCCCACAACCACGAGCGGCTCTTTTGCCCGCTGCCGCCCAGCGAGAGCGATACCTTGCCGCGCGGCAAATCCCTACCCGACGAGGCCGGCATTGACAGATCCGGCGCGGGCACACCCTTTTCGCGGCGCAGTGCCGCCGTGAACGGCGTGGGATCCGCACCGAGCATTTTCGCGTAGCTGCGCACCACGCCGAGCGCGAAAGTCGTATCCGGCAAGTGGCTGATGTCGCCCGATTCGAGCGCGCGCAACTTGATGACGGACACTTTCAGACGCGCCGACACGTCGTCGATCGTCCAACCTTTCGATTCACGCAATTGGGTCAAGCGCGCGCCAACCGCCGCCAACGAATCCATGGCCGGCTGCACAACAGGCTGCACCGCCGCCCGTGCGACTGGCGCCGGATGGCCTTCGTTCGTGTCTGTGTCCTGCGGCTGCGGGTGCTGCGGCTCACTCATCCCAAATCCTTTCGCGTCGATTCTTTTTCACTCGTGCAACCCGGACGGGCTCAAGCCTCACATCCGAATCGCAGACCGTTTATAACAAAATGTGCGGCCTTGTGCGCCGCTTCCGATCGCTTCTGCAAACTTTCTTTTCAATCGACGCCGGCACTGCAGGATGTCGCGCGTTCGCGGAGTTTTCTCCAGACGCCGGCGCCCTGCCGTTCCCGCGCGATTACACGGCGCGAACCTCGATCACCTTGGCTGCCTTCCCGGTGCGCTCAGCGAGCCGGGTGCGGTCTTTCACCGCGCCGGCCAACTGACCGCAGGCAGCGTCGATATCATCGCCGCGTGTTTTACGCACCGTGGTGACGACGCCCGCGTCCATCAACACTTGTGCAAACCGCTTGATCTGTTCCGGCTTCGAGCGGATGAGGCCCGATTCGGGGAACGGATTGAACGGAATCAGGTTGAACTTGCACGGCACGTCACGCGTGAGCGCCAGCAATTCGCGCGCTTGAGCTTCGCTGTCATTGACGCCGTCGAGCATGCAATATTCAAACGTAATGAAGTCGCGCGGCGCGACCTTCAGATAGCGCTGGCAAGCCGCCATCAGTTCGCGCAGCGGATACTTCTTGTTCAGCGGCACCAGCATGTCGCGCAGCGGATCGCTAGGCGCATGCAAGGAGACCGCGAGCGCTACCGGCAGATCGGCGCCGAGCCGGTCCATCATGGGCACGACGCCCGAGGTGGACAGCGTGACACGGCGGCGCGACAGGCCGTAGGCGTTGTCGTCGAGCATCAGGCGCATGGCCGGCACGACCGCGTCGTAATTGAGCAGCGGCTCGCCCATGCCCATCATCACGACGTTCGTGACAACCCGCTCGCCCTTGCCGTCGCCGCCCGTGGCGCGGCCGCCATCAATACCGCGCGACGCGCGCAGCGCGAACTCGGCCATGCGCAACTGGCCGATGATTTCGGCGGTGGTGAGATTGCGGGAGAAACCTTGTTTGCCGGTCGAACAGAAACGGCAGTTGACCGCGCACCCGGCCTGCGACGACACGCACAGCGTGCCACGCGTTTCTTCGGGGATGTAGACGGTTTCGACCGCGTTGCTGTTGCCGACGTCGATCAGCCACTTGCGTGTGCCGTCGGTAGAAATATTGTCGCTGACGATGCCCGGCATCGAGATCGTGGCGCGCCCCTTGAGCTTTTCGCGCAAGGACTTCGCGAGATCGGTCATGCCGTCGAAGTCGGCAGCGTTGTACTGGTGAATCCAGCGCTGCAATTGCTTGGCGCGAAACGGCTTCTCGCCCAGGCTGTCGCAGTAGGCGACGAGCCCTTGGGCGTCGAGGTCGAGAAGGTTGACGGTGGGACTGCTCGTCATATCGAATCCTGCCATTTCAGTGCGAGACTACGTTCATGCAACAAGCTGCATGAACGCAATGCCGTTCGCGCCCATTCCTGCTGCTTTTACCTTACTACTTTGCCGGGCGATTCGTGCGATAAAACCAGTCGGCTGCACGAATCGCGCGAGGCAAGTTCTGCTTAACGCGAGTAGACGTTCACTTGCGGGAAGAAGAACGCGATTTCGACTGCTGCCGTTTCAGCGGCGTCGGAACCGTGCACTGCGTTCGCGTCGATGCTGTCGGCGAAGTCGGCGCGGATCGTGCCCTTTTCCGCCTTCTTCGGGTCCGTTGCACCCATCAGGTCACGGTGCTTGAGGATGGCGTTTTCGCCTTCCAGCGCTTGCACGACCACCGGGCCCGAGATCATGAAATCGACCAGGTCCTTGAAGAACGGACGTGCGGCGTGCACAGCGTAGAACTTCTCCGCGTCGGCGCGCGACAGGTGAACCATGCGCGAAGCCACGATCTTCAGACCAGCGTTTTCGAAACGGCTGTAGATCTGGCCGATCACGTTCTTGGCCACTGCGTCCGGCTTGATAATCGACAGGGTGCGTTCGATCGCCATAAAAACTCCAAAAAATTAAGAGGTTACAGATTCAAATGAATCCGCTATTGTAGCATGTTCCCGTGTATGATTGCGATTGAACCCTTACAGTGCTGAAAGACTTCGAGCAGGAGTTGCCGATTACTGGTAGCGTAGCCGTGTGGGTATTTTCAGGGCATTGAAACTCCCCGCCCCCGCGCCAATCTTAGGGATGAGAGCGCCGCGACCGGCGGCAGGAAATCCCACCGGCGCTGCACGACTCGCTACAACCCGCTTTAGCCCGCATCACAACCATACGCAACACGCTTCTGAGGTAAGGAGAGACCATGAACGATCATCCGTATAGCTTTGGCCGCAATGGCGCGGTCAGCACGGTCGAAACGCGTAACCGCGTGCTACGGAACACCTACTGGCTGCTCGCGCTGTCCATGATTCCGACAGTGCTGGGCGCGTGGGTGGGCCTTACCACTGGCTTCTCGCTGTTCGCCGCCACGAGTCCCGCCATGAGCATGCTGGCGTTCTTCGCGATCGCCTTCGGTTTCATGTTCGCCATCCAGAAGACCAAAGACAGCGCGGCCGGCGTGTTTGTGCTACTCGGCTTCACGTTCTTCATGGGCCTGATGCTTTCGCGCATCCTGAGCTTCGTGCTCGGTTTTTCGAACGGCCCGTCGCTGATCATGCTCGCCTTCGGTGGCACTGGTGTGATCTTCGCGTCGATGGCAACCATCGCCACGGTCAGCAAGCGCGACTTCTCGGGTCTCGGCAAGTGGCTGTTCATGGGCGTGATCGTGCTGCTGCTTGCATCAGTCGCGAACGTGTTCCTGCATTTGCCGGCGCTGATGCTCACGGTGTCGGTCATGGCCATCGTCATCTTCTCGGCCTACATGCTGTTCGACGTCCAGCGCGTCGTGAACGGCGGTGAAACGAATTACATCACTGCTACGCTCGCGATCTACCTGGATCTGTACAACGTGTTCGTCAACCTGCTGGCGCTGCTCGGCATCTTCGGCGGCAATCGCAACTAAGCCTGATTTGGGCGCGGCGTTCGAAACCCGCCGCCCCGAAAGACAAAGCCCATAACGAGCAATCGTTATGGGCTTTTTTCATGACTCCGCGGCGTCTGCTGCGCAGAGAATCAACCGCGTCTGACGCGGTTCACACGCTCAGCCACGCAAACCCCTCATCCTGCGAAGCCACCACCACTTCCGTCGGCGCCGTGCCTAGTACACCGGCCATGGCGGCCTGCGCCAATTCAGGCAAATTGTTCTGCTGGCTCAGATGCGCGGCAACCAGATGGCGCAATCGCGAACGGTCGAGCGAAGCGAGAATTTCAGCCGCCGCGTCGTTGTTCAAATGCCCATGATTGCCGCCGATGCGCGCCTTCAGCGATTGCGGATAGCGGCTGCCCGCCAGCATCCGCACGTCGTGATTGCATTCGAGCACCAGCGCGTCGCAGCCGCTCAGCACCGAGCTGATATGCGGCGTGGACGTGCCGACATCCGTTAGTACGCCCAGCCGGCTCGCGCCGTTCGAGAGCACGTATTGCAGCGGCTCACGGGCGTCGTGCGGAACGGTATAGGGAAGAATGCTGAGGTCGCCGATCGCGACCGCTTCGTCGCCCCACAGCACCTGCAGGTCGACGTCGGCCTCATCGGCGCCCACCGCGCGGGCGGTGCCCCAGCTCATGTACAACGGAATCGACCACTTGCGCGCCAGCGTCAACGCGCTGCCAATGTGGTCGCTATGCTCATGTGTAATCAGAATTGCGTCGAGACCTTCGGCGCTCGCGCCGAGCCGCGTCAGCCGCCGCTCGACTTCTTTGGCCGAAAAACCGCAGTCGAGCAGTACGCGTGTGGTGGTCGCGCCGCTTTGCGCCTCCACCAGCAGCGCATTGCCTTCACTGCCGCTACCGAGACTGGCGAACCTCACGGTCCGCTTAGTTCAGTTGCGCGTGCAGCAGCGTCACGATGCGCTGCGCGTCCGACGAATTGTCGACCTGCCCGTTCGCCGTCAGCACCGCCACCTGCGTGACCGTGTCGCCCTTCGAGCGCACGTTGACGAGGAATTCCTGGCTCGGCTTCTTCGACGAATTGCCGCTGTAGAACAGCTTGCCGAGCAGACCTTCTTTCTTGAGCTCCTGCATCGAGTCCGCGTAGCGCACGTAGTAGATGCCCTTCGCGCGATCGCGATTGTCGACCGTGAAGTTGGTACGGTCGAGTGCGAGGCCCACGCGCAGCCATGCGCGGTCGAACGACTCCGGCAGGTCGAGCGTGGATGCGCCCGCGCTCTGGTCGATTGTGGCCGGCGCGACAGCCGTACGCGCGTCGGTCAGCAGTTGTTTCGATTGCGCTTCGGTCAGGCCGAACTTCTGCATCAGCTTCGTAAGGAACAGCGCCTCGAGCGCCGGATCGCGCGGGCGCTCTTCCCAACGCGACGACGTCTTGTCCTGCCCCGTCAACACTTCTTCCATGGCGCTGTGCGTGATGGAGATGTCGGTCGTGTCGCCCGGCGCACGCGAGACGAGCGTGCGGAAGCTGTCGCGCGTGCCCGACGAATACGCGAAATCGATGACCTTGCCGACCGTGCGGCGGAACCAGTCGTCCGGAATGTTGGCGCGGTTTTCAGCCCAGTCGGTCGTCATGATGCCGGTGGCCGGCGCGTCGGTCTTAAGCGCGAAACCGTTTTCCTGCCAGAACTCCTGCAACTGCGGCCAGAGCTGATCCGGCGAGCGGCCGTCCACAACCAGCCAGCGGCGATCGCCGTCACGTTCGATATGCATGCCGAGCGGATCCTGCGCGTTCGGCTGGCCTTCGGTCGTATTGCCGGCGGCCGTCACCGCGCGCGTCTGCGCGCCGCCCAACGCCAGATTGGCCGGCGGCGCGACGTAGCGCTCGTCGGTCTTGGTGGTGCTCAAATCGTTCGGAACGGCCAGCGGCGGCGCGCTGCCCGCACCCTTGTAGTTGACGCGGTCGGAAGCAAACCAGTCGTTCAGCGTGTCACAGCCGGCGAGCGTCGTGAGGGCAAGCGCCAGCGCCGCCATGCGGGTTGCGTGGAGGGAAAGTGCGGAACGTTTCATGAGGTCCTTCGTGATGCTGGAACGCGGTGCCTTGGTTCTGTGTGCCGGGAACGTGGGCTGGATCGACGTCGGTTAAGGGAGTGCCGGTGGCAGGCTTGGGTTGGCGCTGTGGGTGCCGCGGACGCTGTCCGCCTACCCCAGCAGGCCCGCTTCGCGCAGCGCGCCGCGCACCACTTCGTGGTATTGCGCGTCGAGCGGCGTGAGCGGCAGGCGGATTCCGCCCTGCACACGACCCAGTTGCTGCAGTGCCCATTTGGCCGGAATCGGATTCGATTCGATGAACAGGTTCTTATGCAGCGACAGGAGTTTCAGATGAATTTCACGCGCGGTCTTCGCGTCTGCGGCCAGGGCGGCCTTGCAAAGATCGCTCATCGCGCGCGGCGCGACGTTGGCGGTGACCGAAATATTGCCGTGGCCGCCGAGCAGCATCAGCGCGATCGCGGTGGGATCGTCGCCGCTGTAGATGCCGAAATGCTTGGGCGCGGACTTGATCAGATGCGCGGCGCGATCGATATTGCCGGTCGCTTCCTTCACACCGATGATGCCCGGCACCTGCGCGCAACGCAGAATGGTGTCGTTGCTCATGTCGGCAACGGTGCGGCCCGGCACGTTGTACAGAATCACCGGCAGATCGACGGTTTCGGCGATCTTCGCGAAGTGGCGGTAGATGCCTTCCTGCGTCGGCTTGTTGTAGTAGGGCACGACCTGGAGCGTGGCGTCCGCGCCGACTTCCTTGGCCTGCTGGGTGAGTTCGATGGCTTCCGTCGTGGAGTTGCCGCCCGAGCCCGCGATCACCGGAATCCGGCCCGCCGTGTGCTCGACTGCGGTCTTGACCATCAGCACGTGTTCTTCGACCGACAGCGTGGCCGACTCGCCGCTCGTGCCAACCACGACGAGAGCGTTCGTGCCCTCCGCGATGTGCCAGTCGATCAGTTTGCGAAACGCCGGCAGATCGAGGCTGCCGTCTTCGAGCATCGGGGTGATGATGGCGGGAATGCTGCCGCGAATCTGAACGCTGTCGTTGCTGCCGAGCTTGCTGCTTTGGTTGCCGTTAGTCATGAAACGCCATGAATTTGATCAGGTAAACCGCGATTGTAGCGGATTAGCCAGCCAACTCGTAACAAGGCGGAGATGCCGCCTGCGCGGGGTCGTCTGAGCGCTCCGCCTCCAGAATCGCGCAGATCCGCTGGACGTAGGCCGGGCGTGGCTGCGCGAGAAAACCGTCCTGAAAAGCGACCACCCGGAGCTGGCCGCGCACGCGGTCGAGAAGCTCGCCGGGCGCCAGCAGAAACGCCGGATTAGAGGGTTTGCCGACGCTTTCGTTTCCTTGCGCGAAGGTCTCGTAAACCAGTACGCCGCCGGGCGCGAGCGCGTGCAAAAGCTGCGGAAAGAGCGGCCGGTGCAGATAGTTCGTTACTACGACGGCGGCGAATTTCGCGTCGGCCGGCAGAGGCCACGCGGCGCCTTCGATGTCGGCCTGGAGCGTGGTAACTAGCGGCTCACCGCGCAGCGCGTCGAGCGCCGCCGCGTCGCGGTCGATGGCGGTGACGGGATGCCCCAGCGACGCGAAGAAACGCGCATGCCTTCCCGCGCCGGACGCGACATCGAGCACGGCACCGCCCTTCGCGACCAGATGCGCCCATTCGCGCACCCACGGCGACGGTTCGCCCAATCCATGCACGGCACAGCTAGCGGGAGTACTCATGAGATGGACGCGGCTCGTCAGTCGTGTCAGTTGTGTCAGTTGTATGAGAGCCCCATGGCTTCGCGTACGTCACGCATCGTTTCCGTGGCGAACTTGCGGGCCTTGTCGCAACCGTCGGCGACGATCGCGCGCAACAGCGACGGATCGTCCATGTACTTCTGCGCGCGCTCGAGCATAGGCTGCTGTTCGCGCAGAATGCCTTCGATCACCGGCTGTTTGCACTCGAGGCAGCCAATGCCCGCGGTGCGGCAACCCTTCTGCACCCATTCGTGGGTGGCTTCGTCCGTGTAGACCTGATGAAGCTGCCACACCGGGCACTTGTCGGGGTCGCCCGGATCGGTACGGCGCACGCGGGCCGGATCGGTCGGCATGGTGCGGACCTTCTTCGTGATCGTCTCCGCGTCTTCGCGCAAGCCGATCGTGTTGCCATACGACTTCGACATTTTCTGGCCGTCGAGACCCGGCATGCGCGACGCTTCGGTCAACATGGCCTGCGGTTCGACCAGAATGATCTTGCGCGAACCTTCGAGGTAACCGAACAGGCGCTCGCGGTCGTTCATCGACAGGCTCTGCGATTCCTGCAACATGGCACGCGCCTGTTCGAGCGCTTCGTCGTCGCCCTCCTGCTGGTAGGCGTTGCGCAACTCGTGATAGAGCTTGGCGCGCTTGCCGCCGAGCTTCTTTGCGGCGTCGCTGGCCTTCTCTTCGAAACCCGGTTCGCGGCCGTACAAGTAGTTGAAACGGCGCGCGATTTCGCGCGTCATTTCGACGTGCGGCACCTGGTCTTCACCAACCGGCACGAGCGAGCCGCGATACAACAAAATGTCCGCCGCCATCAGCACGGGATAACCGAGGAAGCCGTAAGTGGACAGATCCTTATCCTTCAGCTTCTCCTGCTGCTCCTTGTAGGTCGGCACACGTTCGAGCCAGCCGAGCGGCGTGCTCATGCCGAGCAGCAGCGCCAGTTCGGCGTGCTCGGGCACCTTGCTCTGAATGAACAGCGTGGCCTGCGCCGGATCGATGCCGGAGGCCAGCCAGTCGATCAGCACGTCCCAGACGTTCTTCTCGATCACTTCGGGCGTTTCGTAGTGCGTCGTCAGCGCGTGCCAGTCGACCACACAGAAGAAACACGGGTATTCGGACTGCAGCCGCACCCAGTTTTTCAGCACGCCGTGATAGTGGCCGAGGTGCAACGACCCGGTGGGCCGCATGCCGGAGAAGATACGGTCTGGGAACATGGTTATCTAGAAAAGCGAAACAAGGGGAGTCAGAATGGCGGTGATCGCGCTGTAGCCGATCGTGACCAGCGGGTTCAGCCAGTATCGCGTGAGC
The DNA here is from genome assembly GCF_000020125.1 of Paraburkholderia phytofirmans PsJN. NCBI lineage: Bacteria > Pseudomonadati > Pseudomonadota > Betaproteobacteria > Burkholderiales > Burkholderiaceae > Paraburkholderia > Paraburkholderia phytofirmans. Next base: position 2,882,168 of record NC_010681.1, read on the forward strand.
GTGCCCGTCATGACCAGCGCCATCACAATGAAAAACCCGTACGGTTCGAGGCGCGATAGCGTGATGGACTGCCGCGGCGGCAGCAGCGCCATCAGCACGCGGCCGCCGTCGAGCGGCGGCAGCGGAAACAGGTTGAGCACGCCGAGCACGAGATTCACGCCGACGCCCGCTCCCGCCATGCGCGTGAAGAACGGCTCGTCGACGTTCAGCACGGCGAGCGCGACGCCGAACAGCCCCCAGATCACCGCCTGCACGAAGTTGCAGGCCGGACCCGCCGCCGCAACCCACAGGCTGCCCCAGCGCGGATTGCGCAGGTTGCCAAAGGCGACCGGCACCGGCTTGGCGTAGCCGAACATGAACGCGCCGCTGGTGGCGAAGTACAGCAGCAAGGGAATCGCGATCGTGCCGAGCGGATCGATATGCCGCATCGGATTGACGGAGACGCGGCCGAGCACGTAGGCGGTATTGTCGCCAAGCCAGCGCGCGACGTAGCCATGGGCGGCTTCGTGCAGCGTGATGGCGAAAATCACCGGCAGCGCGTACACCGCAATGGTCTGTATCAGGGAAGAATCCATAGCTCGTTATTGTAACAACGCGATTGCGTGCGTCTGTCCGCTTTCACTCATGCCGTCTCTGCGAGGCCGAACGGTGCGAGAGAACCGCGCCCCGGCCGCACCAGCACCGGTTCCGCGCCGGTCAGATCGATCACCGTGGACGGTTCGCACACGCACGGACCGCTGTCGATCACCAGATCCAGTTGCTTCTCGAGGCGCTCGCGGATTTCCTCCGGGTCGTTCAACGGCTGGGTTTCGCCCGGCATGATCAGCGTCGAGCCGAGCAGCGGCTGGCCGAGTTCTTCGAGAATCGCCAGCGTGATCGCGTGGTCCGGCACGCGCAGACCGATGGTCTTGCGCGAGGGATGCGACAGGCGCCGCGGCACTTCCTTGGTGGCTTGCAAAACGAACACATACGGGCCCGGCGTCACCGATTTGATCAGCCGGTATTGGCGGTTGTCCACCATCGCGAAATTGGCGAGCTCCGACAGGTCGCGCACCAGCAGCGACAGCAATTGCTTCTCGTCGAGTCCGCGAATGCGCCGCAGACGCTCGACCGCGTCCTTGTCGTCCAGATGGCAGGCGAGTGCGTAGCTCGAGTCCGTCGGCAACGCGACCACGCCGCCATCGTTGATGATCTGCACGGCCTGCTTGACGAGGCGCGGCTGCGGGTTATCAGGATGAAGCCGGAAGTATTGGGACATGGCGGCTAACGTTGGCTCACGGATGGAAAGCGAATAGACGGCAAATCGAGTTGCAGCTGAAGTGCGGCCGAGAATATGCGCCGCGCCCGGCCAGCTTTCGTCGACGACGTGCCGCGACGGCACGGCGCGGTCACAGCCAGCGTTCCCAGACGGGTTTGAGATCGGCGGGCAGCGGCGGCAGCGTGCCGAGATCGACGCGGCCTTCGCCGGGTGCGTGGAAGTCGGACCCGCGCGACGCCTCGAAACCGAAACGGCGCGCGACATCGGCGTATTCGCGGTACTGATCTGGCGTGTGGCTGCCCGTCACCACCTCGATCGCTTTGCCGCCGAGATCGATGAATTCGGCGAAAAATGCGTCGAATTCGACTGGCGAATAAGCGTAGCGGCCCGGATGTGCAATGATCGCTTCACCGCCGGCGGCCTGGATCCAGCCGACCGCGTCGGCCAGTTTGGCCCAGCGGTGCGCTACGTAGCCCGGTTTGCCGTCGCCGAGAAAGCGGCTGAACACCTCCTGCGTGGAACTGGCGTAGCCGCTTTCCACCATGAAGCGCGCGAAATGGGTGCGCGAAATCATGTCCGGATTCGATACATATTTCAGCGCGCCCTGATAGGCGTCAGGAATGCCGAGCGTGGCGAGTTGCTCGCCGATCGCTTCCGCCCGCGCGGCGCGGCCGTTGCGCGTACGCGCGAGGCCGTCGATCAGGATCGAACTGGTCGGATCGATGCCCAGCCCGACGATATGCACCGTGCGCGAAGCCCAGGTCACCGAAATCTCGACGCCGCTCAGATAGTCCATGCCGAGCGATTCGGCGGTGCTTCGCGCTTCGAGCTGGCCGCCCAGTTCGTCGTGATCGGTCAGCGCCCACAGCGTCACGCCGCCCGCATGCGCGCGGCGCGCGACGTCGGCCGGCGCGAACTGGCCGTCGGAAACGGTGGAGTGACAGTGGAGGTCGGCGTTCATCGTTGTCTGGAAAAGGTTCTGCACTCATTTTACTGCAACGCAGTAAGTGGACGCAGAGCTATCTCATAACGAACGTCCGGAAGCGGCTGCGTCGGAAACGCTCGAACCTCTCGAAAGCGCTACGCGCAGAATCCCTCGATCAGCGCGGCCACCTGCTCCGGCTGGTCGTGATGCACCATGTGCCCCGCTCCCTCGATGATCTTCTCGCGCCAGTCCGGGAACGCCTGAAAGCGCGCCTTGAATTCGTCGAGCGGAATTTCGCCAGCAATCTGCACGAGCGTTGGCGAGTTGGCCGCCTCCACGTGCAACACCTTTGCGCTTACCTTACGCCAGGTCGCCATCACTTCGTCGAGACGGTACAGCGCCGGCCCGCGCAGCTTGTGCGCGGGATCGGCGAGCAGCATGAAGCGCCCTTCGCCGTCCGGCTTCGACCAATGCTGGGCGAGAAACTGCGCGCGCTGCGGGTCGAGCCGCGGATTGGTCTTGATCAGGCGCGCGGCGACGTCGTCGAGCGACGCGTAGCGCTTCAATTGCGGCGGATCGCGCAATTCGTCGAGCCAGTTGCGCAGACGCTTAGGCGCTTGCGCCGAGTGCGACGGCGCAAGACCGAAGCCTTCCAGATCGACTACCCGCCGCACCCGCTCCGGCCGCACACCCGCGTACACGCAGGCGATGTTTGCCCCCATGCTGTGGCCGACCAGATTCACTTCGCCGGTCGGCGCGTAGTGGTCGAGCAAGGCGTCGAGATCGGCCAGATAGTCCTGAATCCAATAGTTGCCGCCGCCGTGCTCGGCCACCGGCCAGTCCGACAGACCGAAACCGCGCATGTCCGGCGCCAGGACCTGCCAGTCGCCGCCCAGCGCATCGACGACGAACTGGAACGACGCGGCCACGTCCATCCAGCCGTGCAGCATGAAAAGCATCGGCGCATCCGGATTGCCCCAACGCCGCACATGCAGACGGATGCCGCGCACGGCAACGAATTCAGACTGGGAAGTGTTCATGAACGGCACGCCCAAAAAAGAATGGTCGTTCGATTATAACGAGATAGCCCGCCGATGCGCGGGGCCGGATGGCGAAGGAAGTCTCAGTCGCCCGCGGGCGGTGGCGCCGCTTCCTGCGCGTCCAGGCCCGCCAGCGCGGCCAGTTCGGCTTCGTCGAAACCGGCGTCGCGGCGCGCCTCGAAATTGAACGGACCGCGTAATTTCGGTGCGTGATACTGGTCGGCGAGGCGCGTGTAAGTCTGGTGAGGGTCGAGGCCGCCGACGTCGCACAGATGGCGGAACCAGCGGTTGCCGATCAGCACGTGGCCGATTTCGTCGCGCAGGATCACGTCGAGGATCGCCGCCGACGCCTGATCACCCGCCTGCAGCAGACGCGCGCGGATCGGCGGCGAGGCGTCGAGGCCGCGCGCTTCGAGCGTGCGCGGCACCAGCGCCATGCGCGCCAGCACGTCGCCGCGCGTACGCTCGCACATGTCCCACAGGCCGTCGTGGGCGGGAAAATCGCCGTACACGTGGCCGTACTCCGCGAGGCGCGCGCTCAGCAACGAGAAGTGGTAGGCCTCTTCGGCGGCGACCTTGAGCCAGTCGGTGTAGAACGCGGCGGGCATGCCGGCGAAGCGCCAGACCGCGTCGAGGGCGAGATTGATGGCGTTGAATTCGATGTGCGCGAGCGCGTGCAGCAGAACCGCGCGACCTTGTGGCGCTTGCATGCTGCGCCGCTTCAGACCGCGCGGATCGACCAGGTCGGGGCGCGCGGGACGGCCCGGCAGGCCGGACGGTTCGGCGAGTTCGGCGTGAGCGGCGCATGCCATGCTGCCGTCGAGCACCGCGGCGTAGAGCGCGCGAGCGGCAGCGGCCTTGGCGGCCGGATCGGCTTCGCGCAATGCGGCGAGCGCTGCGGTGCGCGCGCAAGGGCCTTGGCGCGGGGGATCAGCGGCCGGTGGATCCGGCGAAATGGACGGTGCGGACGGTGCGGACGGTGCGGACGGTGCGGACGGTGCGGCGGACATCATGGCAAACAAATCGACGAGGAAACAGCAAAGGAAGCCACAAACGGCATGGCCAAGGAAACGACAAAATTCTCGGCAAACGACGCGGCAGCATGCGGCGGTCGAGGCGGTCCCGCGGCGCAATTGCGCGAACGATAGCCTGAACAGCGAACCGGCCGTCTAGGCACAGCCGCGCCCGCACTACGTGACCGACGGCGCCTGGGCAGCGAAGCGGCCATCCGGCTAAGTCCACGCAGCTATTGCGCGAACGACAGCCTGAACAGCGAACTGGCCGTCCAAGCACGGCCACGCAGTCATTGCGTGTACGGCAACCTGATCAGCGAAGCGGCTGTTCAGACACGGCACGCTCGCATTGCGAGAACGGCAACTTGAGCAGCGACAGGCCGTCCAGGCACGGCCGCGTAGCCATCGCGTGTACGGCAACCTGATCAGCGAAACGGCTGTTCAGACACGGCCACGCAGTCATTGCGTGAACGGCAGCCCGAGCATCGACCGGCCGTCCAGACACGGCCACGCAGCCGTTGCGTGAACGTCAACTCGAACAGCAGGGCGGCCAGGTAGCGAGGACACGCTCCGCACCGCATCGATACAGACCTCAACCCGAGCCCGAAGCGAGCGCCGCGTGGCCGGACCAAGCGACCGAACCACACAACCGTTTACAATACCCGATTCGACCATCCAACGCGCCCGAGGCGCCAGCGAGGCGGAACAGCCCGGCAAGGCAAAACGTTCCAGCCAGTTCGGCGCGCCAGCCAGCGCACGTAGCGACCGATCAAGAGGAGACACCGTGACCATCTACAAGCTTGGCGAGGCCGCCCCGACCATCCATGAAAGCGTCTTTGTCGCGGATTCGGCGAGCATCATCGGCAACGTGACGCTCGAGGAGAACGCCAGCGTCTGGTTCGGCGCAACGATTCGCGGCGACAACGAGCCGATCACCATCGGCGCCGGTAGCAACGTGCAGGAAAATTCCGTGCTGCACACCGATCCGGGTTTTCCGCTCACGATCGAGCCGAATGTGACAGTCGGCCATCAGGTCATGCTGCACGGCTGCACGATCAAGGAAGGTTCGTTGATCGGAATTCAGGCCGTGGTCTTGAATGGAGCGGTAATCGGCCGCAACTGTCTGGTCGGAGCGGGCGCCGTCGTCACCGAAGGCAAGGTCTTTCCCGACAATTCGCTGATTCTCGGCGCGCCCGCCAAGGTGGTGCGCGAACTGACCGAGACGGATATCGCCAACATGCAACGCGGCGCGGCAACTTATGCCGAGCGCCGCGAATATTACAAGGCGCAGCTCGTGCGCATCGGCTAACCAGCCGGAGCGCGCGGCGCGCACGGCGCGGCATCACGCTGCGTCATTCGACCGAGGAAAAGTTGTGAGCGACCAGTTGCAAAAATTCATGTTCAGCGCGGCGCCGGTGCGCGGCGAGATCGTTTCCCTGCGCAACACCTGGCAGGAAGTGCTGACGCGCCGCGACTATCCGGCGCCGGTGCGCACGGTTCTGGGCGAAATGATGGCGGCGTGCGCGCTGCTGTCGGCGAATCTCAAGTTCGACGGCACGCTCATCATGCAGATTTTCGGCGACGGCCCGGTCAAGATGCTGGTGGTGCAATGCGGCTCCGATCTGTCGATGCGCGCCACCGCCAAGCTGTCGGGCGAAGCGGCTAACGTTATCGGCGAGACGGCCAGCATGGTCGACCTGCTGAACGCGAGCGGCCATGGCCGCTGTGTGATCACGCTCGACCCGGCCAGCAAGCAGCCCGGTCAGCAGCCGTATCAAAGTATCGTGCCGTTGTCGGGTGTGGACGGCCCGCTCAACTCGATGGCCGAAGTGCTCGAGCATTACATGCATCATTCTGAGCAGCTCGACACGCGCCTGTGGCTCGCCGCGAACACCGAGCGCGCGGTCGGCATGCTGCTGCAAAAACTGCCGGGCGACGGCGGCATCGTGCCTCATCCGGGCGATCTGGACGCGGATACGTGGGAGCGCGTCTGCACGCTGGGCGGCACGATGTCGCAAGACGAGCTGCTGAAGGAAGAACCGGAAACGATCTTCCGGCGCCTCTTCTGGCAGGAAAACGTCCAGCATTTCGAACCGGCCACGGCGCGCTTCGAGTGCACGTGTTCGCGCGAAAAAGTCGGCGGCATGCTGAAGATGCTGGGCCGCGAGGAAGTCGACGGCGTGCTCGAAGAGCGCGGCCATGTCGAGATTCATTGCGAGTTCTGCAATCAGCGTTACGAGTTCGATCCGGTCGACGTGGCGCAACTTTTCGTCGCCGAAGCGCTCTCACAAGGTGTGACGCCCGCGGCTGAACAGCGGCACTGAGCGAGTCGCATTCGGCGCGCGTTTCACATGCGCGGAACAGAGGCTCATCACACCCGTATCACGGCTGTAAAAATACCGCGCCGCCCGCTGCCTTTTCAGAGCACGGGCGGCGCAGTATCTTTGATCATTGCGTTGAATCATTGGCGGTGCGCGCGGCGCATGATTTGCTTAGGCATCCGGCCGATGGAGATCGAACATGAACCACCCTACTTCGTTGATCCCGCTGCTGCGCCGTGGGCGCTCGGTGGCTGTGCTGGCTGTTTTGATCGGGAGTGGCGCGCTGGCGGGTTGCATGATGGATCCGCCGGGCCCGTCGCCGATTTATAGCCGGCTGCCCGCCGACCAGTCGGGCGTGGCTACCACCGCCCAACCGCTGACGCCTGAAGAACGCCAGCGCTATGACGCGATCGACCGCCAGGTAATGGCCGAGCAGAATCAGGCGATTGCAGCCGATAACGCGGCGCAGGCGTGGTCGCGTTACTACACGCCGCCTGTCACCGTCTACGGCAGCTATTACGGCGGTGGATGGGGACACGGCTGGGGTACGGGCGTCGGCGTCGGCTACGGGTCCTATTACGGCTGGTGAGCGACTGCAATCGCCCGGGTCGCGACTGGTCGCGCCGGGGCGAGGCCAAAGAAAAAGGCACGGTTCTCACCGTGCCTTTTTTGCATCCATCGACCTGAACCGTTGTCGTGCTAGGGCGACGCTCAGTGCGCAGGCTTCTTGTCTTTCGCAGCAGCCGCCTTACTACCATGCTTGCGATCCGGCTTCGCGCGCGACTCCGGATTCGGCACCACATGCAGCGGTGCCGCCGACATCTCGCCCCGTGTGGAGGTCGTGACCGAAGGTGTATTCGCCGACGGCAACGGCGCGTTCGGCGAGACGAACTGCACGAACACTTCGCCGTCCTTCACCATGCCCATTTCATAACGCGCGCGCTCTTCGACAGCGGCCGTGCCGTTCTGCAAATCCTGCACTTCGCCTTGAATGCGTTCGTTGCGCAGTTTCGAATCGGCGTTCTTTTGCACCTGCTGCGCGAGTTGCTGCTGCAACTCGTGCACGCGCAACCAGCCGCCGTGCCCCCACCAGAGCGGGTACTGGATCAGCGCCAGTAGAACGATCAGGACAGCAGTGACAAGCCGCATGAAGTAAGCACAATAAATACACGCCGCCCTGCGCTATACGCAGGGCGGCGGGGTCAATCAGAAACGAAGAATAACCGGCTCATCGGTCAGCGCCAGCGAACCAGTCATTAGCGCAGATTGTAGAACGCCGACTTGCCCGGGTAGCTGGCGATATCACCGAGGTCTTCTTCGATGCGCAGCAACTGGTTGTACTTCGAGATGCGGTCCGAACGCGACAGCGAACCCGTCTTGATCTGACCGGCGTTCAGGCCGACCGCGATATCCGCGATCGTCGAATCTTCGGTTTCGCCCGAGCGGTGCGAGATCACGGCGGTGTAGCCGGCGCGCTTGGCCATTTCGATCGCCGCGAAAGTTTCCGTCAGCGTACCGATCTGGTTGATCTTGATCAGGATCGAGTTGGCGATACCCTTCTCGATGCCTTCCTTCAGGATGCGCGTGTTGGTGACGAACAGGTCGTCGCCTACCAGTTGCACCTTCTTGCCGAGCTTGTCGGTCAGAGTCTTCCAGCCGGCCCAGTCGCTTTCGTGCATGCCGTCTTCGATCGAGACGATCGGGAACTTGTCGGCCAGGTTCGCGAGATAGTCCGCGAATTCCGTCGACGACAGTTGCAGGCCTTCACCGGCCAGCTGGTACTTGCCGTCGTGGTAGAACTCGCTGGCTGCGCAGTCGAGCGCGAGCAGCACGTCTTCACCGGCGCGGTAGCCGGCTTTCTCGATGGCTTGCAGGATAGTCGACAGGCATTCGTCGTTGCTGCCGAAGTTCGGCGCGAAGCCGCCTTCGTCGCCCACTGCCGTGCTCATGCCGCGATCCGACAGGATCTTCTTCAGCGCGTGGAACACTTCGGCGCCGCAGCGCAGTGCTTCGCGGAAGGTCGGCTGGCTAACCGGCACGATCATGAATTCCTGAATGTCCAGGCTGTTGTTGGCGTGCGCGCCGCCGTTGACGATGTTCATCATCGGCACCGGCAGTTGCATCGCGCCCGAGCCGCCGAAGTAGCGGTACAGCGGCAGGCCGGCTTCTTCAGCGGCAGCTTTTGCGACGGCCATGGAAACAGCCAGCATCGCGTTCGCGCCGAGGCGCGACTTGTTGTCCGTGCCGTCGAGTTCCAGCAGGGTCTTGTCGAGGAAAGCCTGCTCGGAAGCGTCGAGGCCCATGATCGCTTCGGAGATTTCGGTGTTGATGTGCTCGACAGCCTTCAGCACGCCCTTGCCGCCGTAACGGCCGGTTTCGCCGTCGCGCAGTTCGATTGCTTCACGCGAACCCGTCGATGCGCCCGACGGCACCGCGGCGCGGCCCATCGTGCCCGACTCGAGCAGCACGTCGCATTCGACGGTGGGGTTGCCTCGCGAATCGAGAATCTCTCGACCGATGATATCTACGATAGCACTCATGGTTTCCTCAAGAAATGACGTTGAATTCTTTACTGTGACACTGTATCTGGCGCCTGACGATCCAGAGTCAGCGCTTCATCGCTCACTTCGGTCCCGTGCAGAGCACCGGTCTCCCCGGCAAACTACCCGCGCGCAGATACGTTCGACGACCATTGCGTGCATTCGCCGCGTGCCACGATTATGCGTACCGCTCGTGACACGCCGTGAACGCCTGAATCAGTTGAAATTGCTTTCGAGAAACGGCGCGCGCTTGACGGCCTGGTCGAGCGTAACCAGCGTCTCGAGCAGATCGGCCATGCGATGCAGCGGCACGGCGTTCGGACCGTCCGACCTGGCTTCAGCCGGATTCGGGTGCGTTTCCATGAAGAGCCCCGACACGCCCACCGCCACCGCGGCACGCGCCAGCACCGGCACGAATTCGCGCTGACCGCCCGAGCTCGTGCCCTGCCCGCCCGGCAACTGCACCGAGTGAGTGGCGTCGAACACGACCGGCGCGTTGGTTTCGCGCATGATCGCAAGCGAACGCATGTCCGACACGAGATTGTTATAACCGAACGACACGCCGCGCTCGCACGCCATGAAGCGGTCTTCCGACAAACCTGCTTCGCGCGCGGCATCGCGCGCTTTGTCGATCACGTTCTTCATGTCGCCCGGTGCAAGAAACTGGCCTTTCTTGATGTTGACCGGTTTGCCCGAACGCGCGCATGCGTGAATGAAGTCCGTTTGACGGCACAGGAAAGCCGGCGTTTGCAACACGTCGACCACCGAGGCAACCTGCTCGATTTCGTGCTCGGCGTGAACGTCGGTCAGCACTGGCAGACCGAGCTGGCGCTTCACTTCCGACAGAATCCGCAAACCTTCGTCCATGCCCAGACCGCGGAACGATTTGCCGCTGCTGCGGTTGGCCTTGTCGTACGACGATTTGTAGATGAACGGAATGTTCAGCTTCGCGCAGATTTCCTTCAGCCGGCCCGCGACGTCGATCGTCATCTGCTCCGATTCGACTACACAGGTGCCTGCGATCAGGAAAAACGGCTTGTCGAGCCCGATTTCGAAATCGCCCAGTTTCATGCTTTCTCCCCGACTGCGACCGGCGCTTGCGCCTCGTGATGCGCGAGCGCCGCTTCGACGAACGACTTGAACAGCGGATGCCCGTCGCGCGGCGTGGACGTGAATTCCGGGTGGAACTGTACGCCGACGAACCACGGGTGCATGCTGCGCGGCAATTCCATCATTTCCGGCAGATCTTCGCTCGGAGTACGGGCGCTGATGATAAGGCCGCCGGCTTCGAGTTGGGGCACGAAGCGGTTATTGACTTCATAACGGTGGCGATGGCGTTCGTTCACGTCCTTGCCATAAATCTCTTCGGCCATGGTGCCGGGCTTGATCGGGCAACGCTGCGAACCGAGGCGCATCGTGCCGCCCAGATCCGACTCTTCCGTGCGCTTTTCGACGCGGCCTTCGCGGTCATACCACTCGGTGATCAGCGCGACCACGCGGTTGGGCGTTTCCTGATCGAACTCGGTGCTGTTCGCGTCTTTCAGACCGACCACGTCGCGGGCGAATTCGATGACGGCGAGTTGCATGCCGAGGCAGATGCCGAGATACGGCACCTTCGCTTCGCGCGCATAGCGGATCGCGGCGATCTTGCCTTCGGTGCCGCGACGGCCGAAGCCGCCCGGCACGAGCACGGCGTCCAGATGCTTGAGGCTTTCGACGCCTTGCGTCTCGACCTCTTCCGAATCGATGTATTCGATGTTGACCTTGGTCGACGTATGCATCGACGCGTGGCGCAGCGCTTCGATCAGCGACTTGTACGACTCGGTCAGATCGACATACTTGCCGACCATGCCGATCGTGACTTCGTGCTTCGGATGCTCCAGCTTCTCGACGAGGTCGGACCACATGGACAGATCCGCGGCATGCGGCGTGAGCTTGAGCTCTTCGCAGATGATCGCGTCCAGACCTTGATCGTGCAGCATCTGCGGAATCTTGTAGATGCTGTCCGCGTCCCATACGGAGATCACGGCGTCTTCCGGTACGTTCGAGAACATGGAAATCTTTGCGCGCTCGTCGTCCGGAATGCGGCGGTCGGCGCGGCACAGCAGCACGTGCGGCGAAATACCGATTTCGCGCAGCTTCTGCACGCTGTGCTGCGTGGGCTTGGTTTTCAGTTCGCCAGCCGTCGCGACCCAGGGCACCAGCGTGAGGTGCACGAAGCACGCGCTGTTGCGGCCCATGCGCAGGCTCATTTGACGGGCTGCTTCGAGGAACGGCAGCGATTCGATGTCGCCCACGGTGCCGCCCACTTCGACGATGGCGACGTCCGGCTCACCGCACGTCGCGGAAGCCGCGCCGCGTTCGATGAACGCCTGGATTTCATTCGTGATGTGCGGGATGACCTGCACCGTCTTGCCGAGATAGTCGCCGCGGCGTTCCTTGCGGATCACCGATTCGTAAATCTGGCCTGTGGTGAAGTTATTGGCCTTGCGCATCTTCGTGCTAATGAAGCGCTCATAGTGGCCGAGGTCGAGGTCAGTCTCCGCTCCGTCTTCCGTCACGAACACTTCGCCGTGTTGAAACGGACTCATCGTGCCGGGGTCGACATTGATGTAGGGATCGAGCTTGAGGAGGGTGACTTTAAGACCGCGCGATTCGAGGATCGCGGCGAGGGAAGCGGCGGCAATACCCTTGCCGAGGGAAGATACTACGCCGCCGGTGACGAAAACATATTTGGTCATCGCTGGATGCTCGCGGAAAAAACGGATTATACCGTAAAGCAGGGCCCCAACCCCAGCAAAATCCTGGCGGCATCCGCACGTGCGCACGCCGCGGCGGCGGCCGTTGCCGCGCGCGGATCATGCACCGTTTCTTGCGCCGCGTGCCGGCGCGGCGCGCTATGGCCGGCGTCGCGGCGCATGGCTGATGCTGCGGCCGTCGCCGTCAGCGCTCAAGTCCGCGCCAACGTCCGCGCGTGAGTTCGCGTCAACCGCGCTGCTCCAGTTCATGCAACATGCTTTGCACCGCGCGCGCGGTTTCGACGGGTTTTTCCATCGGAAAGAGATGACTGCCCTCGATCCATTCCACATGGCCGCCGGTCGCGCGGCGGGTGGCGTCGAGACCGGCCTGGCGGATTTCCTTCGAACGCGTGCCGGCGATGAAGCCCACCGGCACCGGCGCGCCCCGGGCGAGCCGCGAGCCCAGCGTGTGCGGCAAGGTCTTATAGATCTGATATTCGGTACGACGGTCGAAGGCCAGCGAGCGCGAGCCGTCGGGCGAAGTCTGCGGAATGCCGAAGTCGATGTAGTCGGACAGCATGCGCTCGTCCCAGCGCGCGAACGCCGGCTTCGAATGGAAATGGCGCCACGCTTCGTCGCGGCTCGTCCACTGGGTGCGACGCGTGCGGGTCGCGGCCGCGGGCGAGAGCCGCTCGTCGAGGCCGGTCCATTGCGACACGCGCAGCATACTGCTGCGCCAACCGGCGATCACCGGCGAATCGAGCATCACCACGCCGCGCACCCATTGCGGCTTCTTGAGCGCGGCCATCAGCGAAAGATAGCCGCCGAGCGAATGTCCCACCAGCCAAACCGGGTACTCGTACGTCCTGCGGATGTCGTCGAGCAACTGTTCGACCAGATGCGGCCAGTCCTGCGTCACCGGAAAACGCGCGTCGTGCCCGATCCGCTCGATGGAGCGCAGTTCGTAGTCGTCGGCGAGCTCGGCGAAAATCGTGCGATAGGTCGATGCCGGAAAGCCGTTCGCGTGCGAGAAGTGAATGATGTTTTTCAACTGCGGCTGTCTCCGTTCTGTTCTTGCGTGCGGGTCGTGGCACACGCCTGCGGGTAGTCGACATGCCCGGCGCGCGTTTCTTCTATCTGCGCGCCGGCAATTCACCAATTAACCGGTCAGCGATCCATCCAGTAGCGGCGCTGCGTGTCGCGATAGCGCTCGAGCGTGACCGTGGCGCTGCTGCGGGTGGCGTCGCTTATCTCGCCGCCCGGGTTCACCTCGACGCGCACCGCACCGTCCACGTCGCTGCGCCCGAGCTCGATCCGTCGCGCCTTGTAGCGCTCGAACACACCCGCATTCGGATGATGAAAACGGTTGCGATAGCCTACCTGAAATAGCGCGATGAGCGGATCGATAGAGTCGAGGAACGGCTCGGTCGACGAAGTCTTGCTGCCGTGATGCGGCACGACCAGCACTTGTGCGCGCAACGCCTCGCGATCGCGCGCGAGCAGAACGCGTTCGACGGGCGCCTCGATGTCCGCCGTGAGCAAGGCCGTCATGCGCGGCGGTTCTGTATGAGTATGGCTGATCGACGGGCTTGCGGCGGTCGGCAAAGTGCTGACCCGCAGCACGCAGCAATGCGCATTCGGCTTGCCTTGCAGCGGCCCGGCGTCCGGCCAGAGCATTGCGAACTCCACGCCGTCCCACTGCCAGCGCTGACCCGCCGCACAAGGCAGCGTGTCGGCGCCGCGTTGCCGCGCATTCGACCACAGCGCATTCGACGGCGCCAATGCCGCCACCATTTGATGCACATCGATCGCGTCCAGCACGGCGGGCGCGCCGCCCGAATGATCGGAGTCGGCGTGGCTCACGATCAACGTATCGAGCGCCGTCACGCCACGCGCCTGTAAAAACGGCACGACCACCCGCTCGCCCGCGTGAGTCGACTCCGGTCCCGGTCCGGTATCGAACAGCAACGTGTGATGCGTCGTTTCGACCAGCACCGAGGTGCCTTGACCGACGTCCAGCGCGGTCAAACGGAAACTGCCGTGCGGCGGTCCGGACGGCGCGGGTATCAGCAGCGGCAGCCAGGTCAGCGGCGCGGCCCAGCGCAGCGGCCAGCCGCGCGGCGCAAGACACCAAAGCACGCCGACTGCCGCCGCGGCCAGCGTCCATGCATCCGGTTGCGGCAGACGCCAGAGCGTCCAGGCGGGGCCGGATAGCGCTTGCAAGCCCACCGCCAGCAGGTCCAGCAAAGCGTGTGCGCCATGCCATGCGTAGGCGTCGAACGGCGCCGGCAACGCGACGCCGGCCAGCACCGCCGGCGTGACCAGCAGGCTTACCCACGGAATCGCGAAAGCATTCGCGAGCGGGCCGATCAGCGGAATCTGCGCGAACCAGTAGATGGTCAACGGCGCAAGCGCGATCGTCACGGCGAACTGAACCTGCGCGGCGCTGCGCAACCTCGCGCCGGCATCGCGCAAGCGGCGGCGCAAAACGATAACCAGTCTCGACCAGCGGCTCGCCGCAGCGCCGTCGTCCGCTGTTTCGTCGCGGTGCTGTTCGTGATCTTGCACATGCGGCCGCCCCGACATGGCGTACAGAATCGCCGCCACCGCGCAGAACGACAACCAGAAGCCCGCCGACACGACCGCCCACGGATCGACCACCAGCACGAGCCCCAAGGCCCACGCGAGCACCGCCGAGCGCGGCACATTGCGCCCGCTGATAAACGCGAGCGCGACGACCCCGGCCATCCACAGCGCACGCTGCGCCGGCACGTTGAACCCGGCCAACGCGGCATGCAGCGCGGCGAACAGCGCACCGCCCGTCACCGCGACGACTTGTGCCGGCAGCCGCAACGGCCAGTTGCGGCCGAACCATCCGGAGCGCCGCCACACCGCGCCGGCCAGCCAACCCGCAAGGCCCGCGACGAAGCCAATATGCAGCCCCGAAATCGCCACCAGATGACTCGTACCCGTGCCGCGCATCAACAGCCAGTCCGCGGCGCTGACTTCGTCCTGCGCGCCGATCGCGAGCGCCACGACAATCCCGCGATGCGGCGCGTCAGCGAGCACTGCATCGATCCGTTCGCGCAGCGCGGCGCGCCAGCGGTCCACCGTCACGCCGACGCCGCGCGCCCTACCAGGCAATCGCACAGCGTGAACCGGCGCGCTCACATAACCGGTGGCGCGCACGTTGCGTGCGAGCAGAGTCGCCTCAGCATCGCGCACGCCGAAGTTGGCATTGCCATGCGGACGCTTGAGGCGCACGGCCAGCCGCCATCGTGAGCCCGGCTCGAGCAAAGGCGGCGGCGCATCTTCGGCGATCCACGAGAGCTGGATGACGCGAGGGAAAGCGTCGATTGGCGCATCGGCAGACTCGACGTCGAATAGAAAACGCGCACCATTTTCATCGTGTGACGGCAAGCCTTTGATACTGCCGACGACCTCGATATCGCGCGCTTCCCACGCGTTCGGCAAGCTCACCGCAAGACGCATGTCCGCACGGATCGCTGCGTAGCCAAAGCCCGCGCACATGGCCGCGCACCACACGGCGCTCCAGCCCAGGAAGGAACGCACGCGCCGGCTGAAGCGGATGCGGAGTACGAGCGAAGCGAGGGTCGTAGCACACGCGTGCTGCCAATCGCCGGGCGCCACCGTTGACCTTGTCGCGGCGCCAACTCGCGGCACGGTCCCAACCTCAGTGTCAGCGTCAAGCTCCGCTATAGCCGGAGCTCTATCTGCATTCGTAGTTCCGGCCTCAGCCGAAATGCTAGTTACGCGGGTCATCGCATGATCCGCACCGACCGCCGCGCGACTACCCTCGCCCAAACCCCACACCGCCGCCACGACCGCGGCGCAAGCAAGCATCACCAACCCGCACAACGCCGTCCAGTCCGGCAACACCGCCTGCCGTTGCAGCCCGATCACGCCCAACGCAAAACCACACCACCATGCCCGCATCCGCCCTCCGCCAGCAATCGCCGGACGACGGAACACTCGACGCGCGCGCGTCAGCGAGCCCGCCAGGCGTGGGTATCGCCCGGCGCGAACCACTCAGACCATCGGGTTCAATTATGCAGAGGAAAGTGCCAGCCGCGGCAGCGCGGCGAGCGCGTTAGCCGTTGTGCCTAGGGCGGCTTCGTCGGCGGCCATGCCGCGCAGTTGCGCGAGGCCGGCGCCGATTGCGGGAATCTGCTCCGGCGTGTTGCGCTGCTTGTAGATCCACGACGGCGCGATGTCCGGCGCGTCGGTTTCGACGACCAGCGCGTCGAACGGCAACTGCTCGGCGAGACGGCGAATTTGCCGCGCGCGCTCGAAAGTCAGATTGCCGCCGAAGCCGAGATGCATGCCCTGATCGATATACGCCTGAGCCTGCTGAAAACTGCCGTTGAACGCGTGCGCGATGCCGCAATGAATCTGATGCCGCCGCAGTCCTTTGATGACCTGATCTTGCGATTTGCGCACGTGGCAGATCACCGGCAGATCGAACTCACGCGCGAGCTGCAACTGGCCGTTGTAGAAGAATTGCTGGCGCGCGTCGTCGAGCCCGTCGACGAAATAATCGAGTCCTATCTCGCCGATGCCGACAAAGAGCGGATCATCGAGACTCGCCTCGATTTCCATGCGCAACAGATCCAGATCGCTTTCCTGCGCGCGAGGCGTGAACAGCGGATGAATGCCAAGCGCGTACGCACCGCCCTCAATCTGGTGTGCCAACTCACGCACCGCCGCGAAATTCTGCCGGCCGATCGCCGGAATCACGATTCGCCCCACGCCCGCGCGACGCGCCGCCGCCGCGACTTCCGCGCGATCGGCGTCGAATTCCGATGCGTCGAGATGACAGTGCGTATCGATCCACATCACAGACCTCGCGAGCGGCGCGGCAGCCACGCCGAATGGACGGCCATTTAAACCGGCACCGGCGGCTCTTCGTGCAGCACGCCGTCGCGCAGCCGCATGATGCGGTCGCAACGTCCCGCGAGTTCGGGATCGTGCGTGACGATCACGAAGCTCGTGTCGAGCGTTTGCGACAGTTCGAGCATCAGATTGAACACGGTGTCGGCGGTGCCGCCGTCGAGATTGCCGGTCGGTTCGTCGGCCAGTACGCAGGCGGGCTTCGTCACCAGTGCCCGGGCAATCGCCACGCGCTGGCGCTCGCCGCCCGACAGCTCGCCCGGACGATGCTTCGCGCGATGCCCCATGCCGACGCGTTCCAGCACCGCGAGCGCTTCGCGGCGCGACGCTTCGGTCGTCATGCGGCGGATCCGCAGCGGCATCGCGACGTTATCGAGCGCGGTGAACTCCGGCAGCAGATGGTGGAACTGATACACGAAACCCAGCGCGCGATTGCGCAGGTCGTTGCGTTCGCGCTCGGAGAGCCTGGTGAAGGGCTTGCCCATCACCGAGACATGGCCGGCGCTCGGATCGTCGAGGCCGCCGAGCACGTGCAGCAGCGTGCTCTTGCCGGAGCCCGACGCGCCGACGATCGCGAGCTTCTCGCCACGCCGCACGCTCAGCTCAGTGTTGTTGAGGACCGTCACGTTCAGGCCGCCCTGCACGAACGACTTGGAAATGCCGGTTGCTTCCAGCACGTAGGGATGCGGCACGGTGTCGGAAGAAGCCATGGACAGATTAGCGGAACGGTCATTCATAGCGCAGTGCCTCCGCCGGACGGACTTTGGCACCACGCCAGCTCGGGTACAACGTGGCCAGCGCGGACATCACGAAGGCGATGACGCCGATTCGCGCGACGTCGGCCGGAACCAGTTCGGACGGCAGTTCGCTGATGAAATACACCGACGGCGGCAGGAACTGCACGCCGAGCAGGTGTTCGATCATCGGCACGAGCCATGGAATACTCCACGCGATCAGGCAGCCGAGCGCGACGCCGGTGGCAGTGCCGATAAAACCGATCGTCACGCCCTGCACCACGAAAATCTTCATGATCGAACCGGGCTGCGCGCCGAGCGTGCGCAGAATCGCGATGTCGGCCTGCTTGTTGGTCACCGTCATCACAAGCGACGACACCAGATTGAACGCCGCCACCGCGATGATCAGCGTGAGGATGATGAACATCATGCGTTTTTCGATCTGCACCGCCGAGAACCAGGTCTTGTTCTGCTGCGTCCAGTCGCGAATGTATAAATCGCCGGACAGCGTGCGCGCAAGCTGATGCGCGACTTCCGGCGCGCGCTGCATGTCGGTCAGGCGCAGCCGCACGCCGGTCGGCGCGGGCAGCCGGAACAGCGCCTGCGCGTCCTTGATGTTGATCAGCGCGAGCGTGCTGTCGTATTCGTAGTGACCCGACTCGAAGATGCCCACCACCGTGAACTGTTTTAGCCGCGGTAGCATGCCGGCGGGCGTAATGGTGCCTTCGGGCGCGACCAGCGTGATCTTGTCGTTGACCGTCACGCCGAGATTGGTGGCGAGGTCGGCGCCCAGCACGATGCCGAAGTCGCCCGGCACCAGCGCGTTCAGACTGCCGCCTTTCATCTCCTTACCGATATCGGACACCTGCGGCTCCAGCGACGGCTCGACGCCGCGCAGCGCCACGCCGCTCACCGCGTCCTGGCGCGTGAGCAGCGCCTGGGCTTCGACATACGGCGCCGCGCCGATCACTTCCTTGTTCTGGCGGGCCTCTTTGGCGGTGAGTTGCCAGTCGGGCATCGAGCCGGTCGGCGAAAAGATTTCCACGTGCGCGAGCACCGACAGCATGCGGTCGCGCACCTCTTTCTGAAAGCCGTTCATCACGGACAACACGACGATCAGCGCCGCGACGCCGAGCGCGATGCCCGACATCGACACGAGCGCGATGAAGGAAATGAAGCCGTTACCGGTCGTGCGTTTGCCGGCGCGGGTGTAGCGCCAGCCAATCTGCCATTCGTAGGGAAATTTCAAGCGAATCCTTTTCTGCGTTCTTCGGCTTTGTGCCGCGCACGAAGGCGTGAAGCGCCGTTCGTGCGGCCCGAGCGTCGTGATTGTTGGTGTCGTTGCGGCGCGGATGGTTCCGGTGCGGCGCGCCGTTGCGTAGCAATGCGCGCGCCGGCGCGGTCCGCGGCCGGCTGAAAGGCGGCTCCGGTCGTCGCCGCCATTACCGCCACCACTAATCACGCGCGAAGTTTGCCATACAATTCGGCCCGCTCGCGCAAAGGGAGTGTGGACGGCAGGTGCGGCCCGGGCGTGCAAATCCTCGCGCGCTTTGCCCTACAATGCGCAGCATCATGCTCGCCAACCGTCTCCATCTTCTCCTGCCCTTCGCGCTGCCCGCCGCAGCGGACGCCCCCACCGCCCTTCACGACATCCGCAGTCCGGCCCTCGACCGGCTGATCGCGCGCGCGACGCTGGTGGAGCGCGTGGTCGGCGAAGACTTTCAGCGCACACTGCCGCACGAGCGCTGGGTGGCGCGCCAGTTCGGCGCGCTGCCGAGCGGCGCGGCGGCCGCCGACGAAGCGCCGCTCGCGCCCTACATGCTGCGCGCCGACGGCGGCGAACCCGGCACCGCCACATGGGCTTGCGTGCAGCCGGTGCACGTGCGGATCGCGCACGATCATCTGGTACTGATCGACCCGGCCTCGCTCGACCTGTCCGACGAAGAAGCCGGCGCACTGCTCGCGGTCGCGCGGCCGTTGATCGAGGAACTCGGCGTGCGCATCGAAGCGCCGCGGCCCGCGCGCTGGTATCTGTCGGGCGACGGCTTCGGCACGCTCGCCGGCGCGTCGCCGTTGCGCGCGAGCGGACGCAACATCGAAATCTGGCTGCCGCACGAGGCGCATTCCGGCGAGCGTTCGCGCGCGTGGATGAAGCTGCAGAACGAAGTGCAGATGGCGTGGTTCGAGCACCCGGTCAACGAAGCACGCGAGGCGCGCGGCCTGCCTGCGGTCAATTCGATCTGGTTTCACGCGCAGGGCGCCGCGCAGCCTGTACGCAGTCCGTTCGCACGCGTGTTCTCCGATGCAGCCGCAACGCGCGGTCTCGCGATGACCGCGGGCGTCGCGGCGGCTGCGCCGCCAGCGTCGTTTGCGGCATTGCGAGCGGCTGGCGCTGCGCGCGGCGCGTCGGATGACGCTATACGAGGCTCGTCCGAGCTCAACGCCGACGCTAATGCAAACACGAGCACGAGCGGGCCGACGCTGGTCGAACTCGATCCGTTCTCCGCGCCCTACATCGAGCAGGACTGGGCGCGCTGGAACGACGCCTTCGCCGCCATGCAAACGGACTGGTTCGAACCGGCGCTCGCCGCGCTGCAATCCGGCGATCTCGCCGAACTCGGCCTGACCTTGTGCGGCGACACCGGCTCGGTGACGCTGTCGGTCACACGCGGCGATCTGCGCAAATTCTGGCGGCGGCGTGTGCTCGCCTCGCTCTTCATCGAATGATTGATTGAATGACTCGACGAATGACCCCACGAATGACTCACGGCCTCTCCGAATGACTCGAATCGTTACGCGCGCCTGCTCTCCCGTCGACGCCGAAATCCTCACCCGCCATGGCCTGCATCCGGTACTCGCACGCCTGTACGCGTCGCGCGGCGTGTGCATGCCGGACGAAATCGAAACCGGCCTCGCGCGGCTCGTACCGCCGGTCGCGCTCAAGGGTTGTGAAGAGGCCGCCGCCCTGCTCGCCGACGCGATCCAGCAGAAACGCCGCATGCTGGTGGTCGCCGATTACGATTGCGACGGCGCGACCGCCTGCGCAGTCGCCGTGCGCGGCCTGCGTATGTTCGGCGGGCGCATCGAGTATCTGGTGCCGAACCGTTTCGAGTATGGCTACGGCCTGACGCCCGAGATCGTCGCGCTGGCCGCGCGCAACGCGTCGGGCAAACCGGATCTGTTGATCACGGTGGATAACGGCATCGCCAGCGTCGATGGCGTGGAAGCGGCCAACGCGCTCGGCATCGACGTGCTGGTCACCGACCACCACCTGCCCGGCGACGAACTGCCGGCCGCCCGCGCGATCGTCAACCCGAACCAGCCGGGCTGTACGTTTCCGAGCAAGTGTATCGCGGGTGTCGGCGTGATGTTTTATGTACTGCTCGCATTGCGCGCGGAATTGCGTCGCCGTGGCGCCTTCAACGACGCGTTTCCCGAACCGCGCCTCGACGGCCTGCTCGATCTGGTCGCGCTCGGCACGGTCGCGGACGTGGTCAAGCTCGACGGCAATAACCGCGTGCTGGTCGCGCAAGGCTTGCAGCGCATCCGCAAGGGCAAGATGCAGCCGGGCATCGCCGCGTTGTTTCGCGCCGCCGCGCGCGACGCCCGCAGCGCATCGGGCTTCGACCTCGGCTTCGCGCTCGGGCCGCGCCTGAATGCGGCGGGCCGCCTGTCGGACATGTCGCTCGGAATCGAATGCCTGACTACGGACGACATCGGCCGCGCATGGGATCTCGCGCAGCAACTCGACACGATGAATCGCGAACGCCGTGAGATCGAAGCCGGCATGCAGCAGCAGGCACTCGAAGACCTGTCGGCAATCAATCCGGACGGCGCGACCACCATCACGTTGTTCAATCCGAGCTGGCATCAGGGCGTGATCGGCATCGTCGCTGGGCGGTTGAAAGAGAAATTCCACCGGCCGTCGTTCACCTTCGCGCTCGCCGACGACAGCGGCCAGACCGTCAAAGGCTCGGGCCGCTCCATCTCGGGCTTCCATCTGCGCGACGCGCTCGATCTGATCTCGAAGCGCGAGCCGGGCCTGATCGTCAAATTCGGCGGCCACGCGATGGCCGCGGGCCTCACGCTCGCCGCCGCCGACGTGCCGCGCTTCACGGCCGCGTTCGAAGCGGTCGGCCGCGAATGGCTGTCCGAGGACGCGCTCTCGCGCACCGTGGAAACCGACGGCGAACTGGAAGACGCATACTTCACGCCGCAATTCGTCGAAATGCTCGACGCCGCCGTGTGGGGCCAAGGCTTTCCGGCGCCGGTGTTTTCGGGCGAATTCGACATCGCCTCGCAAGCGCTCGTGAAGGACAAGCACCTGAAACTGCAACTCGTGCGCGGGCGCCAGCGCTTCAACGCGATCTGGTTCAATCACACCGACACCCTGCCCGCGCGCACCACCGTCGCCTATCGCCTCGCGAGCGATACGTGGAACGGCGTGTCGCGCGTGCAGTTGATCGTCGAGCATGCGGCGAGCTAAGGTGGCCAGCTGAAAAGCCCAGCCGGACCGGGCGAGTTGCAATCGCGAGCTGAAGCGCGGACCTGACGCGGCCAATGCAGGCGATGAGTCGGCGCTGGCGCATCAAACGCCTTGCCGGCCGTCCCAACCCCCGTCGACCTAAAACCCCGAAAATCTCCGCAAAATCAACCGCAAACACGCGCCGGATCGCTCAACAGCCACCGGCGTGGCGTACCGATCGGCTATAATTTCTCCTTTTTACGAAGCTATAAAAGATCGACATGGAAGCGGAACGTCTCAACGCGATCGAAGCCTCACTGGCGGACCTGCGCACTCGCGCAGACTCGCTACGGGGGTATCTTTGACTACGACGACAAAGCACTGCGTCTAATCGAAGTCAACCGGGAACTCGAAGACCCCGACGTCTGGAACGACTCGAAGCACGCCCAGGCCCTCGGCCGGGAAAAGAAGCTGCTCGACGACACGGTCGGCAAACTCACGTCGCTCGATAACGACCTGCGCGACGCGCAGGACCTGTTCGACATGGCTCGCGAGGAAGACGACGAGGAAACGCTCCTCGCCTGCGAATCCGACGCGCAAGGCATCGAACAGCGTGTCGCCGACATGGAATTCCGCCGCATGTTCGCGAACCCGGCCGATCCGAACAATGCGTTTCTGGACATCCAGGCCGGCGCCGGCGGCACCGAGGCGTGCGACTGGGCGTCCATGCTGCTGCGCCAGTATCTGCGCTACTGCGAGCGCAAAGGCTTCAAGACCGAAGTGCTGGAACAGACCGACGGCGACGTCGCGGGCATCAAGAACGCCACGATCAAGATCGAAGGCGAATACGCGTACGGCTTTCTGCGCACCGAAACCGGCGTGCACCGCCTCGTGCGCAAGTCGCCGTTCGATTCGTCGGGCGGCCGTCATACGTCGTTCTCGTCGGTGTTCGTGTACCCGGAAATCGACGACTCGATCGAAGTCGACATCAACCCGGCCGACCTGCGTATCGACACGTACCGCGCGTCCGGCGCGGGCGGTCAGCACATCAACAAGACCGACTCCGCGGTGCGTATCACGCACATACCGTCGGGCATCGTCGTGCAGTGCCAGAACGACCGGTCGCAGCACCGCAACCGTGCCGAGGCCATGGCCATGCTGAAATCGCGCCTGTACGAAGCGGAAATCCGCAAGCGTCAGGAAGAGCAGGACAAGCTCGAAGCCGGCAAGACCGATGTGGGCTGGGGTCATCAGATCCGCTCGTACGTGCTGGATAACAGCCGTATCAAGGATCTGCGGACCAACGTCGAAATCAGCAATACCAAGAGCGTGCTCGATGGCGACCTCGATCCGTTCATCAGCGCCAGCCTGAAACAGGGCGTCTAAGCGCAACCGGCGCGGCTTGCAACGCCGCGCCGCAGCTTCGCTGTTTGTTCGTCGCTGCCTCGCTGTTTCCTAACACCGCCTGAGGTTTTTACTGACTGGCCACCCGCATGCGAGCCACTCCCGTGCGGGCTACCGAATATCAGATCATCATGACCGAACCGACCCAGCCTAATGCGGCCCAGCCTGACGCGGCCCGACCCAACGTCGCGCCTGAGATGGACGACAACAAGATCATGACCGAGCGCCGCGAAAAGCTGCGCGAACTGCGTGAGCAAGGCGTCGCCTATCCGAACGATTTCCGCCCCACGCATCACGCGGAAGATCTGCAATCGCAATACGAGCAATCCGACAAGGAAGCGCTCGAAGCGAATCCGCTCGAAGTCGCGATTGCCGGCCGCATGATGCTCAAGCGCGTGATGGGCAAGGCGAGCTTCGCGACCGTGCGCGACGGTTCGGGTCAGATCCAGTTCTTCATCACGCCCACCGACGTCGGCCAGGAAACGTACGACGCCTTCAAGAAGTGGGACATGGGCGACATCGTCGCGGCGCGCGGCGTGCTGTTCCGCACCAACAAGGGCGAACTCTCGGTGCGCTGCACGGAGCTGCGTCTGCTGTCGAAGTCGCTGCGTCCGCTGCCGGACAAGTTCCACGGTCTCGCCGACCAGGAAATGAAGTACCGCCAGCGATATGTCGATCTGATCGTCACGCCGGAAACGCGCAAGACTTTCGTCGCGCGCACCAAGGCGATTTCGTCGATCCGCAAGTTCATGGCCGAGGCCGACTTCATGGAAGTCGAAACGCCCATGCTGCACCCCATTCCGGGTGGCGCGGCGGCCAAGCCGTTCACCACGCACCACAACGCGCTCGACATGCAGATGTTCCTGCGCATCGCACCGGAGCTGTATCTGAAGCGGCTGGTGGTCGGCGGCTTCGAGCGTGTGTTCGAGATCAACCGTAACTTCCGCAATGAGGGCGTGTCCGTGCGCCACAATCCGGAATTCACGATGATCGAGTTCTACGCCGCGTACACCGATTACAAGTGGCTGATGGACTTCACCGAACAGCTGATCCGTCAGGCGGCGATCGATGCTTTGGGTACCGCCACGATCACGTACCAGGGCCGCGAACTCGATCTGGCGAAGCCGTTCCATCGCCTCACGATCACGCAAGCCATCCAGAAGTACGCGCCTCAATATACGAACGAGCAACTCGCCGACAGCGCCTTCCTGCGCACCGAGTTGAAGAAGTTCGGCGTGGATGCGTCGCAGCCGCAGTTTCTGAACGCGGGCGTCGGTTCGCTGCAGTTGGCATTGTTCGAAGAAACCGCCGAGTCGCAATTGTGGGAGCCGACGTACATCATCGACTACCCGATCGAGGTTTCGCCGCTGGCGCGCGCGTCGGACAAGGTCGCAGGCATTACCGAGCGTTTCGAGCTGTTCATCACGGGCCGCGAGATCGCCAACGGCTTCTCGGAGCTGAACGATCCGGAAGACCAGGCAGCGCGCTTCAAGAAGCAGGTCGACCAGAAAGAAGCCGGCGACGAAGAAGCGATGTTCTATGACGCGGACTACATTCGCGCGCTCGAATACGGCATGCCGCCGGCCGGCGGTTGCGGCATCGGCATCGACCGTCTGGTCATGATGCTGACCGACAGCCCGAGCATCCGGGATGTGATTCTGTTCCCGCATCTGCGTCGCGAAGACTGAACGCTGCGTGGTTCAAAGCATGTGCAAACGCCCGGCTCGATGCCGGGCGTTTTTCTTGCCGCCGCTCGGGTGTGGCGCCCGTTTGACGGTTTGTAACCATCGGTAAAAGCTGCATGCTGTGCGATGATTCGACTGCGGACATTCATTGCACGAGCGCTTGCCGGAAGCGGCGCCCGGCCGCGTTGCGCGGCTTATATGCGAATCAGCGCGATGTTTGAGCGGAAATCGTTACAAATTGAAACCCTCACAAAATCGATTTATCCGACACTCGGACTTACCAAAAGTCGACTCCCGTTGAAAACGGAGGCCAAAAATGGACAATCCAAACACGCAACCCACCACGCAGTCCGCTCAGCCTGCGCAGCCGCGCCGGATTCACCCACTTGTCGCGACCGCGGCCGGTGCGGTGATCATCGCAAGCCTTGCCGCGACGGCGGCTGTAACCGGCCTGTTCACGAAGGCGTCCAGTAGCGGCGCGCAAAACGATCAGACGCAAGCTGCGCAGGTGGCGACACAGGCCACGCCGCCGGGTGTGGTCGATTCGGCGGCGCCCGCCAATCTGACGGCGCAACAGGCCGCGCAGCAACAGGCCGCGCAGCAGCAAGCCGCGCAACAGCCGCGACCCGCTCCGGCGCCTGCACCCACACAGCAGCAATACGCTCAGCAGCAACAGGCGCAGCCGGCACCTAACTACGCACAGCAACCGCCGCCGCAACCCGCCTACTGCTCGAGTTGCGGGACAGTCGAGGCCATCTCGGCGGTGCGTCAGGAAGGTCATGGCACCGGAATCGGCGCAGTCGGCGGCGCAGTGGCCGGCGGCGTGGTCGGCAATCAGTTCGGCAGTGGCAACGGGCGTACCGCGATGACCGTTCTCGGTGCGCTCGGCGGCGGCCTTGCCGGCAACTCGGTCGAAAAACATATCCGCAGCACCACGTCGTATTCGGTGCGCGTGCGGATGGAAAACGGCAAGACGCGTTACTTCACTTACCATGAAGCGCCGCCGTTCCAGCAAGGTCAGCGCGTGCGGGTTCAGAACGGCACGCTCGTGGCGAGCTAACCTCTCGCAGCGAGCTTTCCGCCAGACGCAAAAAAGGCGATTCCAAATGGAATCGCCTTTTTCTTTGCCGCAACCTGAAGCGCAATCAAATCGCTGACCGGCGCCGGAAAACTCAGCGGCGCTCAGTAATCCGCGTCTTCAATCCATGCAGCCTGAATCGCCTCGAGGATCTTTTCGTTCGACCGGTTTGGATCGTCGTCGAATCCTTCCAGCTCGGTGACCCAGCGGTGCAAGTCGGTGAAGCGCACCTGTTGCGGATCGATGTCCTGGTGCTTGTCAGTCAGGGCCATCGCGATGTCTTGCGTATCGGTCCACTTCATGGCTGCATCCTCCTGTTAGTGATTTTCCTTCGCGTGATTGATCGAGTAGCGAGGGATTTCGACAACCAGATCCTGCTCAGCCGGCACCATGGCCTGGCACGACAGACGCGAGGCCGGTTCGAGCCCCCACGCCTTGTCCAACAGATCGTCCTCGTCTTCCTCCGACGGCGTCAAGGCGGCGAAACCCTCACGCACGATCACATGACAGGTCGTGCAGGCGCACGACTTCTCGCACGCGTGCTCGATTTCAATGCCGTGTTCGAGCAGGTTGTCGCAAATGCTCTTGCCGGGCACGGCATCGATCACCGCGCCTTCCGGGCACAGTTCGACGTGAGGCAGCACAACGATTTGAGGCATACATTTTCCGTTTGGGTCTGCGGCACGGCGGCCGCAAACAGGCTCCGTACCATTTTACTGGCGCCGCACGGACTTTTTAAGAAGTCTGCGCGGCGCGATTCGATTTTTGCGGCGGCCTCTCGCAAGTCAAGGCCGCCTGCCGTTAGCGCAACGCTCAGATCTCGTCGAGCTTGCGGCCGGCGAGCGCGCGGCGAATGCCCTTGTTCATGCGGCGGGCGGCAAATTCGTCGGTGCCTTCGGCGAGCGTTTTGGTGGCGGCTTCGATCACGTCGACGTCGTCGCTTTGCACGACGTTGCGCAATGCATCGAGGAGCGCGTCGAGCTCGGCGCGCTCGCTGTCGTCGAGCAGTTCGGCGTCGGCGTCGAGCGCGGCCTCGGTGGCTTCCACGAGACGGCGCGCTTCGACTTGCGCTTCGCGCAACGCGCGCGCGCGCATGTCGACTTCAGCGGTCGAGAAACTGTCTTCGAGCATGCGCGCGATGTCGTCATCCGCGAGACCGTAGGACGGCTTCACCACCACAGATGCTTCCACGCCCGAGCCCTGCTCGCGCGCGAACACGGACAGCAGGCCGTCCGCGTCCACCTGGTAAGTCACGCGGATGCGCGCGGCGCCCGCGGCCATCGGCGGAATGCCGCGCAGTTCGAAACGCGCGAGCGAGCGGCAGTCGCTGACGAGCTCGCGCTCGCCTTGCACGACGTGGATCGCCATCGCCGTCTGGCCGTCCTTGAAGGTCGTGAAATCCTGCGCGCGCGCGACCGGAATCGTCGAATTACGCGGGATGATCTTCTCGGTCAAACCGCCCATCGTTTCGACGCCGAGCGAGAGGGGAATCACGTCGAGCAGGAGCCAGTCGTCGCCGTCGGCGCCACGGTTGCCCGCGAGCAGATCGGCCTGGATCGCCGCGCCGAGCGCGACCACCTGATCCGGGTCGAGATTGATCAAGGGCGGCTGGCCGAAAAACGACTCGACCGCGCGGCGAATCACCGGCATGCGCGTCGCGCCGCCGACCAGCACCACGCCCTTGATTTCTTTCGTCGTGACTTTGGCGTCGCGCAGCGCCTTTTTCGTCGGGCCGAGCGTGCGCTGCACGAGCGCCTGTGTGATCGCTTCGAAAGTGGCTTCGTCGATCGTCAGATCGAGCCTGGCGCCGTTCGAAAGCTCGGCTTGCAGCTTCGCATTCGGCGCGTCGGACAGGGCCTCCTTGGCCTCGCGTACGCTGTCCAGCAGCAGGCGCACATCTTCCGGGGCGAGTGTTTGCGGCGCAATGCCGGCCTGCTCCAGCACATGGCGATACAGCGCGTGGTCGAAATCGTCGCCGCCGAGCGCGGAGTCGCCGCCGGCCGCGAGCACTTCGAATACACCCTTGGTGAGCTTGAGAATCGACAGGTCGAAGGTGCCGCCGCCGAGGTCGTACACGGCGTACAGACCTTCGGAACCGTTGTCGAGGCCGTAGGCAATCGCGGCCGCGGTCGGTTCGTTCAGCAGGCGCAGCACATTCAGGCCGGCCAGACGCGCTGCGTCTTTGGTCGCCTGACGCTGGGCTTCGTCGAAGTAAGCCGGCACCGTGATCACAGCGCCGACCAGTTCGTCGCCGAGCGTGTCTTCGGCGCGCTGGCGCAGCGTCGCCAGAATTTCGGCCGACACTTCGACCGGGCTCTTCACGCCGTCGATGGTACGGATCTGCACCATGCCGGGCGCGTCGATAAAGTCGTACGGCGCGTTTTCGGCGCCCTCCACTTCCGCCTTGCCACGACCCATGAAGCGCTTGACCGAGACGATCGTGTTACGCGGATCGCTCGCCGCCTCGGCCTTGGCGGTGCGGCCGATACGCCGGCCGCCTTTTTCGAGGTAGCGCACCACCGACGGCAGCAGCGCATAGCCGTCCGCGTCGGGCAGCACGTCGGGCACGCCGCTGCGCACGGCGGCGACGAGGGAATTGGTGGTGCCGAGATCGATACCGACCGCCAGACGCCGCTGGTGGGGCGCCGGCGCCATGCCGGGTTCAGAGATTTGCAGTAGGGCCATCTGGATCTTCTCGGGGCCGCTCGGCCCCGTCCTGAATTTTCGCGTTGCTGGATGTAATGCTACGGCTCTTCTGGCGGCCATTGCCGCAATCGCGGCGCGCTCGGGCTCGCTAGTTATCGAGCCGCTCGATCTGCGTGCCGATTTCCGACGCCACCCGTTCAATAAACATCAATTGCCGCACGGCTTCGCCCGCGGCCTGATTCGCGCCGCTGTCGAGCAACGCGCCGAGCTTGTCGAAACGCATGCGCTCTTCGTCGCGCAGTTCGGTGAGCAAGGCGTCGAGCGCGTCGACGTTCTTCGCCGCCGCCGCGTCTTCGATGCCTTCACGCCATTCCATCTGCTGCATCAGGAACGCCGGCTCCATCGCCGTATTTTCGTGCGCGCCGACGTCGATGCCGCGCAGATGCAGCAGATAGGTGGCGCGCTTCAACGGATCGCGCAACGTCTGATACGCCTCGTTGGTGCGCGTCGCCCATTGCATCGCAATGCGCTTTTGCGCGTCGCCGGCCGCCGCGAAGCGGTCCGGATGCACTTGCGCCTGGACCGTGCGGTAGGCGTGATCGAGCGCGGAGGCGTCGAGCGCGAATTGCGCCGGCAGATCGAACAGGTCGAAGTGGCTGTCGTTCAGCGAGGCCATCGGATAGAAGAGGTCCGTTCAGGAAAGCGCACCGGAGTGCAGTCTAAAAACGCGGCTCGTCGAAGCGGAGCCCAGCGGCATAAGCGAATTCGCGCGAATTCGCGGATCAAACTAAAAAGGCGGCACGCGCCGCCTTTGATCCGCTGCACGCGGAATGTCCCGATTTACACGCGGAACGATTCGCCGCAACCGCATTCGTCCTTCACGTTCGGGTTGTTGAACTTGAAGCCTTCGTTCAACCCTTCACGTGCGAAGTCGAGTTCGGTGCCGTCGATATAGGCGAGGCTCTTCGGGTCGACAATGAGCTTTACGCCGTTGCATTCGAAGACCTCGTCTTCGGGCGCGAGTTCGTCCACGTACTCGAGCTTGTAAGCCAAACCGGAGCAACCGGTGGTGCGCACGCCGACGCGCAAGCCGACGCCTTTACCGCGCCGGTTCAGATACTTCTGGACGTGCTGTGCTGCCTTTTCGGTCAACGTAATTGCCATAGCGTTTCTCATTGCGCAGAGTGTGCCGGCCATGCCTCTACCCGCTCACGCGCTGCTACCCTGCCTGCACCAAATATCGTTCGTGCCGGACGGCTGGCGTGAATCCACGCCGTCGTCCGTTTCGATTTACCTGAAACCGCGCCGCAACTGCCGCTCTGGTTAAGCGTGTTGCTTGTCGCCTTCGACCGAAGCAGCTTCACCGTGACGTTGCTTGTAGTCGGCGACCGCTGCCTTGATCGCGTCTTCCGCGAGGATCGAGCAGTGGATCTTCACCGGCGGCAGCGCCAGTTCTTCGGCGATCTGCGTGTTCTTGATCGACATGGCTTGATCGAGCGTCTTGCCCTTCACCCACTCGGTGACGAGCGAGCTCGATGCAATCGCCGAACCGCAGCCATACGTCTTGAACTTCGCGTCTTCGATAATGCCGTCCGCGCCCACGCGGATCTGCAGCTTCATCACGTCGCCGCATGCCGGCGCGCCGACCATGCCGGTGCCGACCGCATCGTCGTCCTTCGCGAAGGAACCGACGTTGCGCGGGTTTTCGTAGTGGTCCAGAACCTTGTCGCTATAAGCCATGATGACACTCCTTGATTCGTTTCAACCTGCAATTCGCAATTCGATGAATTCGACGTCGTCCAAACGGCGCGTCAGTGCGCTGCCCACTGGATGGTCGAAATATCGATCCCGTCCTTGTGCATTTCCCACAGCGGCGACAAATCGCGCAGCTTCGAAATCTTGGTCTTCAGCAGGTTGATCACGTAATCGACATCCTGCTCGGTCGTGAAACGGCCCACCGTGAAGCGGATCGAGCTGTGCGCCAGCTCGTCGTTGCGGCCCAGCGCGCGCAACACATACGACGGTTCCAGCGAAGCCGACGTGCAAGCCGAGCCCGACGACACCGCCACATCCTTCACCGCCATGATCAGCGATTCGCCTTCGACGAAATTGAAGCTGATGTTCAGATTGTGCGGCACACGCTTTTCCATGTCGCCGTTCACATACACTTCTTCCATTTCCGACAGGCCGCGCAGCAGACGGTCGCGCAGCATGCGAACGCGCTCGTTTTCCGTCGCCATTTCTTCGCGCGCGATACGGAACGCTTCGCCCATGCCGACGATCTGGTGCGTGGCCAGCGTGCCCGAACGCATGCCGCGCTCGTGACCGCCGCCGTGCATCTGCGCTTCGATACGGATACGCGGCTTGCGGCGCACGTACAGCGCGCCGATGCCCTTCGGACCATACGTCTTATGCGCCGAGAACGACATCAGGTCGACCTTCAGCTTTTGCAGATCGATCGCGATCTTGCCGGTGGCTTGCGCCGCGTCGACGTGAAAAATGATGCCCTTTTCACGCGTAATCTCGCCGATCGCCTCGATGTCCTGGATCACGCCGATCTCGTTGTTCACCGACATGACCGACACCAGAATCGTGTCCGGACGCAGCGCGACCTTGAACTTTTCGAGGTCGATCAGGCCGTCGTCTTTAACGTCCAGATACGTGACTTCGAAGCCTTCGCGTTCGAGTTCGCGGCAGGTGTCGAGCACGGCCTTGTGCTCGGTCTTCACCGTGATGATGTGCTTGCCTTTGCTCTTGTAGAAGTGCGCGGCACCCTTGATCGCCAGGTTGTCCGACTCCGTGGCACCCGAGGTCCAGATGATTTCGCGCGGATCGGCGTTCACCAGCGCGGCGACATTCTCACGCGCTTCTTCGACTGCGCGCTCCGCCGCCCAGCCATACGAGTGGCTACGCGATGCGGGGTTGCCGAACTGCTCACGCAGATACGGAATCATCTTGTCCACCACGCGCGGATCGATCGGTGTCGTCGCGCTGTAATCCATGTAGATGGGCAGATGGAGAGTGTCGTTGTTCATCAATTGCTCCGGGGACGTCGTGTGCTCTGGCTTCTGGGTTTCTTATCAGGCTGCGGTGACTGCTCGATACAGCGCCTAGGAACCGGCCATGTTGAAAACTGAATTGGGCCCTTTCGGCGCCACGCGGACGGGTTCGACCGCCGGCGCTTCGTTGCGTCTGTCGCGTATCACCGCCGGCGCGCCTTCCCGCGAGCGCTGCTGATCGACCAGATCCTTCAGCGACACCGAATCGAGATACTCGACCATTTTCTGGTTCAGCGTGGACCACAGTTCGTGCGTCATGCAGTGGCCGTCGTGCTGTTTGGTGCCCTCGCACGAGCCCTTGCCGCCGCATTGGGTGGCGTCGAGCGGCTCATCGACAGCGATGATGATGTCGGCCACGGTTACGTCTTCAGCGCGGCGAGCCAGATTGTAGCCGCCGCCCGGTCCGCGCACGGACTCGACGATTTCATGACGACGCAGCTTGCCAAACAGCTGCTCGAGGTACGACAGGGAGATGTGTTGGCGCTGGCTGATACCCGCAAGCGTCACCGGGCCCTGCTCCTGGCGCAGTGCCAGGTCAATCATCGCCGTGACGGCGAAACGGCCTTTCGTGGTGAGTCTCATATGGTGTGGGAACCGCAATTCTCGACAAGTTTTGTCAAGTATAAATACATGAGCGATTTAGTCAAGTATCCCTACCGCGATTTGGGTCATTTGCTTAATTGCTGGATAAGCTCGGCGCGCTTCCTCGCCGGGTCTATGCAAGCAACTGGGGACGCAGCGCCGCGATGAGCCCGCGGCAGGCAACTTCGCACTGATCCAGCACCTGCTCGAAGCCTTCCACGCCGCCGAAATACGGATCGACGACTTCGCGGGCGCCACTCCAGCGGGCGTCCGCTTCGGGGACAAATTCCATCAGCAGACGGATCTTGTCGCGTTGGTGCGGCGGGCAGATTTGACGCAAGGCGACAATGTTCTTGTCGTCCATGGCGATCAGCAGGTCGAAGCGGTCGAAATCCGCCGCGGCGATCTGGCGGCCGCGTAAGCCGGCGAGCTCATACCCGCGCCGGCTGGCTGCCAGTTGCGCGCGCTCGTCCGGCGGCTCGCCGATGTGCCAGTCGCCCGTTCCGGCGGAGTCGATCACAATGCGTTCCGCGAGCTTCGCCTCGTCGACCAGATGACGCATCACACCTTCCGCGGTCGGCGAACGACAGATGTTCCCGAGGCAGACAAAGCAGATGGATACGGTTTTCATCGAGGGCTTTTTAGGCGCGTAACGCGCGCAGACTGACTGTTGGTAAATGTTGCCGCGATTATACAAAGCTGGCCGGAATCTCGCCTGCGGCTGGCGCGAGCATGGCGTTCGGTATAGCGGCCGATCCCGGTCGCGCTCAACCTCGTGCTTATGACGCTTCCGCGCCCGGCATCGCCGTAGCGGCGCGCATCGGTTTCGCGCGCAAAGTCGAGGCGTCGTCGATCATGCCGTAAGAAACGGCACGCGCGAGTTCAGCCGTCAACTGGTCGGCGGCGAGCGGAGCTTGCGGGACGCGCGAAGCAGCGTCGCCACAAATATGGAGATAAGCAGCCGCAGCGAGCGGCACAACGATGGCAAGGGGCCAGTACACCGATATTGTCTTTTTCATGATGTCGATTCTTCCGATTGGGGGCAGATGAGTTCGTTACCCACTATGCCCAGTCGAAATCTTATAGAAATTTGCAATCGGGAAAAACCTACTAGCGCGAGATAGACCGTTGCGCCTAGTGGAACAGTGAATTCACTTTTCGCAACGCACGGCCCCAACGCGTGCCATGGCACAAAAAAGAAATCCTTACAAACACATACAAAGCTCTTGCGACGGTTAGCGATAATAGCGGTCTTACAGAAACAAAACCTCGCATCGGTCGATCACATGAAACGCTTTGTCTTTGCACCACTCGCCTGCCTCGCCGTCGCTGTCCTGCTCGGCGGCTGCGCGGTCTATCCGGACGGCACGCCGATGTACAGCAACGGCTACGGCGGCGGTTATAGCGGCTACGATGGTTACGATGGCTACGCCACCGGTGTGCCGGTCGTGCCGCAAAGCAATGTCTACATGGGCTACAGCAACTACCCGGGGCCTGGTTACTACGACGGGCCGGGCCGCTATTACGGTCCTGGCCCCAGCTACGGCGGCTATCCCGATCGAGGCCGGAACAATGGCAATTATGGAAACAACGGCAACCACGGTGACAACGGCGGCTGGCACGGCCAGCCGAATGGCGGATCGCGCGGCGGGCCGCCGCCGCAAGGTGCCGTGGGCGGCCCGCGCGGGCCGAGCGGATCGAACGCGCCTCGACCGGGGGCTGGTAGCCCGCCGCCGCCCCCACCGCCGCAGCAACAGGCCGGCGGCGGAGGCGGTCGTGGCAACGGGAATAACGGCGCACCCGTGCGAGGGGTGCCGGGTCGCCAGTCGGGCCAGATGACGGATCACTGATCTGGACTAGCCGCATGGTGGTTGCGCGGTACGCGTGTGCTGATGCGCAGGCGTACCGCGCTCCATTTTCTGCGGCCGCAACGTGCGGGTCGCTTCGGCGAGATCTGGCAGACTGCTCTCGGGTTCAACGCAATATCAGACAGCGCAATATCTGAATCACCGGCTCACGCTAACTGCCGAGTGAATAAGCAAAAGACGATAGCAATGTCCGCCCACCGACGCCCGCTCACCCAATATGGCTGCGCTGCGCCGCGTACAACTCCCTGAACGTCCGACCGACCGGAGCGGGCATATCCCGCGTATTAGTCCAGCCCGCGCCGCCCAGCGGCAGCCTGGCGATCGACCGGTTTCTCCCGCCCATGCGTTCCAGCACACGGACAGCCAGTTTAGTAAAAAGCGCGTACGCATCCGGGTGGAGCGCCAGAAAACCCCATACGGCGAGTCCGGCGCGCTCTTTCCACGGTCGC
Source organism: Paraburkholderia phytofirmans PsJN (assembly GCF_000020125.1). NCBI lineage: Bacteria > Pseudomonadati > Pseudomonadota > Betaproteobacteria > Burkholderiales > Burkholderiaceae > Paraburkholderia > Paraburkholderia phytofirmans. The sequence continues at coordinate 2,916,884 of NC_010681.1, forward strand.
AGACGCCGCTCCACCTGCTTCTCGCGCAGCTTGCGCAACAGATCGGATAGCGGAATCCCCACCGGGCACACGCTGTTGCACTCGCCGCACAAGGTCGCGGCCTGCGGCAGATCCAGCGCCTTGTCGATGCCCACGTAGCTCGGCGTCAATACCGAACCCATCGGGCCGGGATAGACCCAGCCGTATGCATGGCCGCCCACCTTCTGATACACCGGGCAATGGTTCATGCACGCGCCGCAGCGGATGCATCTCAGCATTTCCTGGAAGTCGCCGCCGATCAGTCCCGTGCGCCCGCCGTCGACCAGCACCACGTACATATGCTCGGGACCGTCCTGGTCACCCTCGCCGCGCGGCCCCGTCAACACAGAAAAATAGTTCGAGGTGGCCTGCCCGGTCGCCGAGCGCGGCAAGAGACGCATCGCCGTGGCCAGATCTTCGAGTGTGGGCAGCACTTTCTCGATGCCCGTCACCGCTACGTGCACGCGTGGCATCACGGTGCACATGCCCTCGTTGCCCTCGTTCGTGACCAGGACGACCGAGCCCGTTTCCGCCACCACGAAATTGCCGCCAGTCACGCCCATGTCCGCGGTCATGAAATGCGGACGCAGCATCTCGCGCGCTTCTCGCGTCATGTCGGTGATTTCGGTGAGGCGCGGGCGGTTGTGAGTCTTCGCAAATAGGTCGGCGATCTCGTCCTTATCTTTATGGACGACTGGCGCGATGATGTGGCTCGGCGGCTCGTTGTCGTTGATCTGCAGAATGTACTCACCCAGATCGGTTTCGATGGATTGCACGCCCATCTGCCCGAGCACTTCGTTCAGGCGCATTTCTTCGGTGACCATCGACTTGGTCTTGATCACCTTTTTTACCTCGTGCCGGCGCGCAATGTCGCCGACGAGCCGCGCGGCTTCCTGGGTCGTCTCGGCGAACAGCACCGTCACGCCGCGCCGGGCCGCTTCGCGCTCGAAGGTTTCCAGCCACACATCGAGATTTTCCAGCGCGCGATTACGGCGCTCCTTCAGTGCGGCGCGCGTGGCGGGAAAATCGATCGCGGTCATGGCCGTGGCGCGAGCCGATACGAACTTGGTCGACAGCTTGGTGAGGTTCTGCTGCAGACGCTGGTCGGCGAGTTTCTGACCGGCACGTGCTTTGAACTGCATCGATTGGACTTGCATGGCGGCCTTGTACGTGATCAGGCAAAGCGGGCGAACCGCGAGTTAGGACGAGTGAGTCAAGCGCGCCTATCTGGATAAAAAGGCGGACGTGCAGCCGCCCGCGTTATACGTCGCCGGCCAGCACCTGCGCGATGTGCAGCACGCGCGTGGTGGCGTCGCCGGTCCGCCGCAAACGGCCCTCGATATTGAGCATGCAGCCGAGATCGCCCAGCACGACCGCGCCAGTGCCGCTGGCCCGAATATTCGCGCATTTTTCGTCGACGATCGCCGTGGAGATATCGCCGTACTTGACCGCGAAAGTGCCGCCGAAGCCGCAGCAATGCTCGCAATCCTTCATCTCGTTCACCGTCACGCCGACCTGCGCCAGCAAGGCGCGCGGCTGCGCCTTCACGCCGAGCTCACGCAGACCGGAGCAGGAATCGTGGTACGTCACCTGACCCGCGAACTCGCCCGGCTGCAATTGCACTTTGGCCACGTTCACGAGGAAATCGGTCAGCTCGAACACCTTGGCGCGTAGCCGGCCGAAGCGGTTCATCAGTTCAGGATCGTCGGCGAAGAGGTCGCCGTAATGCGCTCGGATCATGCCGCCGCACGAACCGGACGGGACCACGACGTAATCGAACTGCTCGAACTCGCGCAAAGTCTTTTCGGCCAGATCGCGCGCGATGCGCCGCTCCCCGGAGTTGTACGCCGGTTGCCCGCAACAGGTTTGCGCAGGCGGCACCATCACCTCGAATCCGGCGCCTTCGGTCAGTTTGATGACCGAAAAACCGATCTCGGGACGCATCAGGTCGATCAGGCAGGTAACGAACAATCCGACTCGCATGAGCCCTCCTTCGGGAAAACGTCCCTGATTATCCGCTGTTTGCCGCACAATACCAACGGCCGGAAGGCATAGGACGAAAGCGACTTAATTTGGAATAGACGTTCCAACCGCTTTCCATCTTTTCACAATACGGGATACAATCAATTTCCGCTGTTTGACGCGTCAACCGATTCCTCCCCATGAGCGATACGAACCCGGATCCCAAAACTTCGATCCAGGTGATCGAACGCATGATGCGCTTGCTCGACGCACTCGCTGCGCACAGCGACCCGGTCAGCCTGAAAGAACTCGCCATCCGCACGGAGCTGCATCCGTCCACTGCGCACCGCATCCTGAACGATATGGTGATGTGCCGGCTGGTCGACCGGTCGGATCCCGGCACTTACCGTCTCGGCATGCGCCTGCTCGAACTGGGCAATCTGGTGAAGGCGCGCCTGTCGGTGCGCGACGCGGCGCTCACGCCGATGCGCGAACTGCATCGTCAGACGGGCCAGACCGTGAATCTGTCGGTGCGTCAGGGCGACGAAATCGTCTATATCGAGCGCGCTTATTCCGAGCGTTCCGGCATGCAGGTGGTGCGCGCCATCGGCGGACGGGCGCCCTTGCATCTGACCTCGGTAGGCAAGCTGTTCCTCGCCGCCGACGAATCCACCCGCGTGCGAGCCTACGCCACGCGCACCGGTTTGTCGGGCCACACGCAGAACAGCATTACCGACCTGACCAAACTGGAGCGTGAGTTGTCGCATGTGCGCCAGCAGGCGTGCGCGCGAGACAACGAAGAACTGGAACTCGGCGTGCGCTGCATCGCCGCCGGTATCTACGACGACACCGGCAAGCTGGTTGCAGGTTTGTCGCTGTCGGCGCCGGCGGATCGCTTGCAAGACTCCTGGATTGGCCAGCTGAGCCAGACCGCGCTGATGATCTCGGCGTCACTCGGCTATCGACCGCAACCCGCGCAGGACCATTCGCATAGCCATCACGCGTAAGCCGGCACTTCACATCCGCGGTTCAAAACAAAAAGCCTCGCAAAAAATGTGAGGCTTTTTGTTTTCATGCGGCCGGTCCGAAAACCGGCCACTGACGCAACACTTCAGGTACCCGGGCCGCCGGCGTCCGCGCTGGTAATGCGCGCCTGGTCGCCGCCGTTATCCAGCCATGTGCGCAGACGCGTGGCGTCAGCGAAGCGCGAGTACTTACCCGACGAGTCGAGCAGCACCATGATCATCGGACGGCCGTGAATGGTCGCCTGCATCACGAGGCACTCGCCCGCTTCGTTGATGAAGCCGGTCTTTTGCAGACCGATGTCCCACGTTGGGTTACGCACCAGCGCATTGGTGCTGTTGTACGCCAGCGAGCGCTTGCCGGTGTACACCTCGTAGCTGTGGTCAGTCGAGAACCTGCGGATAATCGGATACTGATACGCCGCATTGACCATCTTCACGAGGTCGCGCGCGCTCGACACGTTCTGGCTCGTCAAACCCGTGGGATTTTCAAAGTGCGTGTCGGTCATGCCGAGCTGCTTGGCCTTCGCATTCATGGCCGCGAGGAACGCCGGACGGCCACCCGGGAAATAACGCGACAGCGCCGCGGCCGCGCGATTTTCCGACGCCATCAGCGCGATGTGCAGCATGTCTTCACGCGAAAGCACCGAGCCTACCGACAAACGCGAGCCGGTGTTCTTTTCGTAATCGCGGTCTTCGTCCGTGACTTCGATCTGGTCGGTCATCGGCTCTTTCGAGTCGAGCACCACCATCGCGGTCATCAGCTTGGTGATCGACGCGATCGGCACCACGGCGCGCGAGTTCTTGTCGAACAGCGATTCGCCCGAGTTCTGATCGATCACGTACGCAACGCTCGAGCGCAGCATGAGCGCGTCCGGCGTTTCGTGCAGACCGAAAGCCTGACCGACGCTCGGCTGACGCGGCTCGTACGCAATACGGCGCACCACCGAACGGTGACGGCCGTTCGACGTATACGTTACGCGCTTGCGCTTGACGCCCGCGCGCGGTGCGTCGTCGTCCGCGGCTACGGTCTTTGCAGCCGCGCCCTTGGTCGCCTTCGAGGCTTTGCTCGACACCTTGGTGGCAGGCGCGGCAGCCGGCTTTTTGGCCGCCTTGGCGTGTTTGGAAGTTTTTGCAGGTGCAGCAGGTGCGGCGGCAAAAGCGCTCACGGGCGTAGCAAACGCCGCTGCGATGACCATGGAGGCGGCCACCGACAGAGCGGTGCTGCGGGCCGCGCCGTGGATCACTTTTAGCGACGAAAACATGTCGGTTTTCATGGGTGTTCGGTAGGGAGCGGCGAGTGGGTTCCGCAAGTGTAGTAAAACAACGAAAAATTAGCAATTTGAAGCACTTATGAGCGCTCCTTAAACCGGCTTGTAAGCTCCGATCGCAAAAACACGAATAAGTGCCGCGCTTCGATCGAAAAAAACGATCGCCGACGCGTTACGCCTCGCCGCTGCCGCCATACGCCGGAATCGAGGTGATTCTTCCAGCATAACGGCAATTTCGAGACAACCTTGATCAGGGGAAATACGGTCAGAGCACGGGCGGTCAAGACCGCCGGAGCAACAGCACGTGGCCAGAATCGCGCGGCAGGCTTGTTAAATGCCTGCTGCAGACCGCCAACGCGCATTCGACCAGCATCAAGCATTAACGTTCCGTGACACTTTCCGGTTTACACCGAAACGGCCTTCGAAAGCTTTTTTAACGATCGCAGGATGTTAACCTCCCCGCGTTAGCACGCGCTCGCTCGCCAAATTCACCTTACCATTTTGTAATAAATGCGGCATGATTCAGCACCAGTGCGGTGCGGCGGTTAAATTGACCTGCGTCACGCCGATGTCATGCCGATCGCATAACACTCTGTTTTATCAGCAGTTTCTTAATATTGTGCGACGCACAAAAAGCGCTTGACATTCTTTGCAGCCATCCTAAAATGGGAACCATTGCTGCGATGCACAATTCATCGCGGTCCGGCGGGACGCACCAATGTGTCTCACCACTCACCCAATGCGGTCCGCACAGACAGACCGCGATCCAGGAGCGTAAACCATGACTTTGCTGACCCCTGAGCAGTTCGCCGCAGCCCAGAAAGCCAACTTTGAAACGTTGTTCGGCCTGACGACCAAAGCATTTGAAGGCGTCGAAAAGCTGGTTGAGCTGAACCTGCAGGTCGTGAAATCGACGCTCGCGGAAAGCCAGGAAAATGCCCAACGCGCGCTGTCGGTCAAGGACGCGCAGGAATTGCTGGCACTGCAAGCAAGCCTTGCACAGCCGGTGGCTGAAAAGGCGCTGTCGTACGGCCGTCACGTGTACGAAATCGTTTCGGCAACGCAAGGTGAGTTCACCCGCGTCGCAGAAGCCCAATTCGAAGAGCAAAACCGCAAGGTGCAATCGCTGGTCGAAAACGTCGCGAAGAATGCACCGGCTGGTTCGGAAACGGCTGTCGCCGTTCTGAAGTCGGCTATCACGGCTGCCAACACCACGTACGACACGGTTCACAAGGCAACGAAGCAAGCTGTCGAAATCGCTGAAAGCAACTTCAATGCAGCTGCAACGGCCGCATCGAAGGCAGCTTCGCAAGCCGCCGCACAAGCATCGCGCTCGGCCAAGAAGGCAGTCTAAGCTTCGGTCGCAAGCAGCACGCTTCAAGCATTAACTGGCGCCGGCGCAGCTCACGAGTTGTGCCGGCGTTACCGCAAGCAACAGCGTTGTGCCGTTGCCGCTCACACGGTGTTAATTGGCCGAACGCTCCGATACGTTGAATAGCGTATCGTTTGCCCGGCGAAAGGCCGGGATTTTTTTATCCCACGCCTTTTCACTGTCGTCGCGGCGGCGCCGCCCTACTCTGCTGCCCGAAGAAAAAGCGGCGCGCCCTTTACGGGGCGCGCCGCTTTTTTTATCGATCCCGCCTGCACGAATGCAGACGGTCCGAATCGCGTTACTTCTTTTTCTGCGGCGGCAGGTCGGTACAGACGCCTTCATACAACTCGGCGGCCATACCGATCGATTCGCCGAGCGTCGGATGCGGGTGAATCGTCTTACCAATATCCGTTGCATCCGCACCCATCTCGACCGCCAGACAGACTTCGCTGATCAGGTCGCCCGCATTCAGACCGACAATCCCGCCGCCGATCACGCGATGCGTTTCCTCATCGAACAGCAGCTTCGTGAAGCCTTCGTCGCGGCCGTTGGCGATCGCGCGGCCCGACGCGGCCCACGGGAACACAGCCTTACCGTACTTGATGCCCTCGGCCTTCAACTGGTCTTCCGTCTTGCCGGCCCACGCCACTTCCGGATCGGTGTAGGCAACCGACGGAATCTGCAGCGCATCGAAGTACGCCTTTTCGCCGTGTGCGACTTCGGCGGCGACGTGAGCTTCATGCACGGCTTTATGCGCGAGCATCGGCTGGCCGACGATATCGCCGATCGCGAAAATGTGCGGCACGTTAGTGCGCATCTGCTTGTCGACGTCGATGAAACCGCGCTCCGTCACCGCGACGCCTGCCTTGTCCGCGCCGATCTTCTTGCCATTCGGCGAGCGGCCGACGGCAACCAGCACGAGGTCATAGCGTTGCGCTTCGGCCGGCGCTTTCTCGCCTTCGAACGACACATAGATGCCGTCGTCCTTCGCTTCGGCCGCGGTGGTCTTGGTCTTCAGCATGACGTTAGCGAAACGCTTGCTGTTGTACTTCTCCCAGACCTTGACCAGATCGCGGTCCGCGCCGGCCATCAGGCCGTCGAGCATTTCGACCACGTCGATCTGCGCGCCGAGCGTGGCATACACCGTGGCCATTTCCAGCCCGATGATGCCGCCGCCGATCACCAGCATGCGTTGCGGAATCTGCCGCAGTTCGAGCGCGCCGGTCGAATCGACGACACGCGGATCTTCCGGAATGAACGGCAGCTTCACCGCTTCCGAGCCCGCGGCGATGATTGCCTGCTTGAACTTGACGACCTTCTTGCCGCCCTCGACCTGCACTTCCATATGATGCGGATCGACGAACGAGCCCGTGCCCGTGACCACTTCGACCTTGCGCATCTTCGCCATGCCGGCGAGACCGCCGGTGAGCTTCTTGACGACGCCCGACTTGAAGTCGCGCAGCTTGTCGAGATCGATTTGCGGCTTGCCGAACGTGATGCCGTGCGAGCGGAGCGCTTCGGCTTCGTCGATCACGAGCGCGGTATGCAACAGCGCCTTCGACGGAATACAGCCGACGTTCAGACACACGCCGCCAAGCGTCGCGTAACGCTCGACCAGCACCGTCTTCATACCCAGGTCAGCCGAACGGAACGCCGCCGAATAGCCGCCGGGGCCCGAACCGAGCACGAGCATGTCGCATTCGATATCCGCGTTGCCGGAGAAGCTGCCCGCCTGCGGAGCGGGCGTGGCAGCCTTGGCCGGAGCCGCCTGCGCCGCTTGCGGTTTGGCTTCCGCCTGAGCAGGCGCCTTCTCAGGTTCCTTGGCCGGCGCCTTCGGTGCGTCTTTCGCGGGCGCTGCATCCGCCGACGTTTCGACGAGCGCGATGACCGTGCCTTGCGAGACTTTATCGCCGGCTTTGACGCGAACTTCCTTGACCGTGCCGGCGGTATCGCTCGGCACTTCGATGGAGGCCTTATCGGATTCGAGCGTCATGAGAGCCTGTTCGTTCTCGATGACATCGCCCGCTTTGATATTGACTTCGATGACATCGACGTCTTTGAAGTCACCGATATCCGGCACTTTTACTTCGACGAGACTCATTAGTGTCCCCTTCTCTTATTGACCGTGATGAAGGAAGAACCCAAAAAAAGCAGCCTACAAGCTAGCAGCGCGGCAAACAGAAAACATCCTTTGCCGTCCGCCGAAGGACGCGCCTTTCTTTTGCCTACTTTTCTTTGGAAGACAAAGAAAAGTAGGTGCCGCCCCGCACAGGGGCGACGCTAATAGACCGACAAGAAATCAGGTTCTACAGAGAGACGCAGATAACAGAAACAGAAAGAAACCCGCGCCCCACGCAACTACACGATCAAAGAATCACACGCCGGAAATCGGCAAGAAGCGCCCCAAGATACGCATTAAACCTGGCCGCCGCGGCACCATCGATCACCCGATGGTCATACGACAAGGACAGCGGCAGCGTCAGCCGAGGCACGAACTGCTTACCATCCCAAACCGGCTTCATCGCGCCACGCGACAGACCGAGAATCGCGACTTCAGGCGCATTGATAATCGGCGTGAAGTTCGTGCCACCGATGCCACCCAAAGAAGAAATCGAGAAGCAGCCGCCTTGCATCTGATCCGGCTTCAGCTTGCCGTCACGCGCGAGCTTGGACAACTCGGCCATTTCCTTGGCGATATCGATCAACCCCTTCTTGTCCGCATCGCGAATAACAGGAACGACCAGACCATTGGGCGTATCAGCTGCAAACCCGATATGGAAATACTGCTTGAACACCAGGTTATCGCCATCGAGGCTGGCATTGAACGTCGGGAACTGCTTCAAAGCCGAGACCACAGCCTTGATCACGAAAGCCAGCATGGTGATCTTCACACCCGACTTTTCGTATTCCTTGTTCAACTTCACGCGCAACGCTTCCAGCTCGGTGATATCCGCTTCGTCGTTATTGGTGACGTGCGGAATCATGACCCAGTTGCGATGCAGATTCGCGCCCGAAATCTTCTTGATGCGCGACAGCGGCTTCGGATCGACCGGACCGAACTTCGTGAAGTCGACCTTCGGCCAAGGCAGCAGGTTCAACTCGCCGCCACCGCCCGCGGCCGCCGGTGCGGCCGCACCAGCCGGCGCAGCACGCTGACCGGTCATGACGCCCTTGATAAAGGCGGTCACGTCGGCTTGCGTGATACGGTTCTTCGGACCCGTGCCCTGCACCTGCGTCACATCGACACCGAGCTCACGCGCGAATTTACGCACGGACGGCGATGCATGACTCGCATGGCGCGCGCCACCTTCACCAGCCGGAATCACCGGCGCCTGAGCGAGCGCCGACGGAGCCGCCGGAGCCGGCGACGGAGTGGCCGGCGCATCCGACGGTTTCTCGACCGCTTGCTTCGGAGCCGGAGCGGGGGCCGCAGCCGCGCCGCCTTCCGCTTCCACGATCACAATCACCGAACCTTCCGACACGGTATCGCCGACCTTGACCTTCACTTCCTTGACGACGCCGGCAGCCGAGCTCGGCACGTCCATGGTCGCCTTGTCGGATTCGAGCGTCACCAGCGACTGCTCTTTCTCGACGCGATCGCCGACCTTCACCGCGACTTCGATCACGGGAATGTCTTTGTAGTCGCCGATATCCGGCACTTTGACTTCCTGCAGACCGCCGCCGCTCGCAGCGGGGACGGGTGCAGCCGCGGGGGCCGCAGCCGCCGACGGAGCCGGAGCAGCGGCAGGCGCCGGAGCCGGCGCAGCCGCGCCACCTTCCGCACCTTCCAGCACGACGATCAGCGAACCTTCTGACACGTTGTCGCCGACCTTGACCTTCACTTCCTTGACGACGCCGGCGGCCGAGCTCGGCACGTCCATGGTCGCCTTGTCGGATTCCAGCGTAACGAGCGATTGCTCTTTTTCGACGGTGTCACCCGCCTTCACCAGCACCTCGATCACAGGAATGTCCTTGTAATCGCCGATGTCCGGCACCTTGACTTCGATCGCTTGACTCATTGTTAGTGTCTCCTGGGCCGCGCACGCGGCCTGCCCCTGCAAATGCAGGAGCGGGCGCGCACGCCATGGCACACGGGGAATGATGCCTTAGACGGTCATCGGGTTGGGTTTGGCGGGATCAAGGTTGTACTTCTTGAGCGCCTCGGCGACTACCTTGCGTTCGATCGTGCCTTCATCTGCGAGTGCATTCAACGCGGCAACCGTCACCCAGTAGCGGTCGACTTCGAAGAAGTGGCGCAGCTTTTCGCGCGTGTCCGAACGGCCGTAGCCATCCGTGCCCAGCACGACGAATTTCTGCGGCACGAACGCGCGGATCTGCTCGGTCAGCGCGCGCACATAGTCGGTCGATGCGATGACCGGACCTTGTGCGTCCTTCAGCAGCTTCTCGACGTGCGAGAGCTTCTTTTCTTCGGTGGGATGCAGCAGGTTCCAGCGCTGCACTTCGTGGCCTTCGCGCGCGAGTTCGGTGAAGCTCGGCACGCTCCACAGATCGGCGGCGACGCCCCAGTCGTTCTTCAGCAGGTCGGCGGCGGCGATCACTTCGTTGAAGATAGTGCCCGCGCCCATCAGTTGCACGCGCGGCGCCTTCTTGTCCGCTTCGGCCTTACGGAACGCGTACATGCCCTTGATGATGTCGGCTTCCACCGAGTCGCCCTGCGGAATCGCCGGGTGCTCGTAGTTCTCGTTCATCACCGTGATGTAGTAGTACACGTCTTCCTGATCCGCGACCATGCGGCGCAGGCCGTCGCGCATGATGACCGCGAGTTCGTAACCGAAGGTCGGGTCGTAGCTGATGCAGTTCGGCACCGAAGCCGCCCACAGCAGCGAGTGGCCGTCTTCGTGCTGCAGACCTTCGCCGTTCAGCGTGGTGCGGCCGGCCGTACCACCCAGCAGGAAGCCGCGCGAACGCATGTCGCCGGCTGCCCATGCGAGGTCGCCGATACGCTGGAAGCCGAACATCGAGTAGAAGATGTAGAACGGGATCATGATCTCGCCGTGCGTCGAGTACGACGTCGCGGCCGCGATCCAGTCACACATACCACCGGCTTCGTTGATGCCTTCCTGCAGAATCTGACCGGTTTCCGACTCACGGTAGAACATCAACTGGTCGGAATCTTCCGGCACGTACTTCTGGCCTTCCTGATTCCAGATACCGATCTGACGGAACAGGCCTTCCATACCGAAGGTACGCGACTCGTCCGGCACGATCGGCACGATGCGTTTGCCGAGCGCCTTGTCTTTCAGCAGGATGTTCAGGATCCGCACGAACGCCATGGTCGTGGAGATCTCGCGGCCTTCGCCCGTGCCCTTGAGCAGCGGTTCGAATACCGACAGTTCCGGCACCGGCAGCGACTCGGCCTTCTGGCGACGCGCCGGCAGATAACCGCCGAGGTCCATACGCTTCTGGCGCATGTACTCGAGTTCTTTCGAACCCTCTTCGAACTTGAGATACGGCACGTTGACGAGGTCGTCGTCGGCGATCGGCAGGCGGAACTGGTCGCGGAATTTCTTCAGCTGATCCACGTGCAGCTTCTTCTGCTGGTGGGTGATGTTCATCGCCTGGCCGGCTTCGCCCATGCCGTAGCCCTTGATCGTCTTCGCGAGAATGACGGTCGGCTGGCCCTTCGAATTCGACGCCTCCTGGAACGCCGCGTAGATCTTGTGCGGATCGTGGCCGCCGCGGTTCAGGTTCCAGATTTCCTCGTCGGACCATTCGGCGACCAGCGCCTTCAGTTCCGGCGTATTGAAGAAGTGCTCGCGCACATACGCGCCCGACTCCGACTTGTACGTTTGATACTCGCCGTCGACCACGTCCATCATGCGGCGCATCAGCGCGCCGGACTTGTCGCGTTGGAACAGCGCATCCCAGCGGCTGCCCCAGATGACCTTGATGACGTTCCAGCCCGCGCCGCGGAATTCGCTTTCCAGTTCCTGGATGATCTTGCCGTTACCGCGCACCGGACCGTCGAGGCGCTGCAGGTTGCAGTTGATCACGAACACCAGGTTGTCGAGGCGTTCGCGGCCGGCCATGCCGATCGCGCCGAGCGATTCCGGCTCGTCCGTTTCGCCGTCGCCGAGGAAGGCCCAGACCTTGCGGCCATCGGTCTTCGCAATGCCGCGCGCCTGCATGTACTTCATGAAGCGCGCCTGATAGATCGCCATGATCGGGCCGAGGCCCATCGAGACGGTCGGGAATTGCCAGAAGTCCGGCATGAGCCACGGGTGCGGGTACGACGAGATGCCCTCGCCACCCACTTCCTGACGGAAGTTGTCGAGCTGATTCTCGGTCAGGCGGCCCAGCAGGAACGCGCGCGAGTAGACGCCCGGCGACGAGTGGCCCTGCACGAACACGAGATCGCCGCCATGTTCAGCGGACGGCGCATGCCAGAAGTGGTTGTAGCCGACGTCGTACAGCGTGGCGGCGGAGGCGAACGAGGCGATGTGGCCGCCGACGTTGGTGTCCTTGCCCGCGCGCAGCACCATCGCGATGGCGTTCCAGCGCGTGTACGAGCGAATGCGGTGTTCGATGTCCTGATCGCCGGGGATCTTCGCCTGACGCGAAACGGGGATCGTGTTGATGTACGGCGTGTTGGCCGAGAACGGCAGATGTTCGCCATGCACGCGGGCGAATTCAATCTGTTTCTCGATCAGGTAGTGAGCGCGATCGGGGCCCACAGCAGAAATCACGCCATCCAGCGCTTCAAGCCATTCGCCGGTTTCCTGGGGATCGTCGTCTTTTTCAGCAGCGACATATTTCATGACTTCGTCGGGTACAGCGGACATGCTCGTCTCCTGGATGTAGAGGAACGCTCTTTGAACAGACGACGCGGACGAAGCACGGCCGCGGCAGCTTCGGCCGATTGTAATAAGGGTCCCGACGTCAGCGCAACAAAATTTTCGAATTACGAGATCGGATCTCATAATGCGGAAAATTGTTGCGGCGCAACCTGATTTGACTGCCGATCGACGGATACGCTGGCTAGTTTGCGCCGATTAATGGTCCTTTCCGCGCTTTTTTGCGCCATTTGCTAGCTTCACGCTGCGCTACAATGCCACGCATGTTGACCGAACGGCTTTTCGCACGCTCGGCGCGCACCGCCGGTTCGCCCGCGGATTCGACGCCGTCCTCCCGCTGGCACCATGGACCATGGTGGTCCAATTCCTATTTGCTTACGCCGCTTCTGTCGATCCTGGTCTTCCTGGTCGTCATGAGTCTGATTTTGTGGAGCCTGAACCGGCGCGAACAGCAACAGCAGGAAGACACGCTTTACCGTAACGTCGCATGGGCGCAGCAGCAGATCCGCCTGTCCATGACCGGCGCGCAGGAACAGATCCAGGCGCTCGCGCGCGATCTGGTCGCCGGCCGCGCCGATCCGCATTCGTTCCAGGTGTCCACCACGGACATCATGCAGGGGCATCCCGAGATCCTCTACATGAACTGGTACACCAGCGCGCAGCAACCGCGCTGGCCCAATACCGCGCTGCCCGTGTTCGGCCAGCGTCTGGCCAAGCCGAACGACGCGCAGATGGACGAAGCCGTCAAAGCCGCCTTCACCGAAGCGCGCAATACGCGCCGCCAGGTGTATTCGCCGCTCATCTACGACGACGTCGGCAACGGCTACATCACGCTGCAAACGCCGGTGTTCCGCGACCGCGACTTTCTCGGCACGATCGCCGCCGTGTTCTCGGTGGAAGGGATCCTCAAGCACGACATTCCGCCTGAGCTGTCCGCCAAATACAAAATCTCGATCATCGACGTGAACAATCGCGAGTTGACGACCACGTCGACCCGCCCGCGCCTGCCGCGCGACATGTTCTACGATCTGCCGCTCGACCCGCCGGGCCAGGGCGTCTCGGTGCGCGTCTACGCGTTCCCGCAGATGACCAACTTCACCAACAACACGCTGGTGTGGCTGGTGGCGGGTCTGTCCTGTTTCGTGCTGTGGAGCCTGTGGAGCTTGTGGAAACACACGCGGCAACGCTTCGAGGCGCAGCAGGCGCTGTACGCCGAAGCGTTCTTCCGCCGCGCAATGGAAAACTCCGTGCTGATCGGCATGCGCGTGCTCGACATGCATGGGCGCATCACCCACGTCAATCCGGCCTTTTGCCGCATGACAGGCTGGGACGAAAGCGATCTGGTCGGCAAGAACGCGCCATTCGCCTACTGGCCGCGCGACGCTTACCCCGAAATGCAGCGCCAGCTCGACATGACGCTGCGCGGCAAGGCGCCCTCTTCCGGCTTCGAATTGCGGGTGCGCCGCAAGGACGGTTCGCTGTTCCACGCTCGTCTCTACGTGTCGCCGCTGATCGACAGCTCGGGCCGCCAGACCGGCTGGATGTCGTCGATGACCGACATCACCGAGCCGAAGCGCGCGCGCGAAGAGCTCGCCGCGGCGCACGAGCGCTTCACCACGGTGCTCGAAAGCCTCGACGCCGCGGTCTCCGTGCTGGCCGCCGACGAAGCCGAGCTGCTGTTCGCCAACCGCTATTACCGGCATCTGTTCGGCATTCGCCCGGACGGCCATCTGGAATTGGCGGGCGGCGGGTTCGATAGCGCACAGGCGTCGTCCGATTCGATCGATATGGTGGACACATACGCTGGCCTGCCCGCCGCCGCGTTGACCGAAAGCACCGCGGATGCGCAGGAAATTTACGTGCAGAGCATTCAGAAGTGGTTCGAAGTGCGCCGCCAGTACATTCAGTGGGTGGACGGCCACCTCGCGCAGATGCAGATCGCGACCGATATCACCACCCGCAAGCAGGCCCAGGAACTGTCACGCCAGCAGGACGAGAAGCTGCAGTTCACCAGCCGCCTGATGACGATGGGCGAAATGGCTTCGTCGCTCGCGCACGAACTGAATCAACCGCTCGCCGCGATCAATAACTATTGCTCGGGAACTGTGGCGCTGGTTAAATCCGGTCGGACCACGCCTGACAATCTGCTGCCCGTGCTCGAAAAAACCGCCCAGCAAGCGGTGCGCGCCGGCATGATCATCAAGCGCATTCGCGAGTTCGTGAAGCGCAGCGAGCCGAAGCGGCAAGCCACGCGCGTCGCCGATATCGTCGCCGACGCCGTGGGCCTTGCCGAAATCGAGGCGAGGAAGCGCCGCATTCGCATCGTCACAGATCTGCGCTCGCGCCTGCCGGTGATCTACGTCGACCCGGTGCTGATCGAGCAGGTGCTGGTGAACCTGCTGAAGAACGCCGCCGAAGCAATGGCCGAGGCCCGTCCGAACGCGGTCGATCCGGTGATCCGCGTGGTCGTGCGGCTGGAGAGCGGGTTTGTCTGCTTCAGCGTCGTCGACCAGGGGCCGGGCGTCGACGAAGCGACAGCCGAGCGGCTGTTCGAACCGTTTTACAGCACCAAGTCCGATGGCATGGGCATGGGGCTGAACATTTGCCGTTCGATTATCGAATCGCACCGGGGCCGTCTGTGGGTGGTGAACAACGTTGAATCTGACGGCCACATCACAGGCGCCACGTTCCATTGCAGTCTGCCTATTGGAGAGCCTGATGGCCCGAGCAACGGCGGGACACAGGCGCCGACACCACAAACCGTTACGGGAGAGCTATGAATAGCCCAGTCACCACACAGGAAACTGTCTTTGTCGTCGATGACGACGAGGCCGTGCGAGATTCGCTGCGCTGGCTGCTGGAGGCGAACGGCTACCGCGTGCAATGCTTCTCCAGCGCCGAGCAGTTCATCGACGCATGGCAGCCGCATCAGCATCCGGGCCAGATCGCGTGCCTGATTCTGGATGTGCGGATGTCCGGCATGAGCGGACTCGAATTGCAGGAACGCCTGATCGCCGACAATGCATCGCTGCCGATCATCTTCGTGACGGGTCACGGCGACGTGCCGATGGCCGTGTCCACGATGAAAAAAGGCGCGATGGACTTCATCGAAAAGCCGTTCGACGAAGCCGAGTTGCGTAAGCTGGTCGAGCGCATGCTCGACAAGGCGCGCAGCGAAAGCACCAGCGTGCAGCAGCAGCGCGCCGCCGCCGAGCGGCTGGGCAAGCTGACCGCGCGTGAGCATCAGGTGCTCGAGCGCATCATCGCCGGCCGCCTGAACAAGCAGATCGCCGACGACCTCGGCATCAGCATCAAGACCGTCGAAGCGCACCGCGCGAACATCATGGAAAAGCTCAACGTCAACACGGTCGCCGATCTGCTGCGACTGGCGCTGTCGAACAAGCCGCAACCGGCGCAATAAGCCGCAACCGGCGGCACGCGGCCCGAAGGCAAGCGCCTTTGGGAGAGACGTCGACGGGTTGAAAGTGACTGCGCATTAACGGCCGGACTATGACGAGTCCGGCCCGTCTCGCCCCTCTTTTTCCTCGTATTTCCCCGCGCTTTTTCATCTCCTCCATCGCACGGCAATCACACTAACCGCGTGATTTCGGCACGGTCGGCTCGCGCAAAATAATACGCGTCGGTCAGCAATCACTGACCCCAATCCGCAACAGATTCTTTCGTCCGACAAGGTCGACGGATTCGGACGCACCCTCCTTAATTACCCAGCATTCCTCAGCAAACCTTGCCGACGCGGTGATTAACGCGGGCGCGACGCGTGCTGCGAAACGCCGCATCCGGCATTGCCTGGTGATGCGAAACAATGGGAGCGAGTCGAGCGTTTCCCGCGCCATGGTGCGTGTCAATCGAGCCTTTCGACCACTTACCCGCCGCCAATCCGACGCGCCATTTTCCATCGCGGCGAAGCGACGCAGCCCGTGCCGCGCATCGACATCTCGTCGTATAAACCCCACCGGGAGGACGCAGCCGAGCATTACTCCGGCCGCAACCGTCGAACAGAAAAGGAAGAATCCGATGATGCATCTATTCGCAAAGCGCAAGCTGCGCGCCCAAGTCCTGACATTTGCGATCGCTCTCGTTACCACCGGCACACTGGTGCTGGCGCCGATTCTGCTGATCAGCGCGATTCCCGCCCATGCCCAGGCGCTCTATCCCAGCGCGGACGACGCCGCCAACGCCTTCGTCGAAGCCCTCGCCCGCAACGACGAAGACGCGCTCAAGCGCGTGCTCGGCGGCGATTTTCATCGCTTCATTCCGACCGATGGCATCGGCCAGGACGACATCTATCAGTTCCTCGGCGAATGGTCGAAAAACCATCAGATCGTCAAGGATCCAGTCAGTGACAAAGGCCGCGCCACCGCGCATCTGACGGTCGGCGACAGCGGTTGGACCTTGCCGATTCCGCTCGTACAGTCGGGCAAGGGCTGGCGTTTCGATCCGCCGGCGGGACGCGATGAAATGCTGACACGCCGCATCGGCCGCAATGAACACGGCGCGATCCTGGCCTCGCTGGTGTATCTCGATGCGCAATACGACTATCGCAACCTGACCCGGCACTATGCACAGCGTCTCATCAGTACGCCGGGACAGCACGACGGCCTGTACTGGAAGACGGCGCCCGGCGAAGCGGAAAGCCCACTTGGACCGATCTCCGCCACCAGGCCCGACGGCACGCGGTCTGAAGAGGCGTATCACGGCTATCGCTTCCGCATTCTCACGGCCCAAGGCGCGCACGCGAAGGGCGGCGCCGACAACTATGTCGAGAACGGCGTGCTGAGCAAAGGGTTCGGACTGATAGCCTCGCCAGCCGAATATGGCAGGACCGGCGTGATGAGTTTCATCGTCAACCAGGACGGGCAGGTCTATGAGAAAAACCTCGGGCCGCGCACCACGCGCGCGGCTGCCGCCATCACGGCATTCGATCCGGGTTCCGGCTGGCAGGCGGTCGAGCCTTAGCCGTCGCGTTTGACAGCCGAGCTTGCGCCCGCTACGCCGGGCGGCAGGCACCAAGCGACAGGCGCCAGGCTTTCGGCGGCAGGCGCGGCGCCGAATAGGCGAACAGTTGCCTTGGCAGCGAACCTGTGGCCGCCACCGCTCGAAGCGGGCATTCGTGCCCACCATGTGAAGCACGCACGACCCGCGTCCCCACTGCGCCACGCAGCCAGGAATCCGTACGCGGCATGCCTGGCAGGGCCGGTATAATGTCGCACTTTGCAGCGCCGCTTAACCCCGATTCGCGCCGCGCGCTTTTCACGTGCCGACCCATTCCCGTTGAAAAGCGCCATCGCGCGCGGCACGCACGAGCGTCTGCGCCCCGCCCCGCTTTCCAAACTGCCCATCTCGACCCGACCATGACTGCCAAACTGATCGACGGCCTAGCCCTTTCCAAGACCCTGCGCGCCGACGTCGCCGCGCGCGCCGCCGCCCTCACCGCCCGCGGCCATCAGCCGGGCCTCGCGGTGGTGCTGGTCGGCGACAACCCGGCCAGTGAAGTGTATGTGCGCAACAAAGTGAAGGCCTGCCACGACAACGGGCTCGGCTCGTCGTTCGACCGCTATCCGGCCGATCTGCCGGAAGCCGAACTGCTCGCGCGCATCGACGAACTGAACCGCGACCCGCGCATTCACGGCATTCTGGTGCAACTGCCGCTGCCGCCGCATATCGACAGCCACAAAGTGATCGAGGCGATCGCGCCGGAAAAGGACGTGGACGGCTTTCACGTCGCCAACGCCGGCGCGCTGATGACCGGCCGGCCGTTGTTCCGTCCGTGCACGCCGTACGGCGTCATGAAAATGCTCGCCGCTTACGAGATTCCGCTGCAAGGCGCGAACGCGGTGGTGATCGGCCGCTCGAACATCGTCGGCAAGCCGATGGCGCTGCTGCTGCTCGAAGCCGGCGCGACCGTCACGATCTGCCACAGCAAGACGCGCGATCTGGCCGCTCACACGCGCAACGCGGATGTCGTGGTCGCCGCCACCGGCTTGCGCAACATTCTCACGGCGGAGATGGTGAAGCCGGGCGCGGCAGTGATCGACGTCGGCATGAATCGTGACGACGCCGGCAAGCTGTGCGGCGACGTGGATTTTGCGGGCGTCAAGGAAGTGGCCGGCTACATCACGCCGGTGCCGGGCGGCGTCGGCCCGATGACGATCACCATGCTGCTCGTCAACACGATCGAAGCCGCCGAGCGCGAAGCGGCAGCGAACGCGTAAAGCGGCTGGAGAAAAGCCGGCGGAGCGTCTTCGCCGGCTTTGGGACTTTTGGCCTTGGCGTTGTGTCAGGGTATCGACGTCTATCGGCGCTAACGCGCGCCACAGCTCTTAGCGCTCGCGTTGGTCGCCTGAACGCCGGCGAAGCAACCTCACCGGCATCGGGATGCTTGCGGCCTTGGCGTCTTGCCAAGGTATCCGCATCCATCAGCGCCGCACGCGCCTCTTACGTCAGCGCATCTCAGCTCAGTTCAACGCACGGCTCGATCGCCAGCCGGCATCCCCGCCGCAACCGGCGTCGACGACCGCGCCAGACGCCCGCGGCACCACTTCAGCACCGGCCGTTCCACGAAGTGCCACGACAACGCCGCGCACAGCAGAATGACCGGCGCGGCGATCAACACCGCTGTCACATGGTTCAACTGCGGCGCGATATTCGCGACGCATTGCTGCACCATGAAGCCATACAGATAGATGCCGTACGAGTAATCGTGACGCGGCACGAAGCGCCGCAGGAGCGGCGTCGTGCCGATCCACAGCACGCCGTACACGAAGGCGAGATAGAACAGCGGCTGCGCACCGGCCGTATCGCGGAACACCAGAAACACCATCGTGAACGCCAGCGCGGTCAACCCGTTGATGTCGATCCGTTCGCGCCAGCCATACAGCAGCATGCCCAGCATGAAAAACGGCTCCGGCCAGAACGAATAGCCGTCCGGCGTTTCGCTGAAATCGCGCAAGCCGATCTGCCAATGCGCGTGATCCACGTGCAGCATGAAGAAGGCGCAGCCGAGCGCGGCCGCGAGCATCACGCCGCGCGAGCTGGACAGCAAACCCACCATGCCCGTCACGAGCACGAGCAGATAGCAGCGCACTTCAACCGGCAGCGTCCAGAGCGGTCCGCAAATGTCGACCGGATAGCGGTTGTGCTCGAACACGCCGGGCAGCGCCCAGCCGGCGCTGCGCACGATAGTCGAGAAGTTGTCGAGATTGGCCCACGTCATGCCGGAGGCGAAATACTCGCGCAGCGTCAGCGTCGTAAAGAGCGGACCGATGATGAACACCGTCACCAGCGACCCGGCCGCCACCGCTGGCCACAACCGCGCGATGCGCAACACGGCGAAGCGCGGCACCGAGCGTTGCCGGTCGAAGCTGGCGGTCACCAGCATGCCGCTCAGCAGGAAAAAGGCGTAGACGCCCAGCGCGCCGAAACCGTCGAAGCCCAACGCGTTCTGAACCCAATCCGTCGTGCCGTCGGGCGCCTGAAGCACATACGAATGGCCATACACGACGGCAATGGCGGCGAGCAGCCGCACGAGATCGAAATTATTACCCTTGTGCGCGAGTGCGTCCGAAAGCGGATTCATCGATACCTCTTTGCAAAAAAACGCCGCCGACCGACAGCGACGCTCCACATTGCCGCATGGCAGCAATCGAAACCGTGCGCTTTCGCACAGAGCACGGCGGCGGATTTCGGTGCGCGTGGACGCTCGGCTGCCATGTCGCGCTCGCGCGCAGGGCCGCGACATCTGATAATTTGTCTGCCGACGGATTGGAATCAACGCGCCCTGCCCCAATAATGTCTATATCGGCTGTTTTGGGGCGTCATAGCGCGCGCCCCGAAGGCGGTCCCCTCGGGGACGCCCGTCGATGCACCGATTACCCGTTCACCCGCGTCAGACAGGAAGCCTCATGTCCACTACCGCCTCGAATCACGACAATCCGCTCCTCGATTTCTCCGACCTGCCGCGCTTTGGCGAAATCCGCCCCGAACACGTCACGCCCGCCCTCGATGTGCTGCTCGCCGATGCGGCCGCCGCCGTCGAGCGCGCCGCCCAGCCGATCACGCCCGCTTCATGGGCCGACGTGGTCGAGCCGGTCGAGCGCGCCACCGAACCGTTGTCGCGCGCCTGGAGCGTGGTCGGCCATCTGAACGCGGTTGCCGACACCCCCGAACTGCGCGCCGTGTATGGCGAGAATCTGCCGCGCGTCACCGAGTTCTGGTCGAGCGTCGGGCAAAATCTCGCGCTGTATGAGAAGTACAAGGCGTTGAATGCCAGCGTAGACTTCGAATCGCTGACCGGCGAGCGCAAGAAAATCCTCGGCAATGCGCTGCGCGATTTCCGCCTGTCCGGCGCGGAATTGCCGGAAGACCAGAAGCCCCATTTCGCCGAGTTGCAGGAACGCCAGGCGGCGCTTTCAAAAGCGTTTTCCGATCACGTGCTCGATGCGACCAACGCATACGCGTATATCGTCGAAGCCGGCAACGAAGCAGAACTGGCCGGTTTGCCCGAAGACGTGATCGAAGGCGCGAAGGAAGCGGCCGAACGCGAAGGCAAGACCGGCTACAAGTTCACGCTGCACTTCCCGTCGTACTTCCCGGTGATGCAGTACTCGGAAAATCGTCCGATGCGTGAAGCGATGTATCGCGCCTTTGTGACGCGTGCTTCCGAACTCGGCCCGCAATACGGCAACGGCAAGCCCGAGTGGGACAACACCGCGGTGCTCGCGGAACAGCTGAAACTGCGCGCCGAAGAAGCGCACATGCTCGGCTTCAACAACTTCGCCGAAGTCTCGCTCGCGCCGAAAATGGCCGAGTCGCCCGCCCAGGTGATGAGCTTTCTGGAAGACCTCGCCACGCGCGCGCGTCCGCATGCCGAGCAGGACTGGAAGGAACTGCGCCAATTCGCGGCGAACGAACTCGGCATGACTGAACTGCAACCGTGGGACATGACGTTCGCCGCGGAGCGTCTGCGCCAGAAGCGCTACTCGTTCTCCGAGAACGAAGTCAAACAGTACTTCCCGGAAGACGCCGTATTCAAGGGTCTTTTCAAGGTCACGGAGACACTCTTCGGCGTGCGTATCCGTCGCGACGAAGCGGCCGTGTGGCATCCGGACGTGCGCTTTTTCCGCGTCGAGAATCAGGACGGCGGCCTCGTCGCGCAGTTCTACCTCGATCTGTATGCGCGCGAAGGCAAACGCGGCGGCGCCTGGATGGACGACGCGCGCGGCCGTCACAAGCACACGCACGGCAGCGTGCAGACGCCCGTCGCGTATCTGACGTGCAACTTCTCGGCGCCGGTCGGCGGCAAGCCGGCCTGCTTCACGCACGACGAAGTCATCACGCTGTTCCATGAGTTCGGCCACGGGTTGCATCACATGCTCACGCGTGTCGATGAGCTGGGCGTGTCGGGTATCAACGGCGTCGAGTGGGACGCCGTCGAACTGCCGTCGCAATTCATGGAGAACTTCTGCTGGGAGTGGGACGTGTTGAGCGACATGACCTCGCACGTCGAAACGGCCAAGCCGTTGCCGCGCGATCTGTTCGACAAGATGCTCGCCGCGAAGAATTTCCAGAGTGGTCTCGGCACGCTGCGTCAGATCGTGTTCTCGATGTTCGACATGCAACTGCATACCGGCTTCGATGCGTCC
The DNA here is from genome assembly GCF_000020125.1 of Paraburkholderia phytofirmans PsJN. Classification (NCBI taxonomy): domain Bacteria; kingdom Pseudomonadati; phylum Pseudomonadota; class Betaproteobacteria; order Burkholderiales; family Burkholderiaceae; genus Paraburkholderia; species Paraburkholderia phytofirmans. Next base: position 2,939,006 of record NC_010681.1, read on the forward strand.
GGCACGAAGAACGCCACCGAACTCGCGAGCGAAATCAACGCGCGCTTCCATGTCGTGCCGCAGGCGCCGTTCTCGCGTTGGCCGAATACGTTCAGCCACATTTTCGCGGGCGGTTATGCGGCGGGTTACTACAGCTACAAGTGGGCTGAAGTGCTCTCCGCCGACGCCTACGCGGCATTCGAAGAAGCCGCGCAAACGGCGAGCGGCAGCGTGCTCGATCAGGCGACCGGCCTGCGCTATCGCAAGGAGATTCTGGAAGTGGGCGGCAGCCGACCGGCAATGGAATCGTTCAAGGCGTTCCGCGGGCGCGAGCCGAATATCGACGCCTTGCTGCGCCACAATGGCATGTCGCCGGGCGCGGCGCATTGATCGGTTGATGCGAACCTCGGCGCTTTGCATGGGCCGATAAAAAACCGGTGACCTGCGTTATGCAGGCACCGGTTTTTTTGTTTCGGGCGAGGCTCCGAGCCTCGCTGCAATCAGCCGCGATGCAGCTTGAAATCCACTTGCGCAGGGCGGCCTTCGAGCGACAGCGCCGCGCGCGCAGCCGGCGCACGGCTCACCACCTTGCCGCGGCTCACCACCGCAAGGCGCGCGGCGCGCAAACGAATTGCTTCCACCGGATCGCGCGCGTCGAGCAGCACGAGATTGGCCGCGCATCCCGGCGCGACGCCATAGCCCTCCAGACCGAGAATGCGCGCAGCGTTCACCGTCACCGCGTCGAAACAGGCGCGCATACCGTCGACGCCCGTCATCTGCGCCACATGCAAACCCATGTGCGCGACTTCGAGCATGTCGCCCGAACCGAGGCTATACCACGGGTCCATCACGCAATCGTGACCGAATGCGACGTTGATGCCGGCCGCCATCATCTCGGGTACGCGCGTCATGCCGCGGCGTTTCGGATACGTGTCGCTGCGTCCTTGCAGCGTGATGTTGATCAGCGGATTCGCGATCGCCGCGACGCCCGACTCGCGCATCAGCGGCAGCAGTTTGCTGACGTAGTAGTTGTCCATGGAATGCATGGAGGTCAGATGCGAACCGGTGACGCGCCCGTGCAAACCGAGCCGGTGCGTTTCGGCCGCGAGCGTCTCGATGTGCCGCGACATCGGATCGTCCGATTCATCGCAATGCATGTCGACGCGCAAGCCCTGCTCCGCCGCGTACTCGCACAACAGGCGCACGGACTGCGCGCCGTCGGCCATGGTGCGCTCGAAATGCGGAATGCCGCCGACCACGTCCACACCCATCGCGATCGAGCGCTTGAGGTTCTCGAAAGCGCCCGGGCTGCGCAGCACGCCGTCTTGCGGAAAGGCCACCAGTTGCAGATCAAGATAAGGCGCCACGCGGCGTTTCACTTCGACCAGCGCCTCGACCGCGAGCAGGCGCGGATCGCACACATCCACGTGGCTGCGAATGGCCAGCAATCCGCGCGCGACGGCCCAGTCGCAATACTGCAGCGCGCGCTCGATCAGCGCCTCCTGCGTCAGGTCCGGCTTCAGTTCGCCCCATAACGCGATGCCTTCGAGCAGCGTGCCCGACGCGTTCACGCGCGGCAGACCGTACGAGAGCGTTGCGTCCATATGGAAATGCGGATCGACGAACGGCGGCGTGACGAGTGAGCCCGCGGCGTCGATTTCCTCGTGCGCGTTGGCGGCCAGATTCGGTTCGACCGCAACGATGCGGCCCGCTTCAATGCCGATGTCGACCGGCTCTTTATGTTGCGGCGCGGCGCCTGGCGGCAGCATCGCGCGGCGGATGATCAGATCCATCTATCGCTCCCTTTGACCCCGTCCTGATTGATTACGATTCTATCGGCGTCAGAAAGCGCGTGGCGGCGAATTTGTTCGACGTTTTTTCATCCGGGCGTACCGGCGAGCGGCGCGCGATCCGTACCGGCAGTGCATCGCGCCGCCCGCCTATACTCGCCGGACAGACGGTCGATGCCGCGCCGTCATCCACTCACGGAGCAAGCACATGAAAACGATCGGCGTGATCGGCGGGATGAGCTGGGAATCGTCCACCGAGTACTACAAGCTTCTCAACCGCCACGCCAAGGCGCGGCTCGGCGGTCACCACAACGCGCGCAGTCTGATGCTCACCCTCGACTTCGCGCCGATCGAAGCGAACCAGCGCGCGGGCGACTGGACCGCGCTCGGCCAGCAGATGGCCGACGCCGCGCGCCAACTCGAACGCGGCGGCGCCGATCTGGTGATGCTGGCGACCAATACGATGCATCGCGTGTATGAATCGATCGAAGCGGCGATCGACGTGCCCTTCCTACATATCGCCGATCCTACCGGCAGCGCGCTGCGGGCGGCAGGGATCGAGCGGGTGGGCTTGCTGGGCACGCGCTATACGATGGAGCAAACTTTCTACACGGGACGTCTGCGCGAGCGCTACGGCCTGGAGACGGTGATTCCCGACGAAGCCGAGCGCGCGGACGTGCATCGCATCATTTATGACGAGCTATGCCACGGCAACGTGAACGACGCTTCGCGCGCGGTGTATCAGCGTGTGATCGAAGCGCTGGCCGCGCGCGGCGCGCAGGCGGTGATTCTCGGCTGCACGGAGATTACTTTGCTGATCAAGGCGGAAGATTCTGCGTTGCCTGTGTTCGATACGACTGCGTTGCATGCGCAGGCGGCGGTGGAATGGGCGATTGATGGGGAGTGAGGTGGAGGCGCGGGAGTAATAGGCAATGCGGCTTCGAAACTGGGCGGGGCTTCGTCAGTATCGAGTTGGACTCAGCGTACTTCGATAACGCGTGCGAGCGCATCAACGAAGTTCACCGCCAAGGCGCGCTATTCGATCACGCCGACACGGCGCAGGAACAACGGCGGCTGGCGATTTAGTGAGGCGACGCTGAAGGCAGGAAGGCAACGTTGGCATTAGTCGCTTTGACAGCAAGGCTGAGGCGTTCAGGGTTTTTTGTTCGGAATCGAACAGTGTGCCCGTATTCATCGGTTACGCCTTTTGCCGTTATCCCGGATGGGAACGTTACCCGGTAGGCAATTTGCGCTAACGGCTTACCTTCTGAGTCGGCAATTGTGTATTGCATTGAATTCGGGAATTTCTTAGATAGGTCCGAATCCGTCGGATTGCTCCCTGTATTTGCGTCGGCCGTCTCCGGTACTTGCGCTGCAACGTGGTGCGCGGCAATCGTGGCGCTCACCACGAACAACGCCAATATAAGATGTTTCAATTTCAAGTTTCCTCGTGGATCGAAAAGCCCCGCCGAAGCGGGGCTGATAATCACTGGGGCGCAGGTAGTCTAACGGACTATCGAGATTGGACCTCTCGCGTAACGCCAATACCCAACCGTCCCCTGTCTTCGCAATCACCTAGCCGACGGTGACCTAAAAGGAGTTTCAACGATTGAACATTATTAGCTTCATAGAACATCGTGTACCCGCTAGCGTCTGTTTCTCCTATTGCGGCCACGCCGGATGGGTAGCAAACTGTGTAATAAACCCTAGCACACGGGCCATTTCTACACGCTAATAGAAAACGTACAAATGAACGGTCTGAATTCGCTTTCCCCGATGTGATTGTGGTCGGCGAATCATGTTTTGCGTCGACCGTCTCCGGTCTTTGCGCTGCAACGTGGTGCGCGGCGATCGTGGCGCTCACAACGAACAACGTCAATATAAACCGTTTAATTTTCAAGCTCCCTCACGGATCGATAAAGCCCCGCCGAAGCGGAACTTACGAGGCTGATCCTTGCCCTGCGCAACCTTTGCCAATCGACTAATAGCTATACTGGTCGACTTTCACCTCAATAGTTGTGTACTCAGGGCCAAGTAGTTGTAGAAGTTCGGTGCGTCCCTGATTGTCCGTCATACCTATATATTTATGTGCGCTCGTCGCGATTTGATAGCAAACCCCCGCGCGCGGCTTTCCGCCGTTAGTGGCCAACGTAAGAGCTTGCTCCTTCGTAGTAGCGGTCCAAACTTCACGCGTAATAATGCGGGCGTTAGCCGGTTCCCGCTTATCTCCACAAGTAAAAATGTTACTGCCGGGCACGAGTCCGGGTGTATCTGCTGTTACGGCATAGCTGACGACCCCCGGAAGATTCGGCGTATTACACAGTTTTTGACAGCCGGTGGCCGGACACTTCGGCACGAACTCAACGCCGATCTGCCATTTATCGTCCGGATCAATTTTTCCCTTGTTGAGTTCTATAACTCTCTCATCAACATCTATATCGTCTTTGTCGAGCCCCAGTTGCTTTAGGAATGCCGTGATCTTTTCCCCTCGCAACGCCGCAAGCTGCTTGGGATTCGATTCGTATTCGAACGCGGTTGCCTCGACTGTGGCTCTCGTTCCTTCTCCCGTCCACTCCCTTGCAGTTAGATAGTGGCGAGTCAGGGCAAGACGATCGCCGTTGCTTATATCTGTCGCACCGTGCGGCAACTCGATTTTGTCTTGGAGAAGAATCGTACATGCCGTTGCCTGCAATGATGCAGCAGTCAGCACTAACCCCAAAATATAGATACCTATTTTCATATATCCTCTCTATTCGTCGCGAGCCAAAATGTACCAAGCAATGCTGTCCGCATTGTTTATCGCAATATCCGAATGATCGCGGGCCAGCCAACCACAAGCCGTTCTCCCGTATGCGCCACGGTAGTCAATCGTGCCGAATGTATCCATAAAATGCGTGCATTCATGAACCAGTGTCAATTGCATTGACGACAATTTACCCGCTGACTTTTGCGGCAAGTAACAGAAATTTGTATCAATCGCTATTGTATGCGTAGCCGTATCAGGGCCGCAAACGTGTGCAACTTCCCCTCGATTATTTGCATTCGGTGTGCAGCCGACGGCGCGGTCTCTTTCTGGGTCTGGTCGAATGAAATTGCTGGCAGTTAGCCCATTCATTACTTGAATAAGATTATTCAATCCGTTTATCAGCGTCTTCCGCACAGCGTCGTCGTTCGAGCCAAACCACGCCTTGACTCGATCGCGCGCTGAAGGCGACCACATGGAAAGCTCACTTTGCCGCTGACGGATGATCTTTACGGCCTCATCTCTTAGAGACAGTACGGTTTGCCGAAACTCTCTATCAGTCATATTCGGGCAAATTGGTGTCGTATCTATGGACACGTAAACCATCGACCCGGGATTCGTATTTGTGACGGCACTCGAATGAACCTCGAACCATTCTTCGTTTTCGCTCGTCTTGAAGCCGTAACTGTTGCTGCCGGCGTCACTCATTGATCGATTCTCCAGTTATGTAGAGCCTTAGCCTTTCTGTTCCATCTGTTTCGATGCGTTCTGTTGCACCGATCGCGTTCGTCGTACCTGTGGTGACTTGGCCGCTATTGGTGACGATTCGATAGCGAATATGTGCGAGCGGGCGGCGCGTGTCGTCAACCAAGGTAAATTGCTCATCGAAGGGTGCAGTTTGCGTAACTCCAGGCGGCGGGTTCCCTACGGTGGAACGCCCGATATTCGTATTTTTATGAACGAAGCACTTCGCATCCGAAGCGGCGATTACTCGATTCTTTCCGCAAGGGCATAGAACAGGATCGTTATCAAGTACAACCGGTGTTCCACGGTTCCGCATCTTGTCGCCGGTTCCGTGCATCGGCCACAATCCCTTGCAGTTTCCGCAAGTTGCGTGTTCACTGGAGTTGACCCGGTAACTCAGGACACTCGGACACCGTTAAGTTGATGATGCAGCGGTTCGCCGGAACTCCCGGGGAGAACGGTACTTTAGTGCCTTATGCGGGTGGCGTTCGTTGTAATGTTCAAAGGCGTCGGCCAGATGCGAGAGCGCTGTTGGCACGTCGGGCTTCTCCATAAAGGCGATGTAATCGTGCTTGATTGTCTTCACGAACGACTCGGCCATGCCGTTACTCTGCGGCGAACGAACCGGTGTAGTCAACGGCTCCAGACCCAGCTCGCGAGCGAAACTGCGCGTGCGATGGTCGATGTAGGCAGAGCCGTTGTCCGACAGCCATTCAATGGGTGCACCTGCCTGCGTCGTGCCGAAGCGTTGCTCGACCGCTGCGAGCATCACATCTCGCACGACGTCGCCGCTATGACCGGCAGTAGTCGCTGCCCAACTGATGGCTTCCCGGTCATGGCAGTCCAGCGCAAACGTCACGCGCAACGGCGAGCCGTCGTCGCAACGGAACTCGAAGCCGTCCGAGCACCAGCGGACATTACTGCGGTCAACGGCAATGCGTCCGTCATGCCGACGGGTATCGCGACGTTGGCCAAGGCGCCGGAGCAGCAACTGATGGTCACGCATGACGCGATAGACCCGCTTGGCGTTCACGCACGGCGCACCGGTCAATTCGTGACTACGTCGCAGCAATGCCCAGACTCGTCGGTATCCATAAGTCGGCAAGTCCGCCACATGCTCGTGGATTGCAGCGACCAGCTCCGTGTCGTCGGTCTGTCGGGCGCGGCGGCCGTCCTGCCAGGTCTGGAGAGCGGGCTTTTCTGACTGCCAAAGCAGAGCGCGCCACGCCGAGAACATCGCAGACCGTTTTCATTGGTCGTCCCCGGGCAGTAAGGGCGAGCGCGCAATCCAGTTTTTTGAGCGGCCATACTCGACTGCTTCCTTCAGGATTTCTGCCTCCTGCGTCTTCTTGCCAAGCAGACGCTGCAGTTCCCTGATTTCCTTCATCGCTGTGGCCAACTGCGAAGCGGGCACCACGGCTTCTCCAGCCTTCACCGCAGCCAGGCTGCCTTCCTCGTATTGCTTGCGCCACGCAAACACCTGGTTTGGGTTGACCCCGTGCCGTCGGGCAACCGCTGAAACCGTTGCTCCCGGCTCCAGGGTTTCCTGCACGATGGCCACCTTCTCCTGGACCGAACGTCGACGACGGCGCTCCGGCTCGGTCAGAACTTCAATGCTTTCCACGATTTGCCTAGGCTTGAAACCAGTCACAAGATTCCCTCTTATTTTAAGGGGTGCCTCGTGTCCTGAGAATCAAGGGGCTACTCCATTCACCGTCCAGAGCTAGCTTTATCCCGTTGTCGTGAATCATCGCCTTTAATGCAATGACACGCCCGCCAGTCGTTGTAACGTCCCGGTCTCTTACTACAGCAATACGCATTAGTGACCTCCAGCGATTTCAAGCACTAGCCGCTTTGCTGCGTCCGTTGCGATTCGCTGCGTTATTCCTTGTGAGTCGGTTACGCCACTTGCTACGATGTTTGAGCCGACGCGCACGCGATATCGAACACCAGCAAGTGGTCGGCGCTGGGAATCCCTGAGCGTGTATTGTTCGTCACAAGTCGCGCGCGGACCGGCGAAGGATTGCGGGCCATTCGTTGCGCGTGCGACGGCGCTATAGTCTTCGTCATCGCACCATGATTCGCCCGCAAGCTTCGCAACGATTCGGGGTGGCGTTTCGCAATTGCATAAGACGATATCGCCGTCCGCTGCGGTTTCACCCATAAAATTGATTCGGCGCGGGCCTCCGGCTTTCGCGATAACGCCCGTGCTCTTGCACGCCTCGCAATACGCGGAGCCGCCGATTAATGCGACCTGGTGGCCGCCGTCACCCCACGCGCAAAGCGGGCCTTCGTAATGGTCGATTTGCCCGCCTGTACTGAGCTGGTCTCCTACGACCGCTACCCGTCGCATCATGGCTATTCCCCGTGTGTTACTGGCGCGTGATTACTTCGCCGTGTTCGTTGACAGGAACAAAGACTGTTGATGTGCGCACGTCACGGTGCAGGCTATCGTTAATCACGTCGCCGTTATCGAGCATGCTGCCCACAATCCCGAACGCACAGGCAGGCTTTCCGGGCAGTGCGATCCCGGTAATGATGCGGGCGCGCGTACCGTCCGCATACTCCATGAAGTCACCGATGCGCGCAGCTTTCTTGCGCATCTCCTGAACTTCGTATGTGCCTGTAGCGTCCGTGAGTACGCCGCCTCTTGGTGTTGTCGCGCCAGCCACAGCTAAACGCGCTGAAGGTTTGTGCGACTCGGGCACATAATCGACATCGAATAGCACCTCAATCTCTTGGTCTTCGTCTACAAAGATCCCGCGCTCGCTCCAGATGGCCGAAACGATCCTGCCGCCATTGCTCAGGCTGCTACCAACGAGTGCAACGGGATTGCCGGAATAGACAAGCGCGATGCCTGCGCCGTCCATAACGACCGGTTCGCTGACGTCGCTATACATCACAATGTCGCCGACGCATGTAACCGGAAGGCCGCAGATTTGAAGTACGCTGCCGCTCGTCACGCATCCGCTACGCTCGGTACGAGCCCCGATGGTTGCGAACGGATACAACTCGCCATTACATTCCTGCTGTTCCGACATTTACCCCCCACGAAGTAGAAGAAAGCGATCCGCCCGGTAACGCGGCCGGCGATGCGGTAGCGGGCTGAATTGCTCCCGCTCGGGTCATCGTGCTTCAGGTTTGAAACAGGGGGGAATAAGACAAAGACTAAAAGGGGGGCGATCAATGCGCGTTGCATGCCGGCGCGATCATGATCTGACATACGACAATCCAGCCTAATATGGCGAATTATTGGGACGACCTGAACTTGTCCGAAATTTTGAAGCCCGCGCAATGCGGGCTTTGTCGTTTCTGGCCGTACTTACTGCGGAAAAGCTCACCATGCGCGACCTCTACGCCAGTCACGCCGCCGCGTTGCGCGAGTGCGCAACAGCTTTCGCAGGACTGCAGCGATGTTAATTATTCGTCCGCTCGCGCCGGGCTTGCTCGAAGCGTGGAAGACGCTTAACCGTCGCCGTACCGACTTCGCTAACGGCTTCGCGTACCCGGTTCGCACCGCGTTTATCGAGGAAGCGCTCGAAGTCAATGATTTGCCGCCACCGGATAACGCGCCGCCGTTCATCGAAGCGCGCGGCGCATATTCGCGGCGTACGTGGATCGGCCCCGGCCGTAGGTGGATTGATCCGGTAGCAGAAAAGCAAGGCGCGGTGCTCGGCATGGAAGCGGGACTATCGACGCTCGAAAGCGAGCGCGCGGAAAATTCCGGCGAGGACTGGGAAGACGTGCTCCACCAGCGTCTTGCGTCGGTTCCTTGCATGCCACGTTCATCGACGTAGCGTCACGAAAGCCGGAAAAATATTTCGCGGTAACACTGCGAGCAATTAGGTGATGTGAGAGGCGTAATGGAAACTGTGAAAGCGAATCTTGCCGTGCTTGGCGGCGCTGGTGCGGTTGTCGCAGCGGTGTGTGCTGCATCCGCAATAATGTTTCGCGCACCTTGACTGCATGGCTCACAAAGCGCGTTACGAACGGTCACGGGCATACGCGCGAAGTGCGTCAACGCTTTCCGCACACACCTCGGCGTACCCTGTTCGTTTCGTGAATTTGCCTGCAACCTTCTGACGTGGCGCACAGATCGCGCGACAGATTGCAGTGAGGAGAACGAGGTAGCTGGTCGATCACCCGTTGCGACGGCGGTTCAGAACAACGCCATGTGGATGCGTATGCAACCATGCGAGATAGGCTGAATCGTTACCGTCGAAGAGAATTGCGGACAAGTCGGCTCCTCGTAGAAGAGGTTGCTCTCCGACAAAAGACAACAAAAAACCCGCACGGGGCGGGTTTCAGTTTTCGGGCAACTTCGCACGGAATACGCAAGCTTTGCCTTCAGTTTGCCCTAACGGTGAATTCAGGGCGATTCAAACGGATACACAAATCGGCTATAAGCCTCGGTGCGACTGGTTGCGGGGGTAGGATTTGAACCTACGACCTTCGGGTTATGAGCCCGACGAGCTGCCAGACTGCTCCACCCCGCGTCAGAGAAAACGGATTGTATAGAGATGTTCGCAAGACGTCAAACAATCGCGCGAATTATTTCGCGCTCGTGAAATGACGCACACGCGACTCACAAATCCTGGACCGTCGCACCTTCCACCTTGCCGTCGATAATATCCGCACCGTACTGGCTCGCGCTGCGTTTGGCCACGCCGAAATCGGAGAACGTGACCGGCAGCACGAGACGAAATACGCGGCTCGCCTTCGAGCCGCTGATCGCGCCCGGACGGCAGACGCGCACCGCGACGTCGTAACCTTCGGAGTGGCGCTTGTGACCGTCGAACTTGTCGAACGCCCGCGAAAACACCAGCGGATGCACTTCGAAGTCCTTATAAAGGGCTGGGTAAAGTTCGGCCATGATGCCTCCCCGATGCGCAAAAGCGCGAGTGTGAGTCGCCCCACTATACGCCGCGGCATGAGCGGCTCGCGCTTTTATTTTCGACGCCGCGACGGGGCCATTTTCACCGCCCCCTCGTCCGCGCGATAAGATGCGGGACTATCGGAATCACGCAAGAAAAAGAGAATGTCATGAAAATCGCCACCTGGAACGTCAACTCCCTCAAAGTCCGCCAGCAGCATGTGATCGACTGGCTCGAAACCAGCGGCACCGACGTGCTGTGCCTTCAGGAACTGAAGCTGCCGGACGAAAAATTCCCGCGCGCCGAACTCGAAGAGAAAGGCTACCGCAGCTGGTTCGCCGGGCAGAAGACCTATAACGGCGTCGGCATTCTGGTGCGTGGCGGCCTGACAGTCGACGAAGGCAGCATCGTGCGCAACATTCCGGGCTTTGAAGATCCGCAGCAACGCGTGATTGCCGCGACCATCGAAGGCGTGCGCATCATCTCCGCGTATTTCCCGAACGGTCAGGCACCGGGCACCGACAAGTTCGCGTACAAACTGCGCTGGCTTGCTGCGCTGCACGACTGGATCGCGAGCGAGATGGCGCTGCATCCGAAGCTCGCGCTGCTCGGCGACTACAACATCGCGCCGGACGATCGCGACGTGCACGATCCGAAAGCGTGGGAAGGCCAGAACCTGGTGTCGCCGGAAGAACGCGCTGCGTTCGTGCGGCTCATCGAGCTCGGTCTTCTCGACGCATTCCGCCAGTTCGAGCAGCCGGAGAAAATCTACTCGTGGTGGGACTACCGGATGATGGCGTTCCGCCGCAACGCGGGGCTGCGCATCGACCACATCCTGCTGTCGAAGGCGCTGGCCGACGTGTGCTCGTCCTGCGACGTCGACAAGGTGCCGCGCAAATGGGATCAGCCGTCGGACCACGCGCCGGTTGTCGCGCAACTCGGCTGATCTCGCGTCATCAAGTCCAGGCTACGTGGACGGGTTCAACGTACGCCACAGGAACTCGAACACCATCGCATCGTGCTCGGCCTGCTCCAGTTCATCGGAGCCGCCGTGCCCGCCCTCCGTATTCTCCCGATACCACACGTGCTCCACGCCCAGCGCCTGCATGCGCGCGGCCATCTTGCGCGCGTGGCCGGGATGCACACGGTCGTCGGCCGTCGACGTGGTGAACAGCACCGGCGGATACGCAACGTTCGCCGCCACGCGGTGATACGGCGAGTAAGCGGCCAGCATGCCTGCCTCATCGGGCTCGTCGGGATCGCCGTATTCGTCTATCCATGACGCGCCCGCGTGCAGCAGATGATAGCGGCGCATGTCGAGCAAGGGCACCTCACATACCACGGCACCGAACAGCTCGGGGCGCTGCACCATGCACGCCGCCACCAGCAGGCCGCCGTTGCTGCCACCCTGAATGCCGAGTTGCGCGGCGCTCGTCACACCCGTGTCGATCAACGCCTCGGCCACCGCGATGAAATCATCGAACGCGCGCTGGCGATGCTTGCCCTGCGCGGCCGTATGCCATCTCGTGCCGAACTCGCCGCCACCGCGAATATGCGCGACCACGTACACACCGCCGCGCGCCAGCCAGCCGATACCTTGCCCGGTGAGGTAGCTCGGCAGCAACGGAATCGCAAAGCCGCCGTAACCGTTGAGCAGGCATGGGCGTGCGTGTTGTTGCGCATCGCGTGGGCCGACGACGGTGTACGGCACGCGCGTGCCGTCCGCGGAAACTGCGTGAGCGCGCGTGACGGTAAATTGCGTCGCGTCGAATTGCGTCGGCCAGCGGTCGAGCAATTCCCATTCGCTCAGGTCGTCGCGCGCGAGATCAGCGAGCCAGTATGCGGGCGGCTGCAGATAGTCGTCGGTATCGACGAACACTTCGTCGTCGAGCGTCGGCTCGACGGGCGACACGTCGGCTTGCGTGTCGTCGCGCGTCGGAAAGATGCGTTGCTGCCAATGCCACGCCTGGTTGTCGGCTTGCGACGGCGTCAATAGCAAGGTCTTGTTCTGCACATCCTCCAGATACGACACGATCAGATGGTTGAGCGTATGCGTCCACTCGCAGGCCGAGGTTTGCGGCGTCGGCGTGAATAACGGCAGGACGTCGCGCTCGCCGCGCAGGAACGCATCTTCGCGAATCACCAGCAACGCGCCGCCCGGATAGTGCGCGCCATTGCAGTCCCAATCGAGTCGCGGCTCGAGCAACAACCAGCCTTGCCAGCCGCTCACCGCGACATGCGACGGCACCTCGTAGCGGCGCCATGCGTCGGTGGCACCGTGGGCGTCATCGAGGTAGTACGTGTGTGAATCGAAGAAATCGACGCTGCTCACCACCGTATGCCGCTGCTCGACCGGATCGTAGTGTGCTTCCACGCCGATATCGCCGAACGCGCCCTTGAACACCACAGGCGCGTCGGCGAGCGCCGTGCCGCGTGTCCAGCGCCGCACTTCGCGCGGATACCCGGAGCGCGTCAAGCTCTTGCGGCCGTTATCCCAGCCCACATAAAGCGTGTCCCGATCGATCCACGACGCCGTGTGCTTGCCGGCCTTCGCGATCACGAAACCGTCGTCGACGAAGCGTCGCGCGTCGATGTCGAATTCGCGCACCACGAGCGCGTCCGAGCCGCCCGGCGACAGCGTGATCAGCGCGCGGTCGCCATCGGGATAGAGAATGTCCAGTTCCACGCACACCCACGGCGTGCCTTCGGCGGCGCCGAGCGCGTCGAAGTCGAGCAGGTTCTGCCACTCCGGTTTGCCGCCACGCCATGCCGCCCATGTCGTACGCCGCCAGATGCCCTTGGGATTGCGCTCGTCCTGCCACAGGTCGTAAGCCCAATCCTTCCAGCGGTCGGGAATCACCGGACGCTCGCGGGGCAGATAGGCGTCGGCGAGCCGCTGCCTGAGCGAGGCGAACTCCGCGCTGCTGCACCACGCGGCGCGCGTGCGCGCGTTCTGCTGTTCGACCCACGCGAGCGCGTCAGGGTCGTCGAGCGCTTCGAGCGACAGAAAGGGATCGGGGGAAAGCGGCCAGGAGAAAGGAGCGGTGAGAGTGCGAGGTGCGGGCATCGTCGGCTGTCGAATGAAAACAGCGTTGATTATGCCTTGCGGGAGCGCGCGACTCGTTCGACAAGCGAATGAACGGGGGCGGCTCACGCGCCGCCCCGCTCTGCGGCCAGACGCTCAGGGCTCGAGATTGAGTTCCTGAATCTTGCGCGTAATCGTATTGCGGCCGATGCCGAGACGCTCCGCCGCTTCGACCTTGCGTCCGCGCGTGAAGTCGAGCGCCTCGCGAATCACCGCCGCTTCGAAACGGCGCGCGAGTTCATCCATGACGTCCGCGGCATTCTCGCGCAACATCCGCGCGACTTCGGTGCGTAACCCGCCTTCCCAGGCGCTGACGGTAGTCGCGGCCGGCATGCCGCCCGCCGCGGCCGGATGCGTTGCCGCACTCGTGCCGTTGACCGGCACGCCGCCTGCGAGAGTCGCATCACCCGCGCCGATCACCCCGCCGCCACCGCCGGTCAGATCGCTCACGCCGGCTTGCGCGGGGCCGAGATCGGGCGGCAAGTCCTTGATCTCGATGGTCTGCGCCGGCGCCATCACCGTCAGCCAGTTGGCGAGATTCTCCAATTGACGCACATTGCCTGGAAACGGCAACGACGCGAGATGAGCCAGCGCCTCTTCGGACACACGCTTCGGTTCGACGCCGAGATCGCGCGCGCTCTTTTGCAGAAAGTGCCGTGTGAGCAGCGGAATGTCCTCGCTGCGCTCGCGCAAAGCCGGCAAGCGCAAGCGAATCACATTGAGACGGTGATACAAGTCCTCGCGGAACAGACCCTGACGCACGCGCGATTCGAGATTCTGGTGCGTCGCCGCGATCACACGCACATTGGCGCGCAATGGATTGTGGCCGCCGACGCGATAGAACTGCCCATCCGACAACACTCGCAACAGACGCGTCTGCAGATCGAACGGCATATCGCCGATTTCGTCGAGAAACAGCGTGCCGTTCTCGGCCTGTTCGAAACGGCCCTGACGCATGGCCTGCGCGCCGGTGAAGGCCCCGCGCTCGTGACCGAATAGTTCGGATTCCAACAGATCTTTTGGAATCGCGGCGGTGTTCAGCGCGATGAAGGGACCGTTCGCGCGTGGGCTATGTCGGTGCAACGCACGCGCGACCAGTTCCTTCCCGGTGCCTGATTCGCCGGTAATGAGCACGGTTGCCGCAGAATGGGACAAACGGCCGATCGCGCGGAACATATCCTGCATCGCTGGTGCCTGGCCGAGCATTTCTGGTGCTTCGGTGACGCGTTCGTCCCACGTCTGTTCGCCGCGCATGCTTTCGCCCACGGCACGGCGGATCAGTTCGACGGCCTTGTCGACGTCGAACGGTTTGGCGAGGTATTCGAAGGCACCGCCCTGGAATGCGGCGACCGCGCTATCCAGATCCGAGAACGCCGTCATGATGATGACGGGCAAGCCCGGCACCTTGTCGCGTACGGTTTGCAGCAATTCGAGGCCGGAGCCGCCAGGCATCCTGATGTCGGACACCAGCACCTGCGGGCTGTCGTGGTCGAGCGCGGCCGACGCTTCGCGCACGTTCGCGAAGCTGCGGGTCGCGAAGTTTTCGCGGGCCAGTGCTTTTTCGAGCACCCAGCGAATCGATTGATCGTCGTCTACTATCCAGATCGGCTTCATATGGGTCGGTCAGAAGTCTTGAGTACGTTTGAGTACGTATGGTGTTAGCAGTCGAGCGGCAGCAGAATCTGAAACTCGGTGTGGCCCGGGCGGCTATCCACTTCGATCAAACCGTCGTGCTGTTGCACGAAGGTCTGCGCGAGCGTCAGTCCAAGACCGCTGCCGTCCTCGCGCCCCGACACGAGCGGATAGAAAATGCGGTCACGGATCTCTTCGGGAATGCCTGGGCCGTTGTCAGTGATATGCAAGTCCAGTGCCAGCTTACATAAGCGTTTCGACACCGTAATCTTGCGAGCCACGCGGGTGCGCAATTCGATCCGCGCATCGCCCTGCGAAATACGTTCGCGCAGCGCTTCAGCCGCATTGCGCACGATATTCAGGAGCGCCTGGATCAACTGCTCCTTGTCGCCGCGCAGGTCCGGCACGCTCACGTCGTAATCGCGTTCGATGGTGAGGCCGCGCGGAAACTCCGCGAGGATCACCTGGCGCACGCGCTCGCACACCTCGTGAATATTCACGTCGCCGACGATATGCGGATGACGGTGCGGCTCCAGCAGTCGATCGACCAGCGTTTGCAGCCGGTCCGACTCCTTGATGATCACCTGGGTGTACTCGCGCAACTCATCGCGCTGACGCTCGCCGAGTTCGAACTCGAGCAGTTGCGCCGCGCCGCGAATCCCGCCGAGCGGATTCTTGATTTCGTGCGCGAGGTTGCGGATCAGTTGCTTGTTGACCGCAGTGAGGTCGTTGATGCGCTCCTCGCGGTCGGTGCGTATATGGCGCTCGTTCTCGAACAGTTCGAGCAGCACGTAGTCTTGCGCGCCTTCCAGGAAACCGACGATCGCATGCACATGCAGCGGCTCGTGGCCCGGACGCTCGAGCACGGCATCCAGATGCGTCGCTTGAAAACGGTGGGCGGCGATCGCGGAAATAGTCGCGACCAGTTCGTCGGCATTCGAGAAGATGTCCGGCCACGCCATTTGCGTCAGTTGCCGGCGCGAGAGCTCCAGCATCGACTCCGCCGACGGATTCGCAAACGCGACGCGCAGCGTGCGCTTTTCGAGCACCAGCACGACAGTCGGCAACGCCTCGAAGCCCGGCAGCAAACCCGAGCTGACTAGTTGAGCGTCGTCGGAGAGCGCCTGCTCGTGCCCTTTCCTTGCCTTGATCAGATTCTTGAGAACCATCTTGCAGTCTGGCCGATAGGAGATGGTGATAAAACTTTGATGCGCTTTAGGTGTTGCTCATTGCCTTGCCCGCGAGCCGCAAACGTTACGAGCGTTGCGGATGTTACGAGCGGCCTAACGAAAAAGGGACGGCGCCGCCGTCCCTTCGTGACCGATCGCGAGCGTCGGGCAAAGCGCTTCGCCGTATGAAGGGCGAAGCGCCATGGCCGCTTACAGCGAGTAGTACATTTCGAATTCGATCGGGTGCACCGACTGACGATAGCGTTGCAGCTCGCCCGTCTTCAGTTCGATGTACGCGTCGAGCATCGAATCCGTGAACACGCCACCGCGCGTCAGGAATTCGCGGTCCGCGTCCAGCGCGTCCAGAGCCTGGTCGAGGCCGGCGCACACGGTCGGGATCTTTGCATCCTCTTCCGGCGGCAGGTCGTACAGGTTCTTGTCGGCGGCTTCGCCCGGGTGAATCTTGTTCTGCACACCGTCCAGACCCGCCATCATCAGCGCGGAGAAGCACAGGTACGGATTCGCCATCGGATCCGGGAAGCGCGTTTCGATACGGCGGCCCTTCGGGTTCGACACGTGCGGAATGCGGATCGATGCCGAACGGTTGCGAGCCGAGTAAGCCAGCTTGACCGGTGCTTCGAAGTGCGGCACGAGGCGCTTGTACGAGTTCGTTGACGGGTTCGTGATCGCGTTCAGGGCGCGAGCATGCTTGATGATGCCGCCGATGTAGAACAGCGCGAATTCCGACAGACCCGCGTAACCGTTGCCCGCGAACAGGTTCGCGCCGTCTTTCCAGATCGACTGGTGAACGTGCATGCCCGAACCGTTATCGCCGACCACCGGCTTCGGCATGAACGTTGCCGTCTTGCCGTACGTGTGCGCGACGTTGTGGATGATGTACTTCATTTGCTGCAGCCAGTCGGCGCGTTGCACCAGCGTCGAGAACTTGGTGCCGATTTCATTCTGGCCCTGGCCCGCGACTTCGTGGTGATGCACTTCGACCGGAATGCCGATCTGTTCGAGTAGCAGACACATTTCCGAACGGATGTCCTGGAACGTGTCGACCGGAGCGACCGGGAAGTAGCCGCCCTTGGTGCCCGGACGGTGGCCGGTGTTGCCGCCTTCGAATTCCTTCGCCGACGACCACGGTGCTTCTTCCGAACCAATCTTGATGAAGCAGCCCGATTGATCCGTGTTCCACTGGACCGAATCGAAAATGAAGAATTCGGGTTCCGGACCGAAGAATGCCGTGTCGCCGAGGCCCGTGCTCTTCAGGTAGGCTTCGGCGCGCTTTGCCAGCGAGCGCGGGTCGCGCTCGTAGCCCTTGCCGTCCGCCGGTTCGACGACGTCGCAGGTCAGCACGAGGGTGGATTCTTCGTAGAACGGGTCGATGAAAGCCGTATTCGCGTCCGGGACCAGCAACATGTCTGATGCCTCGATGCCCTTCCAGCCGGCAATCGAAGAACCGTCAAACGCATGGCCGCTTTCGAACTTGTCTTCATCGAATGCCGACACCGGCACCGAAACGTGTTGCTCCTTGCCGCGCGTGTCGGTGAAACGAAAGTCGACAAACTTGACGTCTTCGTCTTTGACGAGTTGCACGACGTCGGCCACGGATTTACTCATAACCTATCTCCTGATTAACGAATTCGGCGGATTCAGCCGCCGCCCAATCTAGCTGACCCGTCCCGGCGCGTCCACCCTCAATCGTTGAGGACGACCATAAAAGTCTGCCTGGACAAATCGATCGGCACCAATAAAGCAGCTTCCGTGCCATGTATGCGCCAACCCGGCGCAGCACCGTACTGCGCGCGCGTTTGCGGGGAATCGACGCACCGAGCGGCATGCAGCCCCGAAATCTGCCGGCCCGGCGTCGCACCAAATGTGTGCATTCACCTGATTGGCAACGACCGTCATCTCTATTTTGGTGCATCGCATGAAATTTGCACCATCTTTGCGCACTCCGGAGATCGCGAAGTTTGCCGGTTCTCCGCCGCTCGCGGCCATGCGCGCGCGCCGTACGCCGCGCGCTAGAATGGTCATTTGGTCCGAAGGAGATTTGCGCTCATGAGCACGCTCGAACAGTTGTACGCCAGCGCGGACAAGCGCCGCACCGAGAATCAGTTGCCGTACGCGGGCGCGATATCGCCCGCCGAAGCGTTCGAACTGCTGCAACTCGATCCGCGCACGCGTCTCGTCGATGTGCGCACCCGCGCTGAGCTCGATTGGGTCGGACGGCCGGTGATCGGCGACGGCCAATACGCGCACGTGGAATGGACCCGCTATCCGGGCGCGGTGCCGAATCAGGAATTTCTCGCGCAGTTGAAACAGGTCGCCACGCCCGACACGCCCGTGCTGTTCCTGTGCCGCAGCGCCGCGCGCTCGAAGCTCGCCGCGATCGCCGCCACGCAAGCCGGCTTCACCAAGGCGTATGACCTGCTGGAAGGCTTCGAAGGCGACAAGGACGGCCAAGGGCATCGGAAGACGGTGTCGGGCTGGTGCTTTCGCGGATTGCCGTGGATCGGCGCGTAAATACGGCGATTGCGTGACTGCTGCGTGGCGGCCGCGTGGCGGCTGTGTCGCGCTCGCTCGCGCGCTACCGTTCGTGGCCGGCCTGCGTGATAACTGCCCGCTAGCAGTCACGGCGGATTGTCTGGAGCGGTTCACAACGCCAGCTTCTTGAGGCCCGCACCTGAGGACCAGCACATCCTCCGCGCTCAATGTGACAGGCCAATGATCCGCCTAAGCCGCGCTCAGCATCCGCAACGCGCGCAATGAAAAACGGGCGCCGCAGCGCCCGAGCAAAGTCAAACATATGTCACGCGAGATCAACCGCGCGGCTTCGCCGCCGCAGCCGCCGCCTCGGGTTCGACAATATCGCCGCCCAGCAGGTGCACACCTTCCCGCAGCTTGACGAACGCCGCCGCCACCGCTTCCGGCTCGCCCTTCACGCCCAGATCGATGTGATGCCGCGCGTACACGCCGCCGCGCTCCGCATCGCCCACGCTCGGCAGACTGAAGACCCGCACGCCCGGAAAATCGCGTTCGATTTTTTCCATCAGCGGCGTGATGCGCGACTCCGGCAACTCGAACACCAATAGCGACTTCTCCGCATGCGGCATGGCGTGATGCAGATGCGCGTACTGCGTATCCAGCACCCACTCGATCATCGGCCACGCCATCACCGGGAAACCCGGCACGAAGTGATGATGATGGATCGAAAAGCCCGGAATCTTGTTATAGCCATTCGGAATGATCGACGCACCCTGCGGATACGTGCCCATATTCAGCCGATGCCGATTTTCCGGCGACTCCAGATCGAGCGGCGCGGGCGAGTTCGCCGGGTACATCTCGCGGATGCGCTCCTGAATGAGCTTCGCGGCCTCCGGATGCAGTTCGAGCGGCACGCCGAGCGCGGCCGCCGCGCACTGGCGCGTGTGGTCGTCCGGCGTGGCACCGATGCCGCCCGTGGAGAACACGATGTCGCCCGAGGCGAACGTGCGTCGCAGCGTCGCGGTGATGCGCTCCGGATCGTCGCCGATGTACTCCGCCCAGCCGAGCGACAGCCCACGCGCGCCCAGCAATTCGATGACCTTCGGCAGATGCTTGTCGACACGCCTGCCCGACAGAATTTCATCGCCGATGATGATGACGCCAAATGCCATTGCCGCCTCTTTTTCGCTTAGTCAGTAATGCATCAGTAGGGAACCGGCGCCGCGTGCCGCACGCCGCCGTGCTCATCCGCGCGCATGCGCTGCAGCGCGCGCAAACAGTAGTAGCCGAACCATAGCGCCGAAAATATGAGGATGAACGCATAGATCCAGATCGTCACGGCCGTGACCACCGGGAACAGCACGATCAGCCAGACCGACGACGCCCACAACAACGTCGGCAGCGAACCCAGCAAGCCGCTCGCGATGCCGATCAGCAGCAGCGGCAAGCGGAAGCGCCGCACCAGCGCGCGCCGCTCGTCACGCGTGGCATGGAGCGCGAGCGCGTCGTAGCTCATTACACGATACGTCAGCCAGCCCCACAGGAGCGGCGGAATCAGCGCGAAGAACGGCGGCACGAGCCACAGCGGCAGCGTCACGATCAGCAGCACCAGACACACCAGCGTGGTCCACAACGCCTGACCGAGGCTACCGTACCACGTTCCGCCGCGACGCATTTCCAGGCTTGGAAATTGCCGCGCCGACAGGAAGCGGATCACCGCGGGCATCGACAGCGTGGCGATCAGCAGCAGCACCGTGACGACGATCAGCGGAATCGCCATCGCGATCACGATAAACGGCGCGATCGCCGCATGCAGCGCCGAAAAACCGAGCCAGTCGAACAAATGATAAAGCGTGATCGTGAACGACCAGCCTTCGAGCCAGCTGCGGGTCGCGCCGATCAGCGTCTGCCAGGAAAACCACAGGATCACGCCCCACCCGACCGTCGCCGCCAGAAATGGCATGAAGGTCAGCCAGAGCATGCGCGGGTGGAGTGCGCTTGCGAGCGCGCGTCCGAACGAGCGCAACAGATCATTCATGCGAGCCAGTGCCGGTGAACGAAACGATGGAAGGGAGCGAACCGCGCGACGAACCCGCCGGGCAGCCCCGCGTCTGGTCGCAAACGTGAACAGGATAAACCACGTGACGCGCCGCCGGGGAAACCGGCGGCGTGGGAGGAAGCGCGCTCAAACGGCGGCGGCGTCGTTGCTTTCGGTGCGGCGCTTCGGCGAAAGACGCCCGGCGATGCGCACGAAGGCGAGCCAGTGCTGCGCCCAGAAGCCGTCGCCGTAACGGCGTCCTTCGAGTTGATCGCTGATGCCGGTCGGCTCCATCTCGCGGCTCCAGGACACGCTGCGGAACAGCATGTCCCACCACGGAAACAGCACGCCGAAATTGCAGCCGTATTTCAACCCTTCGTGGCCGTAGCCGATCGCATGGTGGCGCCGATGAAACGTCGGGCTGACCAGCAGCCGCTCGCCCAGCCAGCCGAAGTACATGCGGATGTTCGCATGCTGGACGCTCTGCGCGAGGTTCGTGATGGCGACCAGCACGACGAACTGCGACGGCGGCACGCCGATCACCAGCGCGATCATTGCGAAAAAGGAGGCTTGCAGCAGATCGTCGAGCAGATGGTTGCGGTCGTCGGACCATAGGGACATCTGCTGCTGGCTGTGGTGCACCGCGTGCAGTTCCCACCACACGCCGATCCGGTGTTCCCAGCGGTGATACCAGTAGCCGGCGAAATCGAGCACCAGCAGATACATCACGAACGTGACGAGCGGCTGTGTGGTGACGCCGGGCCACAGATTGTCGAACTCGATATTCGAAATGTTATGCAGCCGCAGCCACGCCTGCACGGTGTCGAAGAACGGTTGGAGCGCGAAGAAAAAGGACAGGTTGAGAATGCCGAGCTTGGCGATCCACGTATAGATCACGTCGACGCGCACCGCCTTGCGGCTCTGCCACTGCTCCACCGGACGCAGCGCTTCGAGCGGACGCAGAACCGCGTACATGGCCAGCACTTCGACGATTCCCACGATCACCCAATACAGGCTGTCGTAGGTGTCTTCGTCGTAATCCATCAGATTGAAGCGGAACAGCAGCGGCTGCACCACGTCGACGTACAACAACGTCTGCACGGCGGAGACGAAGTTGTCGAGGGAAGAAAAAATCAGATGGAACATGGTGCTGGCCGGTTACTTCATCCGTGACGGTTCGCGTGGTGCGGCATGAGCCTTCGCATCAGGCGCCGTTCGGCGCCGTGACGGGCGCGCGATTGAAGAAATAGATGCCGTGCGGCGAACGGCCGACGGCAATCGTCTGGATCAGCTTACGCGTGTTCAGGTCGATGATGCCGACGTGCTTCGCGAAGCGGAACGTAACCCACAGATAGCGTTTGTCGGCGGAAAGTTCCATGTCGTCCGGTCCAGGCATCAAACCGGTGATGTCGCCGACGTTGGTAAGCGTGTCCTCGTCGATGATGCTGATGGTGCTCGCCACGCGGTTCGACACCGCGACGTGCTTGCCGTCGGCCAGCGAACGGAAGTTGTGCGCGCCGTTGCCGGTGTGGATCGTCTTGACGATCTTCTGGTTGCGCCAATCCACCACCGCGACGTAATCCGAGCCGGTCATGCCGATCAGCAGATATTTCTCGCCCGGCGTCATCCACAGGCCCGCCGGCACCTTGCCGACCTTCATCTTCCACTTGACGGTTTGCGTGGCCAGGTCAATCGCGGCCAGTTCGCCCGACACCTGCAGCGTGACGAAGACCGTCTTGCTGTCATTCGTAAACGCCATATGGCTCGGCATGACCGCGAGCGGCAGGCGCGACGCGAGCGTCATCTGGTTCTTCTGGCCGTCGTAGTGATAGATGTCCAGACGGTCCAGACGCAGGCCCGTGGTGACCAGCCATTTGCGATCAGGCGAAAAACCGATCTGGTACGGGTCTTCGATATTTTCGACCCAGCGCTGCACCTGGCCGGATTTCGGATCCACGAACATCAGATTGTTCGACACCGAATTCGCGACGATCAACGACGAATTGTCCGGCGTGGCCATCAGGTGATGCGGTTCCTTACCCGTGGGCACCGTGCCGACAACCTGGCGGGTCGCCTCGTCGATCAGGCTGAGCGTGGCTTCGCCGGAATTGAGCACGATCACGTTGTTGGCGTGGGCTGCCGGAGAAAAAAAGCCTGTGGCGGCGACTAGCATCGCGCCCGCCGCGACCGTGGCAGTCAAGCCGGGAAGAAAAAATTTACGCATGAAAACTCACTTCGGAGAACAACCGTCATTGTAGAACGTTTGCCGGGGCCAGCGGTTGACGCAGGTCGGGGTATGGACAGGAGAAATCAAGGGCGGGATGCCTCGGCTCGCGGCACGGCGCGCGAGCGCGAACACAACACGCGATCACGTTTTTCCGAAAGCGCCGGTGACGGATTGTCACGCCTGAAACTACGAATCTCAATGAAAACGGATAGACACGAGAATACGCCTATATTAAATAAATAATTATCAGAATATACGCTGAAGATTCTTTATTTATTGCTTCTCACCCATTAACCAATCAAGACACGCCTACACAAAGAGATTTTTCCGCAATCGCTTCGGATTTAGCTGATCCACCGCGCCGCCGCCAGACAGGACAATCGTCTGGTCTCATCCCTATCCAATCATAGCTGGATGCACGGGCGTTACGCGGGTGTTGTGCAAGTTAAGAAAGAACGAAAGACTGAATCGGGCAATGCCAAAGTCTCGAGATTTTTTGTTGCGCGATTAATCAGGACGATTAATCCTTATACGAAAACCCGCGCTCATGTGCCGTGCACTCTCGCACTACGCGGAGTTTCTAAAACAATGAATAGCAACAACCCACTGGTTTGGTGTGAAGCGACGACAATGTCGGCGGCAACGGCAAGATTAAAGACAAAGCGCAGAAAGGTCATCACGCGCGCAGTGCTGATTCTGGTGGCACTGGCAGGGGGCGCGCCGGCGGCGCAGGCCGCCCTCTTCGTAGATACGAGCGTCAATTCCCCCGGGAGCGATGTCTTCGCATCTGCGGTGGGCCCAGGCGCGATTGCGATCGGCATCGGTGCAATCGCAGGGGGCCCCTACGCAATCGCGACAGGCTTTCAGTCCGGTGCGCAGGGCTACATGTCGATTGCAACCGGCGTTCAGGCTCAGGCATCCGGCGACAAATCGCTTGCAATGGGCGTGCAGGCGACAACCGCAGCTGCCGCCCTCTACGGAATCGCAATCGGCGATCAGGCCTTCGCCAGCGGGGTGGGGGCCACGGCGTTTGGCTCAGGCGCACGGGCTAGCAACCTGAACTCGGTCGCTATCGGCTATGCGGCGTCAGCCACGGTCGCCAACAGTGTCGCACTCGGCGCGAACTCGACCACCACCGCGAATCTCAGCCAGCCCGGCGAGGAATTCGGCACGAGCGGCGTGGTCGAGGCGACAGCGGCCCTCGGCGAGGTCTCCGTTGGCTCGCCAGGCAAAGAGCGCCGCCTGACTAACGTTGCAGCGGGCGCGGCGGCGACCGACGCCGTCAACCTGAGCCAGTTGAGTGCGGTCGATGGCAAGGTCGGCACGCTTGCGCAAAGCGGCACGCAGCACTACTTCAAGGCCGACGGCACCGCCGACGGCACGGACGATGCCGTCGCAAGCGGCACGCATGCGGTCGCAACAGGGGTGCTCGCAAACGCCTCAGGCGACTACGGCACGGCGCTCGGCACCAACTCCGCCGCGACGGGAACAGGCGCCGCCGCGCTCGGCGCGTATGCATCGGCAACGTCGGCCGGCAGCATCGCATTGGGTTACAACGCCGTTGCCGGCAATGTCGATTCAATTGCGATAGGCCACGACGCGGACGCGTCCGCTGACGGCTCCGTCGCCCTGGGCCAGGGTTCGGTCGCCGACCGCGCGAACACCATCTCCGTCGGCTCGGCCGGCAAGGAGCGCCAGATCGCCAACGTCGCGGCCGGCACCCAGGCAACCGACGCCGTCAACCTGAGCCAATTGCAGGCAGCCAGCGCGACCGCCTCGCGCTACTTCAAGGCAAACGGTCTGAACACCGGCAACGACGACGCTGCGGCCACCGGCGACAACGCGGTCGCCGTCGGCAGTTCGGCGCTTGCGGCGGGACAAGCCGCGTCGGCCATCGGCACGAGTTCGCAGGCGAGCGGCGATTTCGCCACGGCGGTCGGCGGGTTCGCCAACGCGCAGGGCAACGGCTCCACCGCGCTGGGCTATCGGGCAAGCGCCCTCGTCGACAACTCCGTTGCGCTAGGCTACGAGGCGAGCGCAGCAGGCGCGAACTCAACCGCTCTCGGTTACCAGGCCAGCGCAGTGGCCGATAACTCCGTAGCGCTAGGCTACCAGGCCGGCGCAGCGGGCGTGAACTCCACCGCTCTCGGCTATCAGGCCCGCGCCTCTGCGGAGAACTCTGTCGCCTTGGGGCAAGGATCGATCGCCGACCGTGCGAGCACCGTCTCGGTCGGCTCCGTCGGCAACGAGCGCCAGATCACGAACGTCGCAGCCGGCACTGCCGACACCGACGCCGTCAACGTCGCGCAGCTCAAAGCGGTGAGCGATCAAGGTGCCGCCAATGCCGCCAAGCTCGACGGCGCGGTGATGTACGACCAGAACGCCGACGGCAGCGTCAACCGGAACAGCGTGACGCTCGGCGGCGACGCCGCCAACGGCGGCACGGCGATCCACAACGTCGCGGCGGGCGTGGACGGCACCGACGCGGTCAACGTCGATCAGCTGAACGCGGCCATCGCGGGCGCGGTCAACAACGTCGTGGTCAACTCGGGCAATCCGTTCTTCAGCGCGGAAGGCGATCGCGATACTCAAGGCGCCCTGTCGTCCGGTACGCAGTCCGTGGCCGCGGGCGCCAACGCTCGGGCAACCGGCACCGACGCGGTCGCCATCGGCGCCAACTCGCTGGCGAGCGGCGCGAACGCCACCTCGCTCGGCGCGAACTCCATCGCCAGCGGCGCCAATGCCACCGCGCTCGGCGCGGCGGCAAACGCCACCGCCAGCAACTCCGTCGCGTTGGGGCAAGGCTCGATCGCGGACCGCGCCAACACCGTCTCCGTCGGCGCGGCAGGCCAAGAACGCCAGATCACCAATGTCGCAGCCGGCGTGCAAGGCACCGACGCGGTCAACGTGAGCCAGTTGCAGCAAAGCGTGGGTGGAGCGCTCAGCCAGGCGAACAGCTATACCGACGACCAGATCCGCTCGGCCCGTCGCGATGGTTACGGCGGCACGGCGTCCGCCATGGCAATGGCCGGCTTGCCGCAGGCGATTCTGCCGGGTCGCGGCATGGTCGCGATGGCCGGCGGTACCTATGCCGGCCAGTCGGCGTTGGCCATCGGCGTATCGCAAATCTCGGAAACGGGGAAGTGGGTCTACAAGCTGCAAGGCACCACGGATTCGCGCGGCCAGTTCGGCGCGGCAGTCGGCGCCGGCATGCACTGGTAACGGAACTGGAAAGACAAGCGAGGCCGAAGCGAGTCACAGCAAACGCGTGACCCATCGACTTTTCATGTGCGACGAGCGCGGGCTCGACCCAAGCCCCACGCCCGTTTTTGCGCGCGACGCCATTCCCATAAGGCATGGCGTCGCGCGCTTTTTTACCTCGCCGCAACAGGCTGCCGGTCTATTACGCCGATCGGTAGCCGAAACGGCTCACGCGAGGCGCTCCCTGCCCGTCCCGATCAGCGCTGCATCGACTCCCACACTTTATAAAGCCGCTTCACCGAAATCGGCATCGGCGTACGCAACTCCTGCGCAAACAGCGAGATCCGCAACTCTTCCAACAACCAGCGGAACTCCGACAAACGCGGATCCAGCACACCGCCGCGTTGCGCCACGGCGCGCTGATAGTTCTGCAGCAGCGGCTGGAATTCGGCGAACTGCCGTGCGTCGCGCGCGGGGTCCGCCTTCAGCTTGTCGATGCGCAGCGCGATCCCCTTGAGATAGCGCGGGAAATGCGCCAGTTGCGCGTACGGCGTATCGACCACGAAGCGCTTGCCGATCAGTCCGTCGAGCTGGTTCTGCAAATCGGCATACGCCGCCGTGAACGACTTCGCCTGCACCAGCTTCTTCGCGACGCTCGCGTATTCGCCCAGAATCTGCCCGACCAGCCGGGCAATTTCCTGAGCGAGCAGGGTCAGGCGGCTGCGGCCTTCGTCGCGGCGCGTGTGGAAACTGACGTCGTCATCGGGCAGCGGGTCTTGCAGGCACGCGCGGTCGAGTGCAGTGTCGATCAACTGATCGCGCAACTCTTCCTGCGTGCCGCGCGGCATGAACTGCATCGCCATTTCGCGCAGACCCGGCAGATTCTTTTCCAGATACTTGATCGGCTCCTTCAACTGCAACGCGAACAGCCGACGCAATCCCGCGCGATGAATCCGTGCGGCCTCGTCGGGTGAATCGAACACTTCGACGTCGCAATGCGTGCCGCGATCCACCAGCGCCGGATAACCGAACAACGTCTGCCCGCCGCGACGGATTTCGAGCAACTCGGGAAGCTTGCCGAAATTCCATGTCGTCAGCCTTTCATACAGCGCCGTGCCCTGCGCCCCGCCCTGCGGCGCGGTCTGCGGACCTGACGCTGCGCCCACACCGCCTTTGCCCCGCAGCGCGCCCGCGCCGGCCGCACCGGTGGTTTGCGCCGGCGTCGCGACACCGCCGCCGCCCGCGTCCGCCAACGCCGCCCCGGCGGCGCTCGACGCGATTTTCTGAAAATGCTGCTGCGCCTGGCCGCCGAGTTCGGCGCGCAGTTGCGACATGTTGCGGCCCATCGCGAGCTGGCGTCCATGCTCGTCGACGACCTTGAAATTCATGAACAGATGCGGCGGCAAGGTCTCGAGCTTGAAGTCCGACTGCTTCATCGCGACTTGCGTCTGTTCGCGAACGTCGGCGATCAGCGACTCGAGCAAACCGCCCGCACCAAAGCGCGGACCGCTGTGCCGATCGACGAAACCCGCGGCGTACTCGGGCAGCGGCACGCAATGCCGCCTCAACTTTTGAGGCAAGGACTTGAGCAGCAGTTGCGTCTTCTCTTTCAGCATGCCAGGCACGAGCCATTCGCAGCGCCGCGCGTCGACCTGATTCAGTGCATACAGCGGCACGGCGAGCGTCACGCCATCACGCGGCGAACCCGGCTCGAAGTGGTAAGTGAGCGCCATCTCGACGCCCGCCATCGTCATCCGTTTCGGGAACAGATCGGTGGTCACGCCGGCGGCTTCGTGCCGCATCAGATCGTCACGCGACAAATACAGCAGGCGCAGCTTGTCTTCCGGCTGGCCGCTCTTTTTCACTTCGTCGCGATACCAGCGTTCGAACGACGCGCCGGTGTAAATGCCTTTCGGCAATGCCTGATCGTAATAGGCGAAGATCAGTTCGTCGTCGACCAGCACGTCCTGGCGGCGCGACTTGTGTTCAAGCTGCTCGATATCGGCGAGCAGCTTGCGGTTATGAGCAAAAAACGCGAGCTTTGTATCGAACTCGCCCTCCACTAGCGCGCCGCGAATGAACAGCTCGCGGGCACGCGCCGGATCCTGTTTGCCGAAGCTCACGCGCCGCCGGTGATAGATCGGCAGGCCGTACAGCACCGCGCGCTCGAACGCCGAGACCTGCGCCGCGCGCTTCTCCCAATGCGGCTCGGAAAGCGACTTCTTCAACAGATGCGCGCCAATCTTCTCGATCCACTCCGGCTCGATCTTCGCGATGCAACGCGCGTACAGGCGGCTCGTCTCGACCAGTTCGGCGGCCATCACCCACTTTCCAGCCTTCTTCACCAACGCCGAGCCTGGCCACAGATAGAACTTGATGCCCCGCGCGCCGAGGTAATACGGTTCGTCGTCGGCTTTGAGGCCGATGTTGCCGAGCAGGCCAGTCAGCAGCGCGAGATGGATCTGCTCGAAAGTCGCTTCCGCCTCGTTCAGACGCCAGCCGTGCTCGCGCACGACGGTCAGCAGTTGCGAGTGCACGTCGCGCCATTCGCGCAGGCGCAGTTGCGACAGGAAGTTCTTGCGGCACTCTTCGTGCAGCTGCTTGTTCGACTTCTTGTGCGCGATCGCTTCTTCGAACCAGTTCCAGATTTTCAGCCACTGCAGGAATTCGGAGCGATCGTCGGCGAAACGGCGATGCGCCTGATCGGCCTGCTCCTGCGCTTCGATCGGCCGGTCGCGCGGATCCTGCACTGACAAGGCGCTGGCGATGATCAGCACTTCCTTCAACGCCTGCTGGTCGCGCGCGGCGAGAATCATCCGGCCGACACGCGGATCGAGCGGCAGGCGCGCGAGTTCGCGGCCGAGCGGCGTGAGCTGATTGTCGTCGTCGACGGCGCCGAGTTCGTTGAGCAGCTGATAGCCGTCGGCGATCGCGCGGCCCGGCGGCGGCTCGATGAACGGGAACGTCTCGATCGCCGTCAGATGGAGCGACTTCATGCGCAGAATCACCGAGGCCAGCGACGAACGCAGAATCTCCGGATCCGTAAACCGCGCGCGGCTCTGATAATCGCTTTCCTCATAGAGACGGATGCAGATGCCGTCAGCGACGCGGCCGCAACGCCCGGCCCGCTGATTCGCGGCGGCCTGCGAAATCGACTCGACCTGCAACTGCTCGACCTTGTTGCGATACGAGTAGCGCTTCACGCGCGCGAGGCCGGTGTCGACCACATAGCGAATGCCCGGCACCGTCAGCGAGGTTTCGGCGACGTTGGTGGCCAGCACGATGCGGCGCGCGTTCGAGGTGCGGAACACGCGCTCCTGTTCGGCCGCGGAAAGCCGCGCGAACAGCGGCAGAATTTCCGTATGCGGCGGATGATGCTTGCGCAGCGCCTCGGCGGCGTCGCGGATTTCGCGCTCGCCGGGCAGGAACACGAGCACGTCGCCCGGGCCTTCGCGGCAGAGTTCGTCGACGGCGTCGACGATCGCGTCCATCAGATCGCGATCGGTTTCGCGCTGCGATTTCGGCCGGTCGCCGCGCGGCGCCGACGGCGCATCGCCCTGCGCGGCCTTCACGGCGGGGCTATCTTCCGCGACCGGCCGGTAGCGCACCTCGACCGGATACAGCCGCCCGCTCACCTCGATCACCGGCGCGGGTTTCTCGTCGCTGCCGAAGTGGCGCGCGAAACGATCCGCGTCGATCGTCGCTGAGGTCACGATCAGCTTCAGATCCGGACGCTTGACGAGAATTTCCTTCAGATAGCCGAGCAGAAAGTCGATGTTCAGGCTGCGCTCGTGCGCCTCGTCGATGATCAGCGTGTCGTACGCTTTCAGCAGCGGATCGGTTTGCGTTTCGGCGAGCAGAATACCGTCGGTCATCAGCTTGACGGAGGCGCCCGGCGACAGATTGTCGGTGAAGCGCACCTTGTAGCCGACCACTTCGCCGAACGGCGTGCCGAGTTCTTCGGCGATGCGGCGGCCGGTCGCCGACGCGGCGATCCGGCGCGGCTGCGTGTGGCCGATCAGCCCGGAGCCGCCCGCGCCGAGACCGCGCCCAAGTTCGAGGCAGATTTTCGGCAGCTGGGTGGTTTTACCGGAGCCGGTTTCGCCGCAGACGATCACGACCTGATTCCGGGCAATGGCTTTGGCGATTTCCTCGCGACGGCCTGAAACCGGCAGCGCTTCCGGGTAAGTAATCGGCGGAATCGGATTGGGCTCGACCACACGCGGCGCGCGGGGTGCGCGGGGTGCATGGGGTTCACGGGGCTGACGCGGTTCGCGGCGGCCAGCGCCGCGCTCGGACGCCCGTCGCGATTCATCACTTGCAGCGTGTTTCGGCGTGGCGTCATTTCCTTGAGCGCGCACGCCGCGATTCGAATCATTCTTCCGCGCCCGCGCATTTTCCGCGGCGCGCCGCGGCTCGCGCGCCGTGTGCGGCGTGTTGCGTTCGGCGTCCTGCGCATCGCGGCGCGGCGCGTCGCCGGCCTTCGGTTGATCGGCGGCCGGCGCCGGATTCTCGTTCGCCGCAGCGGGACTTTTGGGTACATTCGACATGGGGGCGCATTATAATCCCCGGCATGAATTCCCAAACCGACCTCGTCCCCGCGCCCGCGAGCGCTCCGGCCCCCGCCGGCGCAACGGAAGATCTCGCCCAGCACGCGCAATTCGTCGACTGGATGCGCTCAGTCGCCCCTTACATCCATGCGTTCCGTAACAAGACGTTCGTCGTCGGGTTCGGCGGCGAGGTGGTGCATCAGGGGCTCCTGAACGCGCTCGTCTCCGACATCGCGCTGCTGCAGGCCATGGGCATCCAGATCGTGCTGGTGCACGGCTCGCGCCCGCAGGTCGAAGAGCAGATGAGCCTGCACGGGGTGGAGTCCGAGTTTTCGCACGGCATGCGCATTACGGACGCACGCGCGCTCGAATCCGCGAAAGAAGCGGCCGGCGAAGTGCGTCTGGATATCGAGGCGGCGATCAGCCAGGGCTTGCCGAATACGCCGATGGCACACGCGCACATCAGCGTGGTGTCGGGCAACTTCGTGACGGCGCGGCCGGTCGGGATTCTCGACGGGGTCGATTTCGCTCACACCGGCGTGGTGCGCAAGATCGACGCCGATTCGATCCGCCACTCGCTCGCAAGCCGCAAGCTGGTGCTGCTCTCGCCGCTCGGCTTCTCGCCCACCGGCGAAGCCTTCAATCTGGCCATGGAAGACGTGGCGTCCGCCGCGGCGATCGCGCTGCGCGCCGACAAGATCGTGTTCCTGACCGAAACGCCGGGCCTGATGGAAGCCGGCGAAGAAGGCCCCGTACTGGTGCGCGAACTGTCGCTCGACGACGCCTACAAGCTGCACGAAAGCGGTGAAGTCACCGGCGACGCGGGCTTCTATCTGAAGCACTCGATTCGCGCCTGCCGCGGCGGCGTGGCGCGGGCGCACATCATCCCCTACGCGCTCGACGGCAGCCTGCTGCTCGAACTGTTCCTGCACGACGGCGTGGGCACGATGATCTCGTACGAGAACCTCGAAAGCCTGCGCGAAGCCACGCCGGACGACGTCGGCGGCATTCTCGCGCTGATCGAGCCGCTCGAATCGGACGGCACGCTGGTGCGGCGCGGGCGTCACCAGATTGAACGCGACATCGATCATTTCTCGGTGATCGAGCACGATGGCGTGCTGTTCGGCTGCGCGGCGCTGTATCCGTACACGCAGGAGCGCATCGGCGAAATGGCGTGCCTGACGGTCGCGCCCGAAGCGCAAGGCACCGGCGACGGCGAACGGCTGTTGAAGCGCATCGAGCAGCGCGCGCGGGCGCGCGGCCTGACGCGCATTTTCGTGCTCACCACGCGTACCGAACACTGGTTTTTGAAGCGCGGCTTCGTCAAGGTCACGGTCGACGACCTCCCGGAAGACCGCCGCCGACTCTATAACTGGCAGCGCAAGTCGCTCGTGCTGATGAAACAGCTCTGAACGGCCCTATATAGCGACTGTCCGCCCCCACACCGATTTTAGGAGAAGCACAGCATGACTCGTATGGTTCAATGCGCGAAGCTCGGCAAGGAAGCCGAAGGCCTCGATTTCCCGCCGCTGCCCGGCGAACTCGGCAAGCGGATCTACGAAGGCATCTCGAAGGAAGCCTGGCAGGCCTGGTTGAAGCAGCAAACCATGCTGATCAACGAAAACCGCCTGAACATGGCCGATCCGCGCGCCCGCCAATATCTGATGAAGCAGACCGAAAAGTTTTTCTTCGGTGAAGGCGCGGACACGGCACAGGGTTATGTGCCGCCGTCGGCTGAGTAAAGTAAAGGCTTTCGCGCTTTTAAACTGCATGACCGAAATCCGCGCCGCGTGCGCGGATTTTTTTCGTCTGCGCGCGCAACCGGATGCACCGATCGAGACCACCGATTCGCGCCTCCAACACCGCCGGGGAAACTCTCCAAACGGTACATTTCCGCACGGTCTTAAGCCCCTTTTCCAGACCGCCAGGATCCGCTCGATCCCCCGCCCCGCAAGGGATTGAGCGTGCCCGCCGGGGCCCTCGGCGGACAGCGGGTTTGCACGATCCTCTGTTATCGTGCTATCATGTGCCTCGTTCCAACAGCATTTCACCTTCATTCACGTTCTCTTCAATCTGGCGCGCAGTGCGTGTGCCAACCCGAATTGAACAGTTTTTATACAAGAAGGCTTGTCGGTCGTTTCCCCGTTTCGCGTCACCCGTGAGCGGCGAATAAAGCACCGGCCTTTTTCGTTTCAAGCCTTCCCGCGGCGCATGGGCCGGCTTTCAGCCACCCCGGCGTCCTCATGCACCTGCCCCCCTTCCACGGCCACGCAGGTGCAACGTCAGCACAATCTAGACGAGTGTTTTTTCGCGATCTGTCTCGCGAGGCACGGGCGCTGTGTTTTCCATCGCGCCCCGCTCCATTGCCCTTCAACGGCGACGGAGATGCTTTTCGCCTTGCTCGCGAAACCGCACTTCCCAGCAACCGTGGCGGAACGTTCATGCGCATCATGAGTTTCGTCGCAGTCATTGGAGTTTTCACCTTGACCGCTTCCAGCAACGGCTTCTGGCGACACCACAAAGAAGAACAACGCCTCTCTCTCGACGACATCACCGTCGTCGACAAATCTCTCCTCAAGCGGGCCGTCGGCGCCATGGCGCTCGGCAACGCGATGGAATGGTTCGACTTCGGCGTGTATAGCTACATCGCCGTCACGCTCGGCAAAGTGTTCTTCCCGTCGGCCAGTCCGGCTGCGCAGTTGATCGCCACGTTCGGCACGTTCGCCGCGGCGTTCCTCGTGAGGCCGGTGGGCGGCATGGTGTTCGGGCCGCTCGGCGACCGCATCGGCCGGCAGCGTGTGCTCGCCATGACCATGATCATGATGGCGCTCGGCACTTTCGCGATCGGTCTGATTCCCAGCTACACAACGATCGGCATTTTCGCGCCGATGCTGCTGCTGGTCGCGCGTCTGGTGCAAGGTTTCTCGACCGGCGGCGAGTACGGCGGCGCGGCCACCTTCATCGCCGAATTCTCGACCGACAAGCGCCGCGGCTTCATGGGCAGCTTCCTCGAGTTCGGCACGCTGATCGGCTACGTGCTCGGCGCGGGCACCGTTGCCGTGCTGACCGCGACGCTCTCGAACGACGCGCTGCTCTCGTGGGGCTGGCGTGTGCCGTTTCTGATCGCCGGCCCGCTGGGTCTGGTGGGTCTGTACATCCGGATGAAGCTCGAAGAAACGCCCGCGTTCAAGAAGCAGGCCGAGCAACGCGAAGCCGAGGACAAAGCCGTGCCGAAGCAGTCGTTCGGTCAGTTGCTCGCGCAGCAATGGAAGCCGCTGCTGCTGTGCGTCGGCCTCGTGCTGATCTTCAACGTCACCGACTACATGGCGCTCTCGTATCTGCCGAGCTATCTGTCGGCCACGCTGCACTTCAACGAAACGCACGGCTTGTTCCTCGTGCTGCTCGTAATGGTGCTGATGATGCCGATGACGCTCGCCGCCGGCCGTCTGTCCGACACGATCGGCCGCAAGCCGGTGATGCTGTTCGGTTGCGTGGGTCTGTTCGCGCTGTCGATTCCCGCCCTGCTGCTGATCCGCATGGGCACGGTGTTGCCGGTGTTCGGCGGCCTGATGATTCTGGGCGTGCTGCTGTCGTGCTTTACCGGTGTGATGCCGTCGGCGCTGCCGGCGCTGTTCCCGACCAAAATCCGCTACGGCGCGCTGGCGATCGGCTTCAATATTTCGGTGTCGCTGTTCGGCGGGACGACCCCTCTCGTGACGGCGTGGCTGGTCGACCGTACCGGCAATCTGATGATGCCCGCGTACTACCTGATGGGCGCGTCGCTGATCGGTATCGTCTCGGTGGTAGCACTGCGCGAAACCGCTCGCAAGCCGCTGCTGGGCTCGGGCCCGTGCGTTGCGACGCGTGCCGAAGCACATGCGGTGTTGCGCGGTGAGCGTGAAGCCGAAGAGATGGACGAACGTTATGCGGCTACGGCTACGGCACGTGCCTGAACACGGGTTGTTTGATGGTTAGCGCGGCTTGGCCGCGAGTAGTCCGAGAGCGGGCCGGCAAATTTGCCGGCCCGTTTTTTTATGACACCAGCGGATCGAAGCTCGCACTCGCGTGCGCACCTTCGACGATCAGGATTCCAGCAGAAATTGGCAGCTTGAAACGCCGTGGCCCTGCACTGCCTGGATTGACGAACAGCACGCCGTCGCGTTCGCTGATCATTGGCTTGTGCGAATGGCCGGTCACCACCACGTCGATCCCCTGGCTGCGCGGATCGGCGCCCACATCGGCGATGTCGTGCACGACGAGAATCGTCACTTGCTGCACGGTCAGCGTGGTGTGCGTCGGCAACGACGCGGCCCAGTCGCCGGTGTCGTTGTTACCGCGCACCGCCGTGACCGGCGCGATCCGCGTGAGTGCATCGAGCACGGCTTCGTTGCAGATGTCGCCCGCGTGAACGATCGCGTCGCAGCCGGCCAGATATTGCAACGCCTCCGGGCGCACCAGGTTGTGCGTGTCGGAGATCAGGCCGATTCGTGTGCGTGTGGGTTGTCGAGTGCGCGAAGTCATGTTGGCAGTATCGGGCAAATGAGCGGCCTGCGTGCGCGGTCGTTTCGCTGAGCGGGCATCTCCGCTTTTCGCGGTCATCAGCGCGGCAAATCCCGCCCACTCAATCCGTCGACTGCTGCTCGGCGAGTTCGCGCGACACCGCCTGCACCGGCCGTCTCGCGCCGAGCATCCGTTTAGTGGCGCCCTGCACGATCACCGACACCGCGAAGGCACACGCGAAGCTGATCCACACGCCGTACTGCGGCAGCATCGTCGCCGTCACGGCAAAGAAAGCCGCGAACGAGGCGCGGCCGATCACCATGCCGCGCATCAGCAAGGCGACGAAGTCCGGACCATGCGCGCGCTGCGCGGACACCGCGAGCACGATGCCGAGCAAGGGAAAAACCGACAGCAGTCCGCTCCACGTCGCGCCCATCGATGCGGACAGCGTGGTCACCGCGACCGTCAGCAGCGCCCCGGCGAGCATGCGCACGGCAAGATCGCCGAGTCCGAGTCGCGCCGCGGGCACGTGACCGTTCACGCGCGGCAAGCCGCTTTGCGACACCGCCACGGCTACACAGGCCGCCACCACGGCCCATGCAAGTCCAACGGGAAGCTGCGTGAGCACAAATGCAACGCCGACCCAACCGACCATACCGACGCTCAGCGCGAGCGGCCACGCCACCCGCCGGCAAGTCCACGCATACGCAAAATTGAACGCTTCCGATGCGGCGATCGCCGCGATCGAAGCCGCCGACGCCTGCGCCGCAAACGACGGCCCGCGCTCCAGCGCAAGCAGCAACACGATCGGCCCGGCGACCACCGGCAGCCCCGCGAGCCAGCCCGCCACCGACGGCCCCCACACGCGTCCCGCCACGGTCAGCGCGGCGAGAAACGCCGGCACCAGCGCGAGCTTGAGCGCAAGCAGCACGCTTACGATTCCAGCACGTGTTCGATGCGCCGGTCCGGCACCAGCCACCACGCGGCAGCGAGCGTATAAAGCGCGGCCGAAACCCAAGGCACGACAAACGCCAGCGCGATACCCGTCAGATAGATCACGACCGAAACCTTGCCCTTGAAATCGTTGCCGACGGCTCTCGCAAGCGCCGAGTCTTTGCCGTGCTCGCGGATCAGCACGCCCATCAGAATGAAATATGCGATGGACGACATGAACAGCACCACGCCGTACATCGCGGTCGGCCAGGAAGCCAGATGGTTTTCGCCGACCCAATGCGTGACGGCCGGCAGCAGCGACAGCCAGAACAGCAGATGGAGGTTGGCCCACAGCACCGCGCCGTTGACCTTCTGCACGGCATGGAACATGTGGTGATGATTGTTCCAGTAGATGCCGACGTAGATAAAGCTCAGCACGTACGCGCAAAACACTGGAAGCACAGGCCGCAGCGCGGCAAGATCGAAGCCCTCCGGCACCTTCAGCTCGAGCACCATGATCGTGATGATGATGGCGATCACGCCATCACTGAAGGCTTCGACACGTCCCTTGCCCATCGGTTGATTTCCTGATGATGAATGCGGTTGCGCGCACCGGTCGCCCGCGTTCCGCAGACGACCCACGCCGTTGCCGATTATCCGCGATGGCCCGGCGCTTTGTCGATGCGCCTGATCGATCGGCAGTTTGCCGCGCTCAGGTCGGAGCGTCGTCCGGGTAATAGACGGCGAGCCACACGCTGGGCTCCTGCTCGCTCGTCCATGCCACGCGATGCCGGCAATGCGCGCCGATCAGCACGTGATCGCCGGCCTTCATCGGGTGAGGCTCGGCCTCGCCTTCGAATTCGAGCGCCGCCGCGCCGCTCAGCAGCACGACCCACTCGGCGCGCGGACTGTCGTACCAGAAACCCGGCGCGCTGGCGTGGCCCACCGAGACGATCCGCTCGATGCTCACGCCGCCCTCTTCGACCAGCGCGTCGATCTGCTCGCCCGCGTCCGCGGATGCGTCGTGGTCGAACAGATTGCCGCTCCTTATTGCGCGCTTCATCGTATGTGCTCCGCTCGTGCGCGCCGCTCACTTCATGGGCTTGAGTCCATCGAGCAAGGTCGGAACAAGTTCGCTGATGGTCGGGTGAATATGCATCGCGTACTGCAAGGTCGGATACGGCGCGTCCGCCGTCATGATGTCGATGAACGTGTGAAGCGCCTCATCGCCTTCAATGCCGTGAATCGCGGCCCCGAGTACCCGCTTGCTCTCCTTGTCGACCATCACCTTCATGAAGCCGTCGGTCTCGCCGCGTTCGCGCGCGCGGCCCACCCGTGTCATCGGCATGGTGGCGATCAGCGCGTCGCGGCCGGACTTGCGCACTTCGGCCTCCGAGGCGCCGACCCGCGCGAGCGGCGGATCGACGAACACGGCGTACGCCATGATCCGCGTATCGACGCTGCGTGAGGCGCCGTCGAGCAGATTGGCCGCGACGATCTGATAGTCGTCGTAGGAGGTGTGAGTAAAGGCGCCGCGTCCGTTGACGTCGCCGATCGCCCAGACGCCCGGCACGTTGGTGCGCAACTGGCCGTCGACGGGAATCGTGCCGTGCTTGTCCACCGCGATGCCGGCGGCGGCGAGGCCGAGGTCGTCGGTGTTCGGTTCACGGCCGGTCGCGAACAGCAGGTGCGATGCTTCGAGCGCGGGAATGTTCTGCTCGAAGCCGACGCACACTTCATTCTCGCGATGCGGATGCGGCTCCACCCGCGAAGGCTGCACATTGAAGCGAAATTCCACACCCTCACGCGCGAGTACCTTCTGCACGGAGTCGGCGAAATCGGCATCCTCGCGCGTGAGCAAGCGTTCGCCGCGCACCAGCACGGTCACCTGGCTGCCGAAGCGGCGAAAGATCTGTGCGAATTCGAGCGCGATATAACTCGCGCCGACGATCACCAGATGACTCGGCAATTCCGTCAGATCGAGTAGGTTGGAGTTGGTGTAGTAGCGAATCCGCTCGAGTCCGTCGAGCGGCGGCACGACGGCGCGCGTGCCGGTATTGATGAAGACTTCGTCGGCGCTGATCTCGTCGAGCAGATTGCCGTCCGGTCCGCTGATAGCGAGTGCGCGCGGTCCGGTGAAACGCGCGTGGCCTTTGAACACGCTCATGTTCTGCGTGCCGCGCAGCCATGCTTCGACGCCGTCGCGCGACTGCCCGATGATCTTGTCCTTGCGTGCCTTGACCGCGGCCAGATCGACGCTGATCGCGCCGCCCACCTGCACGCCGAGTTCCGCGCAATGACGCGCGACATGCGCTGCGCGGGCGCTCGCCACATAGGATTTGGTCGGCGTGCAGCCGACGTTCACGCAGGTGCCGCCAAACGCAGCCCGTTCAATGACCGCCGTTTCGCGGCCGCTTTTAGCGAGACGCACGGCGAGCGGTGAGCCGCCTTGTCCCGTACCGATCACAACTGCGTCGAAGTGCTGTGGCATGGCGACTCTCCCGAGGCTGGGGTGCTGGTCGTAGCATCTTACGCTTCGCCCCTGGAATCACCATGTTGTGCTGCTCACTACTGCCGCGGATTGTTGCGGATTGTCGCGGACGACTGCTGTTTTCCGTCCGTTGTGCTCAGGCGTGGCAATGCACGGCGCAGATCAGTTCGCGCGAACGTTGCAGCGCGGCCTGTGCACCGCGTGACGCCATCACCCAGCCGACCTGGCCGAGATTGAAATCTTGCGACACCATCACCTGCATGAGGGCGACCATCGGTAGGACCACCGACGGCCGGTAAAGCTGGTCTCTGATTAAAGCTGGCATGACAACTCCCATCGCACGACGCCGCTTCGGCATCGCGCTCAATTTACCTTTCGATGGGAGGATTTTAGGGAGACCGGCCTCGCGGATAAATACCGCGAACGCGAAGTCACTTGTCCAGCAAACCGAACAATCCCGTCGGGATGTACGCGCGGCGCGCCGTGCAAGCCCGCATTCGCAAGCGCGGCAAGGGTTCCGGGCTTGCGTGCGGGACGGCCGGCAGGTTCAGGAGGCGTCGGCGACGTTGAGCTGTGCGTCCCACAAAGCGCGGGCATATGCACTGGCCCCGACCGGACGGCTGTAAAGATAGCCCTGCTGCTTGTCGCAATCGATCGCGCGCAGGAACGCCGCCTGTTCGGCGGTTTCCACCCCTTCGGCGGTGACGTTCATGCCGAGCGAGTGCGCCATCGCCACCACGGCCTGAGTAATCGCAATCGAATCGCGATGATCCGGCAAACCCGCGACGAACGAGCGGTCGATTTTCAGGTTATGCAGCGGGAAGCGCTTCAGATACGACAGCGACGAATAGCCGGTGCCGAAGTCGTCGACGGAAATGCGCACGCCCATGGCGTTCAGCGCGCTCAGCATCGGCAGGACCGTTTCGCTGTCGCTCATCAGCAGCCGTTCGGTGATCTCCAGCTCCAGCGCCGTCGGCTCGAGCCCGGACTGCGCGAGACAGCGTTCGATCCGCTCCACCAGGCCGTCGTTGAACTGCCGCGGCGACAGGTTGACAGCGACGATCAGCTCCGGCGCCAGCGTGCGCCGCCATTGCGCCACCTGCTCGCAGGCCCGCGCCAGCACGAAGTCGCCGATCTCGACGATCAGCCCGGCATCTTCGGCCACGGGGATGAATTCCCCCGGCGACACGTTGCCCAGCTCGCTGTTGTACCAGCGCAGGAGCGCCTCCGCGCCGATCGTGCGGCCGTCGTGGCTGTCGACGATCGGCTGGTAGACGAGGCTCAGTTCGTTGCCGGCGAGCGCGCGCCGCAGCGATTGCTCGATCGTGAAGCGGCGTTGCAGGTGCTGATTCAGCTCGGCGGTGAAAAACTGGAAGTTATTGCGGCCGCGCTGCTTGGCGTGATACATCGCCGAATCCGCGTTGCGCATGAGCGTGGCGACGTCCTGGCCGTCTTCCGGAAAACGGCTGATGCCGATCGACGCGCCCAGGTAGTACTCGTTGTCCGCCACCGCGAACGGCACCGCGATCATGTCGAGAACGCGGCGCGCGAGGCCGATCAGATGCCCGCTGTTTTCATACGCGCTGATCACGATCACGAATTCGTCGCCGCCCACGCGCGCGAGCGTGTCCTCGGGCGCGATGCACGCCGAGAGGCGCTCCGCCACGCTGCAGAGCAGGGAGTCGCCCGCCTCGTGGCCCGCCGTGTCGTTGACCTTCTTGAAGCCGTCCAGGTCGACGAAAAGCACGGCGACGCTCGCCAGTTCGCCCATGCCGGACGACATGTGCGGCGTGAACAGGTCGCGCATCCGCTCGGTGAGATAGGCGCGGTTGTAGAGGCCGGTGAGCGAATCGCGGGTGGCGAGGAACTTGAGTTGGCGCTGCGCCTCGCGCACGGGTCCGATGTCGGTGAACGAGATCAGCACCGAACCGGGTTCGCTCTCGCCCGGCTTGATGATCGGCACGACGTTCTCGGTGATCCAGACAATGTCGCCGCCGATCAGCTCCACGCCGATCGTCACGCCGAGCACCGGTTTGCCGGTGCTCAACACCTGCGCGGTCGGGCGGGCAGCGTCGACGACGAGCGAGCCGTCTTCGTGATACGCGCGCACCATCACCGTATGAATACTGCGGCCGACGATCTGCGGGGTGGCGCGCAAGATGCGCTGCGCGCTCGGATTGCAGGCGAGCACGACGCCGTCACGCGACTGCACGACGATTCCTTCGATCAGATGATCGACCACCAGCCGGTGATGCTCCTCGCTGTGCGCGAGGCGCTGGACCATGGTGTCCTGATGCACGGCGAGACCGACGCTGTGCCCGATGTCGCGCAGCATCGCTTCTTCCTCGGCGCCCGGACGGCGCGGCACGCGGTAGTAGACCGCGAAGGCGCCGAGCACCACGCCGGAATCGTTTTCAAAGGGCACCGACCAGCAGGCCCGCAAGCCGATCGGCAACGCGAGGTGCCGGAAGTCAGCCCACAGCGGATCGGTTTCGATATCCTCGACGACGACTAGGCGCCGCTCGTACATCGCGGTGCCGCATGAGCCGGCCCGTGGACCGATCGCCGTGCCGTCGATCGCCGCGCTGTAATGCGCCGGCAGCGACGGCGCGCCACCCACTCTGACGTGGACGCCGTCGGCGTCGAGCAACAGGATTGAACAGGACGCGCCTTCGCCCAGCAGCGCTTCAGCGCGGCGGCATACTTCGTCAAGCAATTCCGGCAGCGGCGTGTTGCGGGTGATCAAGCGCAACACCGTGCGCTCCGACGCCACCACGCCTTCGGCGAGATTCGATCCATAGCGGCCTTCAGGCGCTGCTTCCAGCTTGTTTTCTGATGTCGCTTCGCAAGTCATATGTGCGCCCCCTAACCCGACATCGGCAACTTAGTGTACGCGGCGCACCGGGGTTTACGCGAGGCCGGCGAATTTAATTCGTCGCGGATGGGAGACGGCGTGGCGAATCGGGCCGGTTGATGGAGTTGGGGAAACCGCGCAAAGGCCTTTCTGGAGCGGGTGATGGCGCTTTGGGCGGGCGCCGCGCGGGTAGCGTTTTGGGTTCCTCCGCTTTTGCAGAGTCGGAACCCGAATCACGGGGGGAAGCTGCGCGGCGACTTGCCTCAAGCGGGTGATGGCGCCCTCGGCGCGCGCCGCGCCGGCAGGGTTTCGGGTTCTGCCGCCGCCTGTTGCGGAGGCGGAACCCGATTTACGCTGGGACGCCTCGCGACGACTTGCCTAGATCGCGCTCAGCCGTGTTGGTCCGGCGGCCGGCCACCTCCACCGCTGCCGCCACCGCCCTGTCCTCCACCGCCGTTGCCGCCGTGGCCACCGCCCTGTCCTTCACCGCCGTTACCGCCGCCCGGCGGCCTGCCTCCGCCGCCTTGCGGAGGACTGCCTTGAGGGCGGCCACCCGCGTTACCTTGTGGACCACCGGGAGGCCGTCCGCCCGCATTGCCCTGTGGCTGGCCGCCCGGTGGCCGTCCGCTCGCATTACCCGATGGCTGACCACTCGGTGGCCGTCCGCCCGCATTACCCGGTGGTTGACCACCCGGTGGCCGTCCGCCCGCGTTGCCCGGTGGCTGACCGCCCGGCGGACGCCCACCTGCATTGCCCGATGGCTGCCCGCCCGGCGGACGCCCACCAACGTTCCCTGGAGGCGGCCCACCCGGCGGTCTTCCTCCGCCGTGCCCCGGAGGCGGTCCACCCGGCGGCCTTCCCCCGTCATGCCCCGGCGGTCTTCCACCCGGCGGCCATCCCGCGCCCGGCCGCGGCGGAGGTGGCGGCGGATGATGCGCCCAGCGCGATTGCTGACCGTACCAAGGCCGGCCGCGATAATAGTCGCCCCAATACGAGCCGATGGAGAACGTCACGATCGGCAGCCCAATTACGGTGCCGTAGTTCATTACCGGCACATTGGCGCCCTGATACGGATAGCTGAGCGAGCCTGCATACACCCAGCCGCGCAGGTTCGGCGCGGCGACATCGCACCATTGATAGCTGCTGATGCACCCCATCACGCTCAACGGCACTCCGCCGGGCAATTGCGTCACGACCGGATAATCCGGCGCCGGGCCCGCGCGCACGTTGACGGTGGTGTTGGTATAGGCCTGCGACTGCGCGCAAGCCACGGCGGGCAAGGCCAGCACGCCGGCCGCCGCATACAGACATCTAAGACATCGAACGAGGTGTCGTTTCATTTTTTCTCCCGTTTCAAGCGCCGCGTGTCTTGCCGGCCGGTCCTGCTGATGTAGTGAGTGCTTGTGGTTCCCGCGCGGCACGCCGCCTCGCCATGTAGCGCCGCGCGTGCCTCCGCTTATAGGCGAGTTGCACGGCACGTGCCTGCAAGCGTCCAATCAACTGCCCCGTCGATTGCCGCCGTCCGCGGGAGGCAAGATTTGGTAACCACCCACCTGAAGTCACGCGTTTTTCGGACGTCCGTGTTCGGGCATCTCGGCCGATCATCCGTTGCATGAAAAAGCCATGCACTTCCGGGACCGCAATGACCGTCATCCGCCCACTTCTGATCGCCGCGCTGATGCTCGCGCATCCAGTCGCCCATGCCACCAGCTTCGACTGCAACCGGGGACGCTCGCTAACCGAGAAGATGATTTGCAACAACCCCGCGCTCTCGAAGCTCGACGACACGCTGGGGCAACTGTACTGGAAAGCGCGTCGGCGGGTCAGCAACCGGCGCGCCTTTCTCACCGACAGCGACAGCAAATGGGCATGGCGTGAAGCGAACTGCCGCGATGCGGCGTGTCTGGGGACGTGGTACGCGACGCGTATCGAGGAACTGCAGACGCTGATCGAAGGGATGCAAACCGGCACGCCGCCGCCATCCGCCACGCCAGTTGACCCCGACATGCGGCGCAGGCCGCTCACGGCTCCCGCGCAACTCACCGAGGTGGCGATGCGTCAGTGCACGGCGGCGAATCCTGGGATCGTGGTGAGCGAGCAGTGTTCCAGCGTGCTTAAGGCGACCAGCGGACAGTGGAAACATCAGCCGCGCGGCGGCGACTGGTTCTGCGGCATCGCGATGCTGGCGCCGGCGCAAATGCAGGTCGACGCCGCGCAATGACCCAAGCATGCTATGCATGTCGGCTCGGCGAGCTTGAGCACTCAAGCAGGGGTGCACACATCGCGCTTCTCTCTCGCGCAAGCGCACCAAGCGCAACAAGCACCGCTAGCGGCTGCTCCAGAATCCGCGCTGCACCGCCATCACCTCGGCTTCCACTTCGGGCACCGGTCCGATCACCTCGACCGGTTTCTGGCAATGGTCGAAGACATACCGGCAGTCCACGCTCATGGTCGGATTCTCGG
Source organism: Paraburkholderia phytofirmans PsJN (assembly GCF_000020125.1). Classification (NCBI taxonomy): domain Bacteria; kingdom Pseudomonadati; phylum Pseudomonadota; class Betaproteobacteria; order Burkholderiales; family Burkholderiaceae; genus Paraburkholderia; species Paraburkholderia phytofirmans. Next base: position 2,982,772 of record NC_010681.1, read on the forward strand.
CGTGATCGCCGGTCGCCTCCAGCAAGCGCTTCTCGGTCATGCCGAACACCACCCGCCCGATGTTGGCCCAATACATCGTGCCGGCACACATGCAGCAAGGCTCGACCGACGTGTACAACGTGCAACTCCACAGATATTCAGGCGTGAAGTTCAACGCCGCCACGCGCGCCAGCACCGACTCGGCGTGATTCACCGTGTCGACGTTGCCCTGTTCCATCAGCACCGTCTCCTGGTCAGGTCCGACCAGCACCGCGCCAAACGGATGATGCCCCAGCAGCGTCGCCCGCTCGGCCACCCGGCTCGAATGCCGCAGATGCCGCACGATCTGCTCGTGCGTGGGCGTCAAACCCTGCGGCGGATAGTTGGCGGCCGCTGCGGCGGCCTCCGTCGAAACCGTCAGACTCACGGGCGATCTCCTTGAATAATAGTTAGATTAGCGAAGCAAATTTTTACTTGGGCAGCGAGCCGTCCACGCCCTGTACGAACCAGTTCAAACGCAGCAGTTCCGGATCGCTCAACGACTTGCCGGCAGCGACCTTCACCGCGCCCGATTGATCCATGATCGGACCGGCAAACGGATTGAACTTGCCGGAGATGATGTCATCGCGCTTCTGGCTCAAGGCCTTTTGCGCGGCCGGCGAAACGGCGTCGGTGTTGATGTCCGCGAGGTCGATCGCTTTCTCTTTCAGCCCCCACCACACCGGCGAATTGTTCCAGGTGCCCGCCATCACCTGATCGACCAGGTGCGTGTAGTACACGCCCCAGTTGCTCACGCATGCGCCGAGTTGCGCATTCGGCCCGAACTTCTTCATATCCGAGTCCCAGCCGAACGCATGCACCTTCTTCTGCTCGGCGGTCTGCATCGTCGCCGTCGAATCGGTGTTCTGGATCAGCACGTCGGCGCCTTGGCCGATCAGCGTTTCGGCGGCCTGCTTTTCGCGGCCCGGATCGAACCAGCTATTGATCCACACCACTTTCACGCGCGCATTCGGATTGACCGAGCGGGCGCCCATCGTGAACGCGTTGATGTTGCGCACCACCTCGGGCACCGGCACGGAGCCGACAAAGCCGAGCGTGTTCGACTTGGTCGTATAGCCCGCGACGAGACCCGCCAGGTAGGCGCTCTGATAGGTGCGCACGTCATAGGTCGCGAAGTTGGCGGCCTTCTTGTAGCCGGTGGCATGTTCGAACACGGCGTCGGGGAAGTCCTTGGCGACCTTCAGCTCGAAATCCTGAAAGCCGAAGCTCGAACCCACCACGATCTTGTTGCCCTTGGACGCCAGATCGCGGAACACGCGCTCCGAATCCGCCGACTCCGGCACGTTCTCGACGCGCGTCACCTTGATCTTGTCGCCGTATTTCGCCTCGAGCGCTTTCACGCCCTGTTCGTGCGCGTAGGTCCAGCCGGCGTCGCCCGGATTGCCGAGATAGACGAAGGCAATGCCGATCGGCTGCGTGGCGGCGGCCGACGCCCCCGCGGCGCTGAATGCCAGCGTCGCGCCAAGCGCGGCAGCGAGGACGGTCCGGACGGTTTTGATGCGCAGTGAACGATGCAGCGCTCGCGCCAGCGTTGTTTTCATGGATTCTCCGAAGATGGTTGAAGGTGCCTGCCCCAGCGCTCGGGATAACCCGGGCAAGGCTCCAGCATAGGGGGCCATATTCGAAGGTCAATTTCAGCGGAAAAATTATTTCCCGTTATTCCGCCCATAACCAAGCTCGTATTTTGGTCCCGCCATCAACATGTTCGATACTTTCGAACGAGTGCGTCGGAGAAATGGTACGGCAAGGCCGCCGCGCAGGCGCAATATCACTCTCACCAACCCGCAACACTCTTTCGGAGATTCAAAATGACTCGCTTCCAAGGTAAGTCGGTTCTCGTCACCGGCGGCAGCAGCGGCATCGGCTTCGCAGCCGCCAAGGCATTCGCCGATGAAGGCGCCCGCGTGGTCATCACCGGCCGCGATGCCGCCGCCCTCGAAACGGCAAGAAAGGCGCTCGGCGCCGATGCCGTCGCAGTGCGCAACGACGCCGGCTCGGTGGCGTCGGCGCGTGAACTGGCGGCTGCGATCAGCGCCGTCGGCATCCGCCTCGACGCGGTGTTCGTCAACGCCGGCACCGCGAAGTTCGCGCCGTTCCCGGACGTCGACGAAGCCTTCTGGGACGCGATGTTCAACACCAACGTCAAGGGCGCCTACTTCCAGATTCAGGCACTGCTGCCGTTGCTCAATCGCGGCGCGTCGATCGTGATCAACGGCTCGATCAATGCGCATATCGGCATGCCGGCGTCGTCCGTGTATGCGGCGAGCAAGGCTGCGGTGATTTCGCTGGCGAAGACGCTTTCGTCGGAACTGCTGCCGCAAGGCGTGCGCGTCAATGTGGTGAGTCCCGGCCCGGTGCAAACGCCGCTGTACGGCAAGCTCGGCCTCGACGCCGCCGCGCTCGAAGCCACCGCCGCGCAGATTCTCGGCCAGGTGCCGGTGGGCCGCTTCGGCACGCCGGAAGAAATCGCCTCGACCGTGCTGCATCTGTCGGCGCCGGAGTCGGCATTTATCGTCGGTACGGAAATCATCGCCGATGGCGGGATGAGCCAGCTTTAAAGCCACGCTCAGGCGAGCCGCGCTCGCAGTCAGTGAAGCTTCGGCTGCGGCTCCGCCTGATCCTCGTCGGGCGCATCGCCGTCGCCGTTGCCGTTGCCGTCGCCAAATAACTCGCCGCATAGACTTTGGCCCAGCTCGCTCAGACGCGCCGTGCCCGCGCCTTCCTCATTGAACGTCGTGTCCACCAGGCCGCCGTCGACGAGCGCCGTCAACTGCCGGCGCAAGCCGCTCATCGGCACGCCAGCCTGCTTCGACAGCTTGGCGAGCGACCACGCGCCGCCCGGCGTTTCCCTATGCGCGCGCCACAATTGCGTCAAGATGGCGACCAGCACCGGATCGAGTTCGTCGTCTTCCATAGTCAGTGTCTCCTCCTTTTTTACGCCATCTGCATGACCAGTTCGCCGAGCGTCTTCAAAGCCGCTTCGGTCTGCGCGGTCCACGGATAGCTGTAGTTGAGCCGGATGAAGTGGCGAAAATCGTTACGCGTCGAAAACATCATGCCCGGCCCGACCGTGATGCTGCGCGCGAGCGCCGCCTGGTAGAGCCGCATCGAATCGACCCGCTCGGGCAGTTCCACCCACAGCACGTAGCCGCCCAGCGGCGTCGACATGCGCGTGCCGACCGGGAAAAACCGCTGCACCATCGCCATCATGATGCTGGCCTGCTGCCGATAAACCTTGCGCACGTGCCGCAGATGCCGATCGTAGCCGTCCTGCCGCAAATAATCGGCGACCGCGACTTGCGGCACCGACGGCGTGGTCAGCGTATTGAGAAACTTCAGCTTCTCGACCTGCGCGCGATAGCGTCCCGGCAGCGCCCAGCCGATCCGGTACGACGCGGTCAAACTCTTCGAAAACGATGCGCAGTGCAGCACGAGCCCTTTCGTGTCGAAGCTCTTCAAGGTCGATGGCCGCGTCTCGCCGAAGTAAAGCTCCTGATAGACGTCGTTCTCGATCACCGGTATCTCGTGCGCCGCCAGCAGTTCGACCAGTTGCCGCTTGCGTGCATCGGGCATCTGGAAACCAAGCGGATTCTGAAAGTTCGGCATCACCATGCAGGCCGCGATCTTCTGTTCGGCGATCACTTGAGCCAAGGCCTCGATGTCGATGCCGTGAACGGGATGCGTCGCCACCTCGATTGCGCGCATGCCGAGCCTCTCGATGGCGTGCAGCATCGCGTAATAAGTCGGCGATTCGACGGCCACCGTGTCGCCGGGTTTGGCGACCGCCTGCAAGCTCAGGTTGATCGCTTCTGTCGCGCCGAGCGTAATGACGATTTCGTCGGGGTCGACCGGTACGCCGTTTTCGGCATAGCGGCGGGCAATCTGCCGGATCAGCTCGGGGTTGCCCGGCGGCAGGTCGTCGATCAGGTTCCAACTTGCGTGGCGTCGCGCGATCGCGTTCGCGTACTGGTTGATGCGCCGCCACGGGAACAGCGACGGATCCGGATACGGCGAGCCGAACGGCACGGCGTCGTGCGCGCGGATGCTGCGCAAAGTCGACAGCACGAGGCGGCTCACGTCCACCGCCGCGGCCACCGGCGGTGTGTGCGGCGTCAAAAGACGGCCGGGCCGCGGCTCGTCGAGCGCCACGGCCCGCGCCACCGCGTCGCGCACGAAATAGCCCGACTGCGGCCGCGTTTCGACAATCCCCCGGCTTTCCAGCAACGCGTACGCGTGCAACACGGTCTTGATACTCACGCCATGCTGCTGGCTCGCCTGCCGCACGGACGGAATCCGCTCGCCCGCCGCGAACACGCCGCGGCGCACGGCTTCGGTCATTTCATCGGCGAGTTTTTCGTACAGTTTCAAGGACTTGAGTCGAGCGCAAGCGTGGGCTGAAGCGCCAGTCTAGGGCAAAACCGATCAACTGTATCCCTTCCCTTTCCAATTTTCTGTATGCTGCGCCTTTTTTGGAACACAGTAGGCTTGCACCTATCGGCTCAACAGCCTCGTTCAAGCCCGATCCGGCGGCAACATCATGAAGAAACCCGAAGCTCGCATCGAACCCTATACGCACCCCGCCGCTGGCTGGGGTGCGCTCAAGTACGTCGCCATCAACCTGATCAAGGAAAAGGTGACGGGCGGCGACTACCGCATGCTGTTCAAGCAGAATCAGCCAGACGGCTTCGACTGCCCCGGCTGCGCGTGGCCGGATCGCGAGCATGCGTCCACCTTCGAGTTCTGCGAAAACGGCGTGAAGGCCGTGGCCGCCGAGGCGACCAGCAAACGCGTGACGCCGGCGTTCTTCGAGAAACATACGATCGCCGAACTGATGACGCAGTCGGACTTCGAACTCGAACAGCACGGCCGCCTGACCGACCCGCTCGTCTACGACGCCGTGAGCGACCGTTACGTGCCGATCGGCTGGGACGAAGCGTTCGACCTGATCGCCGATCACCTGAAGCGGCTCGACGATCCGGACCGCGCCGCCTTCTACACCTCGGGCCGCGCGAGCAACGAAGCCGCCTTCCTCTATCAGCTGTTCGTGCGCATGTACGGCACCAACAACTTCCCCGACTGCTCGAACATGTGCCACGAGGCGACCAGCCGGGGTTTGCCGCATACGGTCGGCATCGGCAAAGGCACGGTCACGCTCGACGACTTCGAACACGCCGACACGCTGCTGATCTTCGGCCAGAATCCGGCCACCAACCATCCGCGGATGCTCGGCGAACTGCGCGAGTGCGCCAAGCGCGGCGCGACCATCGTGTCCATCAATCCGCTGAAGGAGCGCGGCCTCGAACGCTTTGCGAGCCCGCAGCATCCGGTGGAAATGCTGACGATGGGCAGCACGAAGATCAGCTCCGTGTTCATTCGCCCTAAAGTCGGCGGCGACTTCGCGTTGATCAAGGGCGTCGCCAAGCGCGTGATCGAGCTCGACGACGAAGCGTTGGCGTCGGGCCTCGAACGCGTTCTGGATGTCGCGTTCATCGCCGAACATACCGTCGGCTTCGACGCCTTCGCCGATGATCTGCGCGCCGAGAACTGGGACACGATCGTCGCCGAAGCCGGCGTGCCGTTCGAAGACGTGCTGCAACTCGCCGACATCTACGTGAAGGGGCGCGCCGTGATTGCGACGTGGGGCATGGGCCTCACGCAGCACAAGAATTCAGTGCCGACGGTGCAGATCCTGTCCAACCTGATGATGATGCGCGGCAATATCGGCCGGCGCGGTGCGGGCCTGTGCCCGGTGCGCGGCCACTCGAACGTGCAAGGCGACCGGACGGTCGGAATCGAGGAACGGCCGACACAGGCGTTTCTCGACAAGCTCGGCGAAGTCTACGATTTCGAACCGCCGCGCGAGCACGGACTCGACGTCGTCAACACGATTCAGGCGATGCTCGACGGCAAGGTGAAGGTATTCATCGGCCTGGGCGGCAATTTCTCGATCGCGACGCCCGACACGCCGCGCACGTGGGAAGCGATGCGTTCGTGCGACCTCACCGTGCATATCACGACCAAGCTGAACCGCAGCCATCTCGTCCATGGACGCGACGCGCTGATTCTGCCGACGCTCGGCCGCACCGAAATCGACTTGCAGAACGGCGTGGCGCAAGGCGTGAGCGTCGAGGATTCGATGAGCATGGTGCATATCTCGTACGGCATGAACAAACCGGCGTCGGAGAATCTGCTGTCGGAAATTGCGATTGTCGCGCGCATGGCGCATGCGACGCTCGGCAGCGCGAAAGTGGATTGGCTCGCGCAGGCCGCGGACTACTCGCTGATCCGCGACGGCATCGCGCAAGTGATCGAAGGCTTCACCGACTACAACGAGCGCTTGAAGAATCCCGGCGGCTTCCACCTCGGCGTCGCGTCGCGCGAACGGATATGGAAGACGCCGAGCGGCAAGGCACAGTTCCTGGTGCACGCAATCGACATGGCGACGCCGATCCATCAAGCGCGCAAGGAACACGGCGAGCGCCTGATGACGTTGATGACGACCCGCTCACACGATCAGTACAACACGACGATTTACGGCCTCGACGACCGTTATCGCGGCGTGTACGGACAGCGTCGCGTGTTGTTCGCCAACAAGGACGATCTCGCGATGCTCGGTTTCGCGGCGGGACAACGCGTGGATATCACGAGCGTGTGGGCCGACGGCATCGAGCGTCACGCCGATGGCTTTCTGCTCGTGGAGTACGACATTCCTCGCGGCTGTCTCGGCGCTTATTATCCGGAGACGAATCCGCTCGTGCCGCTGTCGTCGGTCGCCGATGGCGCGGGCACGCCGACGTCGAAGTCCATTCCGGTTCTGTTGAAGGCCTCCGAAGTCGAGGCGATCGCGGCTTGATCGTTAGACGGGCTTTTTTGCCAGCTCGCGCTGCGTCAGATAAAGACGCAGATCGAACTCGATCTGGTGGTAACCCGGCTGCATGAACTCGCACAGGCGGTAAAAGGCCTTGTTGTGGTCGCTTTCCTTCAGATGAGCGAGTTCGTGCACCACGATCATTTTCAGAAATTCCGGCGCCGCCGCTTTGAACAGCGACGCGATGCGGATTTCTTTCTTCGCCTTCAGCTTGCCGCCTTGCACGCGGGAGATGCTCGTGTGCAAACCTAGTGCGTGACGCACGACGTCGAGTTTGCTGTCGTAGGCGACCTTGTCGATCTGGTCCGCGCTGCGCAGGTGTTCGCGTTTCAGGTCGGCGCAGTAGGCGTACAGCGCCCGGTCTGTTTGCACGTCGTGCGTGTTCGGATAGCGCGCGGCAAGGTACTGGCCGAGCTGGTCGTCGGCGATCAGCTTTTTGACTTTTTCCTGAAGCGTGGGCGAGTAGCCAGTCAAATATTTCAGGTGGGACATGGTTGCGCTCGGCACCTGCTCAAACGCCACGGCGATTGGCTTCGCAATCGTCCCAATACCGAAGCGGGTCACGATGATCCGGGTATTCCTTGTCCAGCCAGTCGGACAGAATCTTCCACTGCGGATGGTTCGGGCCGCTGCGCGTGTCCCAGAACGAATCCTTCAGGACGCCGTTGTTACGGCCGCGATCCCGCACGACGATCCGGCAATGGTCGTTCGATTCATGAAATTCGGCCTTCAGGTAGTAGCGCGGCAGAATCTGCAATGCGGCGCCCTCCACGATGCGGCCCTGCGCACGAACGACGCCCGCGGATTCGATCCGCAAAACGCCGTCCACGGATTTGTCCGCGCGCCATCCAACCGGGAGCCTGACTACGCATTCGCCCTTGCCCACCTTGATCCAGTCCATGCGCCAGACGCGGGCGAGCGCATCGCGCATGGCGGCCGCGTCCGCATAGCCGGGCGGCAGTTCGAACTGGCCGGGCAGGACGACCAGTTCGTCTCCGCTCGGCGTGACGCTGGCGGGATTGTCGAACGGGTCGTTGTCGAAAGGATTCGAGGGCCGGCTGGCCTCGGTGTTGCTGGTGGTCGGCAAATCCCCGAAGAGGCTTTCGGCAGCACGGCGTGCGCGCTTTGATTTTTCGTTGGCCATTGATTTTCTCGCTTGGGGTTGGGTTGGCCTGGTGGGAAACACTCGTAATGCAGATCGACGTGCGGATTGCATCAACCGAGCCGATGGCTTGAACCCCGGACGCCGAATCGGCACCTCGGGTTCAAGCCATGCAGAAACCGCTATTGTAGTTTTTCCGGCGGCTGATCGTCGACGGCGCTGAAGATAGAGCGATCAGACGCGCGGCAGGTCGTCGATACATTTTTCGACGTGGGCGCCAGGGACATCCGTGTCGATCCCATCGTGGCCGTCGGTGTGGGAGACGGGCACGATTTTGGGCCCCAGAAACCGCGTGCCACCGAGCGTAAAAAGGGACCAGACAGCGTCGCCCCGGCGCATTGCGGCGACCACGTCCGCCACCTCGACGATCGACGTGGGGGACAACCAGTCACGCGTCGACGGGTCGACGGGAGCCCAGCGCACGTGGGTGATCCTGTCGCTCGCCGGGTTGATGCGAATGGCGTCGATAGCATAAGTATTCACGTCTGCCTCCATCATCCTGATCAGGGGATTTCGTCATTATGCGCCGCATCGTTTGCCGGGGATTGGGTGGTGAAATCGGGAGCGCCGTTATCAGCCCGTGCGGCACCTATCGTTATGGGCTGATGTGCGCCGGCGAAGCGTTGTCGCCGGGGAAACCCGCCGCGCTGTTCGTCATGCTCAACCCGAGGACCGCCGATGCGCGACTCGACGATCCGACCATTCGCCGGCGCTGCGGCTTCGCGAAGGTCCGCTGGTGATACGGGACAGAGAATGGATACAAGCCGGGCCCTGGAATCCGGGCGATGGCGGAACATCTCCGCCCCAAAATTCTTCGGGTGCGCTTTCACCAGCGAGTGAGCAGAAGCCGCCCACCCAACAGGTTCGCGCCCTTGGCGAATGGCCGCGCGACCCACGAACTCAGCCGGTCATCATCTCCGGGCGCGGTCCAAGCCACGGCCTCGCGGCGTAGTATCTCGCGTGGTCACAATAGACACGGCGCGGATCGTACAGGGCACACGGCCACGAAGTAAAGTGCGCCACGGAATCGTGGACATGCTCCGCCAGCAGGCTATCCGCCGCGGGAGGCACAGCGCAGGCATTGTCCCATGCCGACAGGATGAGGTTTTCATAGGCCGTACGCTCGCGCGGCCTGGCGGGCGGCCAGTCCCGGCTGTCCGCATGGCGCTCGACAGGATGGCGAAGGAATGTGACCTGAAGCGCGAGGCGTCGCTGTTCCCCCAACAACTGAGCCGCCTGCTTTTCCAGATTGGGCGTGACCGCATACGTCCAGCCGGCCGGATCGCACTCGGGATGGTCATCATCGGTGGTCGCCGGCACCGCCTGACAGGCCGCCGAAGGCAATCCGCGTCCAACCAGTTGCCCGAGCACACGGGAGTCTTCGCCCCTCCGGGCAAGGCCGCCGCGCCACTGAAAATCAAGGCGGCGATGCACGTGAATCAGCGACTCCACATCATCGCCGTTTGCGGCGGGCAAAGCCGCCGTGTAATCTGTGTACGACTTCACCACCGGTTCGTCGTCCTCGAGCTCAAAGTAGCTTTGTCGGTCTGCCTGAATCCTGTCCAACGACAGCAGCGGGACACCGGCCTCCAGCGCTTGCGCATACATGTGGCGCAGCGGAATGCGCGCGAGCAGATTGCCGCGGCCCTGTTGATCCGGAGCGTAGCCGCCGCCGACATCCGAATGCACGCCGGGATAGACCACTTCCTCGCAGTTGGCCGGGTAGGTCCGATCCACACGCACCGAGTCGAGCGGAAACGCCTGCCGGACCTCATGAGCAGCGACGTAGTGCACGCATTGCTCGACCTCGGGTGGTATCGCCAGTTCGGATGCCCAGTCCAGATGCAGACCCGGCCCACCCACCGACGCGACCGTATCGAACAGTCCCAGGAAGGTGATGCGCAGCGGAATGCGCAACAGATTGCTATTGATCCAGCATGGTTGACCGTCCTTGTCGACGCAACGCGAAAGCAGCTTGCGCACGAAAGCTCTAGCCTCCGTCGCACCGCGCGAGAAACCGAACACCGCAAGACTGATAAACGGCATGTGCCGCTGTGCTCCTGCGCTCCAGTCCTCGCCGAGGATCATGGCAAATTCGGCGAGCGCCGCATCGATGCGCGTCTGTCCCCCGACGCCCAGACCCATGCCCGCCATCCCGCCGGGATCATTGCGCACTAGTTCGGCAGCATAGCCAGGCACGCGCCGGGGGATCTGGAACGGAGTACCGACGCCGGGAAAGTATCGAGGCGTAGCACCCTGTCTGGCGGGATCGTCGATCGCCGCCAGATACAGCTTGGCCACGTTCGACAACGCCTGCTCCTGCTCAGGCTTTTGCAGTTCCTGGTACAGGTTGTTGCCCGTACCGTCGAAGAAGAAACTGAGCTTCGGATAAAGCCGGCACTGTATGCGAGCCTTCAGATCGCTGGGGAATTCAGCGGCGATCCGCTTGATCGCTCCGCATGCAGCAGCGTGGTCCAGCTCGGCGTCACTGACAGGCGCGCCCGCCTGACGTACAGTCATGTGGGAATCCTTATGGTTGCGGGGCTATTTTGTGGCGCAACGCGTGGCGGCGCGCGAGAACGCCAGTTCGGCCGTGTCGTGTTCGCGCAAGATCAAGCACAGGTAGCGGTCGTCCCTCGCGGGGCCGCCCGGCGGGAAATGCAAGATCATTGAATGGGGTTCGCGTGCTTTGATCACGGCCTTCGTTTTCGGATCGAGTTCCGTGCCCCACGTCCAGTGGACGGTGACCGGCTTGCCCCAGTCCCTGGGGCTGGGGTAACAGCAGACCGCCCCGCCGCCGCCGCCATGTGGAGGGGAGTCTCCCATGCCGTACCGCTCAACGGCCATGTTGATCGCCCAGCGGTCGGTCTGACTGATCGGCACCATCCACAGGGGGTGCCCGCTCGCGGGCGGATCGTCGGGCAGCAGCGAATTGTCCGCACAGGCTGACACGGCGAGCAGTGCGCTAGCGGCAAGTGCGGCAGCGCTCAGGTACGTTGCCATCGAACGCTTATGCGGCGCCCTACCCGAGCAATGCCGTCGACGCCCGGATATCGTACGTCGCGCGTCTCGCAGGTCCGCCATCGGCCGGCCTCCTTGCTGGGTTGTGGGGACGCGGCCTGACGCGAAAATTGCGAAAGAGAATGCCGGCCGCGATACTGAGCTTTTCCAGCCCTTCACACTTATAACCCGCACGATGATTCCGTCTCAATAGCGAAACTTCCGCAAATCAGTCGATTATTGACACGGCGCAATGCTACTGGCGGCCTGGCTCAAATCCGTTAGGCGCAACGTTGACGTCGGTCCGGGATGGGACAACGCACCAGAATCATTGGAGCCAAACAGATGGTCGACGCCCGTTGGTCCAGACGCAGAGCGGCCATGGGCACGGTCGAGACCTCGCCGCTCCCGATTTCGTTCGCAAGTTTGGCAGCTGCTGGAGGACATAGCTGGTGCCGGGGATCGGACTCGAACCGACAAGCCGTGAGGCGGCGGATTTTAAGTCCGCTATGTTTACCAATTTCATCACCCCGGCGGGGGTCGAAACGCGTGTGGACGCGAATTCTACCATTGCCCGCCGGGCGTACCAAACCGCCCCGCCGACGCTCCGCCCGCCTCCAGTTCCCCAAGTCGTATCCACAAATACCAACGTCATCCTCAAGTCACAAACCTTCCCGATAATCCGCTCACGAAAACGTTTACACCCGAGCGGAAACCATGACCCCGACGATCAAAGATGTCGCTGCCCACGCCGGCTTCTCCATCGCCACCGTGTCGCGCGCGATCAACGCGCCGCATACCGTTAACCCGGTCACACTCGACAAGGTGCGTCAGTCCATCGACGCCCTGAACTTCCGCCCCAGCCCGCTCGGCCGGCAATTGCGCGGCGAACGCACGCGCCTGATCGGCGTGATCCTGCCGACGCTCGCCAACCCCGTGTTCGCCGAGTGCCTGCAAGGTATCGACGAACTCGCCTCGGCGCAAGGCTACCGGCTCATGCTGATGACCACGCAGTACGACGCCGACCGCGAACGTCACGCCATCGAAACGCTGCGCGAACACCGCGTCGAAGGCCTGATCCTGACCGTCGCCGACGCCGACACGCACCCGCTGCTCGACGAACTCGACCGCGCAGGGCTGCTCTACGTGCTGATGCATAACGACACGGTGCGTCGCCCGTCGGTCTCGGTCGACAATCGTCTGGCCGCCTACGACGGCGTGCGCATGCTGATAGCGCACGGCCATCGCCGCATCCTCATGCTCGCGGGCACGCTGGCCGCTTCCGATCGCGCCCGGCAGCGGCATCTGGGCTATTCGCAGGCGATGCAGCAGGCCGGCCTCACGCCGGCACCGGCGCTCGAAGTCGATTTCAACGCCGAAGAACTGTCGCCCTCGGTGCTCGCTCATCTCACGAGCGGCCCGAACCGCCCGAGCGCGCTCTTCTGCAGTAACGATCTGCTGGCGATGGTGGTCATGCGCGGCCTGCGCCGGGCGCGTCTGCAGATTCCTCACGACATGTCGATTCTCGGCTTCGACGGCCTCGCAATGGGCGAACTGCTGTCGCCCGCGCTCGCCAGCATCTGCGCACCGAATCGCGCGATCGGCTGCGCGGCCTGGCAGCGTTTGCTGGCACGCGTCACCGGCACGTACGAAGCGTTGAGCGAAACCTCGCTCACGCTGACCTTGCCGCACAGCTTGCGCCAAGGCGCCACCATCGCGGCGATTTCGAGCCGCGACGACGCAACGCCCACGCGTACGTCAATGCCCGCCGAACGGCCATTCGCCTGAAGCGCCGCGCAAGCGCGCGTCGACCAAATAAGCGCGACATGCACCGACACATGCCGACATGAAAACGTTTACCCCGCTGCCCTGCAAGACGACTTTGCGTCACCCACCCCAAAACCCGAACCACCCGCTCGCTTCTTCTCCTGGAGACCCGCAGTGACCCGCTCTTCCAAACATTTCGCTTCGCCAATCCAACCGCTCCGGCCGCTCTGGCATCGCCTCGCTCGCACCACGGCCGCCGCGCTGTCGGCCTGCATGGTGGTCGCCGCCGCGCTCGTCGCGATCGCACCGCAAGCCGCGCACGCCGATGAGTCCGCGATCTGCTACAACTGCCCGCCCGAATGGGCCGACTGGGCGAGCCAGATCAAGGCGATCCAGCAAAAGACCGGCATTCGTGTGCCGTTCGACAACAAGAACTCCGGTCAGTCGATCGCGCAACTGATGGCCGAGCAGAAGAGCCCGGTCGCCGACGTCGTGTATCTCGGCGTCTCGTCCGCTTTCCAGGCGAAGGACAAGGGCGTGATCCAGCCGTACAAGCCCGCGCATTGGGACGACATTCCCGCCAACCTGAAAGACCCGCAAGGCTACTGGTTCTCGATTCACTCGGGCACGCTGGGCTTTTTCGTCAACAAAGACGCACTCGAAGGCAAGCCGGTGCCGCGCTCGTGGGCCGACCTGCTCAAGCCTGAGTACAAAGGCATGATCGGCTACCTGGATCCGTCGAGCGCGTTTGTCGGCTATGCGGGCGCGGTCGCGGTGAACCAGGCGCTCGGCGGCACGCTCGATAACTTCGAGCCGGGCCTCGACTGGTTTCGCAAGCTGAAGGCCAACGCGCCGATCGTGCCGAAGCAGACCGCCTATGCACGCGTGATGTCCGGTGAAATCCCCATCCTGCTCGACTACGATTTCGACGCCTACCGCGCGAAGTACAAGGATCACGCGAACGTCGAATTCGTGATTCCGAAGGAAGGCACGATCTCGGTGCCGTACGTGATGAGTCTCGTGAAGGGCGCGCCGCATGAAGCGAACGGCAAGAAAGTGCTCGACTTCGTGCTCTCCGACGAAGGCCAGAAGCTGTGGGCCGACGCCTACCTGCGTCCGGTGCGCGCGAACGCGATGAGCCCGGAAACCGCCGCCAAATTCCTGCCGGCCAGCGACTATGCGCGCGCCAAACCGGTGGACTTCGGCAAGATGGCCGAGAAGCAGTCGAGCTTCGGCGAGCGCTACTTGCAGGTGATGCATTGAACGACATCACGTTCCCGCTGCGCTGGCGCATCGCGTTGATCGCGCCGGCGCTGGCGGTGTTCATCGCCTTCTGGCTGCTGCCAATGGGTGCGCTCGCGCAGTTGAGCGGCGACGGCCACGCGTTCGCCACCTATCGCGCGATGCTGACGAATCCGCGCTACATGTCGAGTCTCGGCGCGACCGTGCTGCTGTCCGCGGCGGTCACGGCGGCGACGCTGGTGCTCTCGGTGATCGCGGGTCTGCTGCTGGCGCGGCGCGAGTTTCCTTTGAAACGCACGCTGCTTGCCTTGCTCACGTTTCCGCTGGCGTTTCCCGGCGTGGTGGTCGGCTTCATGGTCATCATGCTGGCGGGACGCCAGGGCCTCATCGGCGCGCTCTCGCTGAAACTCACGGGCGACCGCTGGGTCTTCGCCTACTCGATGAGCGGGCTCTTTCTTGGCTACCTGTACTTCTCGATTCCGCGCGTGATCGTCACCGTGATGGCTTCGGCGACCAAGCTCGATGCATCGCTTGAAGAAGCCGCGCGTTCGCTCGGCGCGTCGCCATGGCGCATCACGCGCGACATCGTGTTGCCCGCGCTTTCGCCCGGGCTGATCGCGGCGGGCGCGGTGTGCTTCGCCACCGCGATGGGCGCGTTCGGCACAGCGTTCACGCTCGCCACCGACATCGACGTACTGCCGATGACCATCTACACCGAGTTCACCCTCAACGCGAACATGGTGACGGCCGCGGGCCTCTCGATCGTGCTCGGCATCGTGACGTGGGCGGTGCTGGCCCTGGCGCGCAGCGTAAGCGGCTCGGCCGTGGCGGCAAGCGCATGAACGGCGTTTCAAAACCTGCGGCTTCCAAAGCGGAGGAAAGGACTTCAATGAACTCCATCACAACCTCTCTGCAACCGTCAGCGAAGCCTCGCTCCCGGCTTGGCTGGCCGGACGCAAGAACGTGGCTCGCAACCGGCCAATGGCTCGTCACGCTGCTGCTGTGCGCGTTTCTGATCGTGCCGGTCGTCATGTCGATCATGGCGGGCCTGACGGTCAACTACTTCAAGGGCGTGTCGAGCGGACTCACGCTGCGCTGGCTGGGTGAAGTGTGGACGCAGTATCACAGCTCGGTGTTTCTCTCGCTCGAAGTGGCGGCGGCGACCTTGCTCATCACGCTCTTGACCGGTGTGCCCGCGGGTTATGTGCTCGCGCGCAGCAAGACGCGGCTCTCGCGCATCATCGAAGAGTTTCTGGTGCTGCCGATCGCACTGCCCGGTCTCGCGTCCGCGCTTGCGCTGCTGGTGGTGTACGGCGGCTTCACGATGTTCCGCATGAGCGTGGCGTTCATCGTGGTCGGGCATGTGGTGTTCACGCTGCCCTTCATGGTGCGCGCGGTCGCGGCGGTGTGCGCGAGCAGCGATCTGCGCACGCTCGAGGAAGGCGCGGCGAGTCTCGGCGCGAGCTTCCTGCAGCGCTTCGTGACGATCGTGCTGCCCAATGCGCGCCCCGGCATCGTGGCCGGTGCGCTGGCGGTGCTGACGCTTTCGATCGGCGAATTCAACCTCACGTGGATGCTGCACACGCCCGATACCAAGACGCTGCCGGTGGGTCTCGCGGACACCTACGCGTCGTTGCGCATCGAGATCGGCAGCGCCTACACGATTCTGTTTTTCATCATGACGATGCCTCTACTCGTCGCAATGCAATGGCTCGGCGTCGATGCGACCGGGCAGCGCAGCGCGGCGAAAAAACGCGTCGCGCGCTCTTCTTCAAAGGCCATCCAGCCATGAAACTCGCCTCCATTCCAATCACGCTGACGCAATGCGCGAAAACGTTTCGCGGCACGCGCGTGCTCGAACCGCTCGACCTGCATATCGATGCCGGCGAAACGCTCGTGCTGCTCGGGCCGTCCGGCTGCGGCAAGACCACGACGCTGCGCATGATCGCGGGTCTGGAAACGCCGGATGCCGGCGGCCGCATCGCGTTCGGTGACGACGACGTCACCGCGCTGCCGATCGAAAAGCGCCAGGTCGGCATGGTGTTCCAGAGCTACGCGCTGTTTCCGAATCTGACGGTGCGCGGCAACATCGGCTACGGGTTGAAGATCAAACGCGTGCCCGCGGAGACGGCGCGGCAACGCGTCGACGAACTGCTCGGCATGATGCGTCTCACCGCGCACGCCGACAAACCGATCGACCAGCTTTCCGGCGGTCAGCGTCAACGGGTGGCGCTCGCTCGAGCACTCGCCGTGCAGCCGCGCGTGCTGTTGCTCGACGAACCGTTGACCGCCCTCGACGCCCGTTTGCGCGACACCTTGCGCAGCGAGATGAACACGCTGCTGCGCGAGTTGGGCATCACGACCGTTTACGTCACGCACGATCAGGCCGAAGCGATGGAACTCGGCGACCGTATCGTCGTGATGAGCGCGGGGCGCATCGAGCAGATCGGCTCGCCGCGCGAGATCTATTACCGCCCCGCCAATCGCACGGTCGCGCAGTTCGTCGGCACCATCAACCGGCTTGCGGGCGAGCGGCGCGACGGCATGCTGAGTACCACGGGCGGTGCAGTGCCGCTGCCTGCGGGCTCCGCGCACGCGAACTCGGTACACGAGATTTTCTTCCGCCCGGAAGACGCGTATCTGGCCGATCCGGCTCACGCGCAATTGCGTGGGCATATCGAAAGCGCCGCGTTTCTCGGCGAGCGCACGCGTCTGACGGTCGGCGGCGCCGCGCCGGACGCGTTGCTGATCGACGTAGCCGGCCGCGTGGAATTGGCGCGCGGCACGCCGGTCGGCATTTCCATCGCGCAGGACGCGCTGATTGCGCTATCGTAATGAAGTCGCGCTGCTTCAACAGCGCGCTATAACAGGAACATCCCCATGCTGCTGGCCCAAATTAGCGACCTGCATATCAAACGGCCCGGCGCGCTCGCGTATCGCCGCGTCGACACCGGCGCCTATCTCGCACGCTGCGTCGCCGCCCTCAATGCGCTCGAGCCGCGTCCCGACGCGGTGATCATGACCGGCGACCTCGTCGATCAGGGTGATCCGGAACAGTACGAACACCTGAAGACATTGCTCGCGCCGCTAGAGATTCCCTACTTCATGCTGGTCGGCAATCACGACGAACGCGCTGCGTTGCGCGCCGCGTTTCCCGATCGCAAGGAATTGCAAAGCGGTGGCGAGTTCGTGCAATACGCCGTCGATGTCGGGCCGCTGCGGGTCATCGCACTCGATTCGATGGTGCCGGGACAAAGCGCCGGCGATCTGTGCGATGCGCGGCTCGCGTGGCTCGCCACGCAACTCGATGCGGCCCAGGGCAAACCGACGGTCGTCGCGTTGCATCATCCGCCGTTCGTGTGCGGCATCGGGCATATGGACGAACTCCGGCTCGATCCCGCTGCCGCCAACAAACTCGCCGCGTTGATCGCGTGTTATCCGAATGTGGAGCGGGTGATCTGCGGGCATGTGCACCGGCCCATGTTCGTGCGCTTCGGCGGCACGATCGCCTCCGCGGTGCCGGCGCCCGCGCATCAGGTCGCGCTCGATCTGCGCGAGGATTCGCCGTCCGCGTTCATGATGGAACCGCCCGCGTATGCGCTGCATCACTACGATCCGGCGACCGGCATCGTCACGCATCACGCGTATGTCGAGAAAGCCGACGGCCCGTATCCGTTTTACGAGCCCGAGGGTGATCTGATCGATTGACGCCTGCGTGTCAGGCGTCGATGAAAGTCTCGCGAACGCGCCGGGAAAGCCTGAAATACGGAATCCCGAGCGCGGCCGCCGCGACAGCCTGAATGAAGCCGTCGAACGGAATGTCGATGTCGATGCCGATCGCGTGCGTCATGTAATCGCCGAGCAGATACGCGCCGGTCCGCATTGCGACAATCGCCAGCAGCCAAGCCTGAACGTGTACGGTAAAACGCGGCGACTTGCGCCATGCAAGCAGCGCCAGCCAGCCCATGCCCACGACGATGAACACGCCCGTGAGCACGTCGCAGCCCACCATCACGATTATGGTGCGATACCAGCCGTGCGTTTCGGGCCGTGCGAACACGGCCAGTATTTCCCATTCGAGCATGAGTTTTAGCGGATCGCGCATCGCGATCGCGGTATAGAGCGCCCACGCCGCCAGGCAAATCAGCGCGATGAGCAGCGAGCCGCCTATGGGTCGAGGTTCATGTTTCGTAGTTGGTGTCATGGAGTCGTTCTGATAATCGTCGGTCGGTTAAGCGCGCCGATTCTACGAACGAACGCCGAACAACCATCTCATTTTGTTGGCAGGGCGTTGTGAGGCGGTGTGCGAACGTGCTGCTCCGCCTCGTAGCCGTCAGCACGATCCGCTGTGCTCCGGTATGATCGGCACGCTTGAGGACCGCGCATGGGCCGGTCCGTCGACCGCACCCTCTCATGTCCACTTCCAACGCGTCCAGTCCCGCCTCCGCCGACCGGTCGTTGCGCGGCCTGCTGTTTCTGCTCGCCACCATCGCCGGGGTCTCGGTTGCGAACATTTATTACAACCAGCCGCTGCTCGACGACTTCCGCCAATCGTTTCCGCACAGCGCGTCGTGGGTCGGCGCGGTGCCGGCCGTCACGCAACTCGGCTATGCGGCCGGTATGCTGCTGCTTGCGCCGCTCGGCGACCGTTTCGACCGGCGTCGTCTGATCCTGTTGCAGATCGCCGCCATCTGCGTCGCGTTGGTCGTGGCGGCTACCGCGCCGACGCTGACCGTGCTGATCGTCGCGAGTCTGGCGATCGGCGTGCTCGCCACCATCGCGCAACAAGCGGTGCCGTTCGCGGCGGAAATCGCGCCGCCGTCCGAACGCGGGCACGCGGTCGGCATGGTGATGAGTGGTTTGCTGCTAGGGATTCTGCTGGCGCGAACAGCGTCAGGCCTGATCGCCGAATATTTCGGCTGGCGCGCGGTCTTCGGCGCCTCCGTGGTCGCGCTGCTGGTGCTGGCGGCCGTCATCATGGCGCGGCTGCCGAAAAGCCAGCCGACGTCGACGCTAACCTACGGCAAGCTGCTGGTGTCGATGTGGCATCTGATCGTCGAGCATCGCGAGCTGCGCGAAGCATCGCTCACCGGCGCGGCCCTGTTCGCGGCATTCAGTATCTTCTGGTCGGTGCTGGCCTTGTTGCTGGCCGGCGCGCCGTTTCATCTCGGACCGCAGGCAGCCGGGCTATTCGGTATTGTCGGCGCGGCAGGGGCGATGGCCGCGCCGCTCGCCGGCAAGTTTTCCGATCGACGCGGACCGCGCGCGATCATCACCGTGTCGATCGTGCTGGTGGCAATTTCGTTCGTCGTATTCGGTGTATCGGCGAAGAGCATCGCCGGACTCGTGGTCGGCGTGATCATCCTGGATATCGGCGTGCAGGCCGCGCAGATTTCCAATCAGTCGCGCATCTACGCACTCAAGCCGGACGCGCGCAGCCGCGTGAATACGGTGTACATGGTGGCGTATTTCATCGGCGGAGCGCTCGGCTCCAGTGTCGGCGCGGTGGTGTGGCCGGCGTTCGGATGGATTGGCGTGAGCGTGGCCGGAATCGTATTCGCGGGGCTTGCGGCGTGGAATCATCTGGCGCTTCCCGCACGCGCGACGAGTTAGGCCGCGCTATCTGCACGGCGCAAAGCGCTTACTTGCTGCTTCGCGCGTACGCGTATTCGTGCAGCGCGTCGATCACACGGTCGAATTCGAACGACTTGTCGTAAAAGTGCCGCACGCCATATTGCTCGCAGCGCTCCCGGTACGCAGGCAACGCGTGGTTCGTCAGCACTGCGGCGAACACCCTGTCGATCAATCCTTCACGCTGCAAGTAGGCGAGCACCGGCACGCCCGAGCCCTGCTTCAACTGCAGGTCGACGATCACCGCGTCGAAGGATTCATCGCCCAACAGTGCAATGGCCTGATCCGCCGAATCCGCGTAGGCGGCGACCTTGAGCAGGCCGGACGCGTCGATCGTTTCCACGAGGCTTCTGCGAATCAGCGGCGAATCCTCGATCAGCAGCACACGCAACGGCGCGTGGCGGGCTGGGTCGGCAACAGGGTTCGATTCGCTGTTCATCGGAATATCTCGATCGTCCATTATTCGATCAAGCCGTTCTTGATCGCGTAATAAGTCAGATCGGCATTGTTCGCCAACCGCATTTTCTCCAGCACGCGAGCCCGGTAAGTGCTCACGGTCTTCACGGACAGATGCAGTTCCTCCGCGATGTCAGTGGGAATCTGCCCCGCCGCGAGCTTGCAGAAAATCTGGAACTCGCGCTCGGAGAGCGCTTCGTGCGGACGCCCAGCCGCCGGTTTGTCGAGGTTGTCGGCGAGCGTGTCGGCAACCGCTTCGGAAAGGTAACGGTGCCCGCGCGCCACCGCGCGAATCGCCCGCACGATTTCCTCCGGCTCGCAGTCCTTGTTCAGATAACCGTTCGCGCCCGCGCGCAATAGATTGATTGCGTACTGGCTCTCCGGATAGCCCGACAGAATCAGCACGCCTTGTTCCGGGCGCACCTGCTTGATCACGCGCAAGGTGTCGATGCCGTTCTTGTCCGGCATCGCGATGTCGAGCAGCACCACGTCGAAGGCCTGTTCGCGCACGAGGCTGATGGTCTGGTCGCCGGTGGCCGCTTCGGCCGCGACGCACATATCCGGCTCGTCGGCGACGAACTGTTTGAAGCCACCTCGGACGATCGCATGGTCGTCAGCTATCAGCACTCGAATCATCGGTTTGGGTGTCCGTGCAATGGAACAGTGGAATCGCTCCAAAACAGACATTGTAATGATCTCCGGCATGGCTTCTGCCGGATTGGGAAAACCGGGCGGCGCACGCCGGGGCGGGAAACCTTGCGGCCCACCCGCGCCCTTCGCGCCGTCCGCCACGCTGCCTGAACTGGCTGAGCGGGCCGCGATGTACAGCGCTGCCGCTCGCCGTCGTGCTGCGTTTCTTTAATGCGCTGTTTGCTTTTGCGTTGTACGGTTTTCGCGCCGCCGCCGCACACGCTTGCGAGCTGGTACTTACTCGCGTCCTTCGAGCAGATCCGCCATGTCGTCGGCATGCTCTTCTTCGACAGCGAGAATTTCTTCGAACATACGACGCGTCGTCACGTCCTTATCGCCCAGATAGCGGATGATCTCGCGATACGTATCGATTGCAATACGCTCGGCGATCAGGTTCTCCTTGATCATGTCCGTGAGGTTCGCGCCTTCCTTGTATTCCGAATGCGAGCGCGTCTTCAGACCGTCCGGCGCGAAATCCGGCTCGCCGCCCAGTTGCACGATCCGTTCGGCGATGCTGTCGGCGTGTTGCTGTTCCTCGGCGGCATGCTCGGCGAACTCTGCGGCCACGGCTTCGGAGTTGATGCCCTTCGCCATGAAATGATGCCGCTTGTAACGCAGCACGCAGACGATTTCCGTGGCCAGTGCATCGTTACACAGCTTCAGCACCGTCTCGCGATCCGCGCCGTAGGATTGCGTGACCGGACCATCCGACATGTGCTTGCGCGCGTCTTCGCGAATCTTCTGCAGATCCATCACGAACGGATCGCTGGATTGCGTCGGCGCACCCTGAGCGGTTGATGACTTCGACATTGAATTTCTCCTTTATCCGGTATTGGGGGAATTGCGCATCACGCACGAATCGCGCCTGATGCGCCGGCACAAGGAACGATGGCCGCGAACGACCACCCGTCTAAGTTCGGAAGACGCCGAGCAGCAGCGTGACCACGAATACGACGAGGAAAATGTAGAACAGGATCTTGGCAATTTCGGCCGCGCCCGCTGCAATGCCGGTAAAACCGAACACGGCGGCGATGATCGCAATCACGAAAAAGACGATGGCATAGTGAAGCATGACGACTCTCCTTCTTGTTGTATCTGCGTGGCATGGGCACACAACACTGATCGACGAACCGTTCCCGCACCTGGAAAAGCGGCTCGCGACTTCCTCATCGAGCAGCGCTAATCGACGATCTTTTTCGTCACCACGAAGCCCAGCACGAGGAACACCACGCACAGAATCACGAACACGACGAACAGGAACTTGGCGATCGCCGCCGCGCCTGCCGCGACACCGGTAAAGCCGAGAAGACCGGCGATCACCGCGATGACGGCGAAGAACAACGCCCATTTCAGCATGATGGCTTCCTCCCGAAACATTGATTGAACAATCAGGTTCATCCTATCGATCGGCCACGCGCGGCGCATTCCGACGCACGCCGGTTTTCGTGTGAGAATCCGCTTACATTGGATTACGGCAGCGTTACGGCGCGCACGATCGCCTCGCCAGGCCGGCGTGCGGCGCTGCAACGGCCGCGCGACGGCGGCACCATCGCCGGATGCAGCGGACGTTACACTGATGCCCCATCAGAGGAGCCGAATGTGCCAAATGTGCAGAACGTGCCGGACACGGGTGATGCAGGTCGCGCCGCGCCGGGAGCCGCCGCCTGGCTGAGCGACTGGATGCGCAACCGCAGTTGGGCGATCGCCATGACGGTGGCGATCGTCATTACCGTGGGCGGGCTCGTGATACTCGAGACCGCGCGCCAGCGCATTGCTGCAGAATACGAAACCGCGCTCGAAGCGCGCGACGTCACCGTGCAACTGAGCACGCTGGCGAGCCAGCTATCGCGCCTGAGCGCCCAGCAAAGCGACTTTCTTCTGACGAAGCAGGACGCCGCCGCGCACGAGTTCTGCGCGACCGCGGTGCGCATCCGCCAGAGCGAACAGCAGTTGAACCGCTTCTATCGCGGCGGCAAAGCCGACAGCGCCGAGCTTGCCAGCTTCACACAAATTCTTGCGTTGATCGACGCGCGCATTGGCGCGGGCGCGTCCGCGCTGCAACGCGCGGCGCCGCATCCGCTCGATCTGTCGGCTTGCGGCGGCGCGAGCGAGGCCAATCCCGCCGACGCGTCGCTGGTGGACAGCACGCTCTCGCTACTGCGCGACAACGAAGAACGCCGCGCGCAACATGCGCTCGCCGCGAGCCGCGGCGATCAGCGCATCTCCACCCTGTGCGCGGCGGGTCTCTCGGCGCTGAACATCGTGCTGTTCATTCTGCTGTTTCGCAATCTCGGCATTCAGATCGATCGTCAGGCACGCGTGCAGCGTCAATTGATCACGCAACAGGAAAGTCTCGATCAGCTCGTCAACGAACGCACCCGGCAGCTCGAAGCGCTCGGCTGGCACTTGCAGGCGGTCAGCGAAAACGAGAAGACCCAGCTCGCGCGCGAATTGCACGACGAACTCGGCGCGATTCTGACCGCCAGCAAAATGGATGTGGCGTGGGCCAACCGCAAGCTGAAGGACAGCGAGCCGGACATCGCCGACAAACTCAAACGGGCGCTCGCCAATCTCGACCAGGGCATCGCGCTGAAACGCCGCATCATCGAAGATATGCGGCCTACGGTGCTGGCCAACTTCGGGCTCGTCACCGCCTTGCGCACGCTCGCCGACGAAGCCGCGCAGCGCAACAACTGGACGCTCGACCTGCATCTGCCCGCCGACGATATCAAGCTCGACGAGCAAACCGAAATCGCGCTGTTCCGTGTCGCGCAGGAGTCGCTGACCAACGCGGCCAAGTACGCGCGAGCCTCGAAGGTATCGATCGCCTTGCAGGTCGGCGACGGCCAGGTGGCGCTGCATATCGCCGATAACGGCGTCGGCATCAAGCCGGCCGATCTGAACCGCACGCACACCCACGGCCTGCTCGGCATGCGCCAGCGCGTCGCCGCGCATGGCGGACGCTTCGATATCCGGCGCGGCGTGCCGAACGGCACCGACATCCACGTGGAAATGCCGAGCGTGAGCACCGCGACGCCATCGGTCGATCTGCCGCCGGCGACGCCTTCGCGAACCTCCGTATAACAAGGGCCCGCGCGGCGTTGCGGCAGACGTGTAGGAGTGCGCCGACGCAAACACCGGAGCACACCTACAAGAAAATCGCGGCGCAGCCGACAGCGCTGCCCCCGTCCTTTTTTTACCATGCAATCAGACCGGATCGACTGGCGTAAGCCCCGGTCGGACGACAGCTAGCTCAGCTGGCGCGTGCCGTAAAGATGGGCACGTCAACCAATGCATTCTCGACAAGGAGAACTTTCATGAATCGACTGATCGCTTTGCTTCTCATTGCAGGGACAGCTGCGCTCGCCGGTTGCAACACGATGGCGGGGGCCGGGCAGGATATTTCGAAGGGTGGCAACGCCATCACGAACTCGGCCGAACAGGCCAAGTAAGCAGCGTATAACGAAGCAGATGCCGGGCGCTTGATAGCGCCTGGCTTGCGCAGTTCAGGCAGAACCCGCCGCGGGAAATCGTGGCGGGTTTTTTTGCGCCCGCTTTAATCGTCATCGCGGACTTTCAGCGAAGCGGCTGGTGTTGTGTTTGTCCGGGCTGCAAACAAAACGGCGATCCACTCACGTGGATCGCCGCTCCGTCCTCCCCAGGACTTATCGTTTATTGCATGTGCTCAGCCTGCGCTTTTGTCAGCGCTTATTGGCCGTTGAGCGTATTCGTCAACTCGACGCTCGGTGTTTGCGTATTGCCGTTCTGTGCAACCAGCAAATGGATCTGACCCGGCACGAGCTGGCTCAGCGCGCCCGCGATCGGCACCGACGTCACCAGCCAGTCGGCATTGTTCGACAGCGTGAAGGCCGGCGACTGGAAGATCGGCGTCTTGCTGCCGGCCGTGGTCGCGATCAGCACGTAGGTGCCGCCCGACACATAGATCGAATCCTGACCGCTCGCCGGCACTGCATTCTTGAAGGCCACGCCGGCCATCGTCGGCGAGACGTTGGTGATGTCGGTCGAGGTGGACTGGACCAGATACAGGTCGAGGTTGGTCGCGTTCGCCGACGCGTTGAAGCCGCGCAGACGCGCGCTATTCGAGAGCAGACCCTTGTCGAACGGATCGTCGATCAGGCCGATGTCCGGCGCGGCCAGACCCGGCAAGGCGAGCACGGTGTATTCGTGGCCTTTCGCGACATCCGGGAAGCTGCCGCTCGCGAGCGCGGTCGTCGTGCCGGTCGCGGAGTAAGCGACCGTGGTCGCGCCCGTGTTGATATTGGTGAGGTTCGTCACGCCCTTATAGCTGATGTTGGTCTGCCCCGAGGGCGCGCTGCCGTTCACGAGAAAGTCGACGGCCGGGCCACTGGGAATGGCATGGATGAAATGGATCTCCGGATTGGTCAGCCCGAGTTCCTTACCGACGTCGTCGGAGCCGCCACCGCACGCGCTCAGAACGGATGCAACGGCAGCCATCGCCACCATGGTTCGGATCAGTTTCATTATGTTCACCTATATCGATTTGTCGGGCTCAGGCCCATGATTTTGTGGACGTCCGCTTCGCACAACACGCCGTCTGACGCTTGTTCGTTGGTCATACGAACGGTTCAGGCCAGCTCTGCGAAACGGAATGCCCCTCCTATCCCTGCTGCCATCGCACGGCTCGTGTCGATGGACGCTCGCTTTGAGCAATGCGCGTGCCGCGGGCTTCGATATGGCTTGTGGCGGCTGAAGAATGTCTTACGGAGCAACGAGTTGCGCGGATTAGAATTTTTCCTCGGAGGGATGGCACACCGCCCGGTGTATTGTTCGTGCGCGCCCAATACTTACACGGTCCCCCGCATGTCTTACCAACACTTACTCGCCGAACTCGACCTCGGCTTCACTCGCCTGCGCAATCGCGTGGTGATGGGTTCGATGCACACCGGCATGGAGGACCGCTTCTGGAATTACCCGAAGCTCGCCGCGTATTTCCGCGAGCGCGCGAAGGGCGGCGTCGGCCTGATCGTGACGGGCGGCATCTCGCCGAATCGCGAGGGGTGGCTGTTGCCGTTCGGCGGCACGCTCAATTCCGTGTTCGATCTGCGCAATCATCGGAAGCTGACCGAGGCCGTGCACGCCGAAGGCGGCAAGATCGCGCTGCAGATCCTGCATGCGGGCCGCTACGGCTATCAGCCGTTCGTGGTCTCCGCGTCGGCGATCAAATCGCCGATCTCGAAGTTCAAGCCGCGCGCGCTGAGCATCGCCGGCATTGCGAAGACCGTGCGCGACTATGCGCGCTGCGCGCGCCTCGCTCAACGCGCGGGCTATGACGGCATCGAGATCATGGGCAGCGAAGGCTACCTGCTCAACCAGTTCCTGTGCCCACGCACCAATCACCGCGCCGACGCCTACGGCGGCAGCATCGAAAACCGCATGCGGCTCGCGCGCGAGATCGTCGAGCGGGTGCGCGCGGTATGCGGCGAACGCTTTATCGTCGTGTACCGGATCTCGCTGATCGATCTGGTGGAAGGCGGCAATACGTGGGACGAAACCGTGCAGGTCGCCCAGGCGCTCGAAGCGGCCGGCGTGACGATGTTCAATACCGGCATAGGCTGGCACGAAGCGCGGGTGCCGACCATCGTGACCTCGGTGCCGCGCGCGGCCTTCGCCGAGCTGAGCGCGCGATTGAAGGCGGCCGTCAAGGTGCCGGTAATCGTGTCGAACCGCATCAACACGCCTGAGGTCGCCGAAGCACTGCTCGCGCAAGGCGCCGGCGATCTGGTTTCGATGGCGCGGCCGCTACTCGCCGATCCCGAGTTCGTCGTGAAGACCGCCGAGGGACGCGCGCATGAAATCAATACCTGCATCGCCTGCAATCAGGCCTGTCTCGATCACACGTTCAAGAACCAGCGCGCCACCTGCCTCGTCAATCCGCGCGCGGGGCGCGAAACCGAACTGATCTACCGGCCGGTCGCCGGCGCGCAGGCCGCGCGTTCGATCGCGGTGGTCGGCGCGGGTCCGGCGGGATTGTCGGCGGCGACCGTGGCCGCCGCGCGCGGGCATCGCGTGACGCTGTTCGATGCAAGCGCAACGATCGGCGGCCAGTTCAATCTGGCGATGCGCGTGCCGGGCAAGGAAGAGTTCAGCGAGACGATCCGCTATTTTCAGAGCCAGCTGCAGCGCCATCGCGTCGACGTGCGGCTCGATACGCGCGTCGATCCCGCGCTGCTCGCCGCCGGCGCTTACGACGACGTGATCGTCGCCACCGGCATCGTGCCGCGGCGGCCGGCGATTGCCGGCATCGACGGGCCGAACGTGCTGTCTTATGTCGATGTGCTGCGCGGCGCACCGGTCGGTCAGCGCGTCGCTGTGATCGGCGCGGGCGGCATCGGCTTCGACGTCAGCGAGTTTCTGCTGCATCGCGCGGGCGAACCGCTGCCCGTGCCGCGCGATGCATGGCTCGACGAATGGGGTGTCGATCTGGCCGTGCGGGAACGCGGCGGGCTGAAACCGCCCGCGCCGGCGCAGCCGCCGCGGCAGATCTGGCTGTTGCAGCGCAAGGCCGGCAAGCTCGGCATGGGACTCGGCAAGACCTCCGGCTGGGTGCATCGCGCGACGCTCGCGAGAAATGGCGTGAAGATGCTCGACGGCGTGTCGTACCGGGAGATCAGCGCGCGCGGCCTGAAGATCGCGCGTGACGGCGTCGAGGAGTGGCTGGAGGTGGACACGATCGTCGTGTGCGCGGGGCAGGAATCGCTGCGCGATCTGCTTCCGCAGACAGCGGCGGATGCAAAGACGGACCACGCCGCTGGCCCGCGCTATCACGTGATCGGCGGCGCGAAGGTGGCAACCGAACTCGACGCGAAACGCGCGATTCGCGAAGGCGCGGAAGTGGCGGCGGCGTTGTGAAACGAGCGGGTCGTCGCCCGCTTCAGGTCGAACTCAGGTCAAACGCAGGCCAAACTCAGGCGAGTCCCTTCTTGCGGTAATCGAACCAGAAAGACAGCCCCACGCTCGCCAGAATCACGACAGTCGCGACCACCGTGGAACGTGTGACCGGCTCGCCGAGCAGGAGCGCGCCGAGCGCGACGGCCACTACTGGATTCACATACATGCAACTGCTGGCGATGATCGGGCTGGTGTGCCGGATCAGAAAACCGTACGCCACATAAGCGGCCATCGTCCCGATCAGCATCAGGTAGATAAACGCCAGCACCGGCAGGAAATGCACTTCGAGCATGCGCTCGCCCGAGACCCACGCGACCAGCGTCGACATTGCGCCGCCCAGGCCGATTTGCAGCGACGTCGAGAGAAACAGGTCAGAAGGCAGCTTCAGACGCCCGGCCAGATGCGCGCCGCCGGCCCAGAAAAGCGCGCCGCACAGAATCGCGAGGCTCCCGCCCGCCGAGCCGGGCGCGCTGTCGCCATGGCTGAGAATCGCAATGCCGACCAGACCGAGCCCAACCGCGAACCACTCGCCGCGGCCGATCTTGCGCCCCGCCACCGCCGCGATCACCGTCGCGAACAGCGGCACGGTCGCGACCATGACCGCCGCGGTGCCGGTGCCGACGGTGCGCATCCCATAGGCGAGCATGCCGCTCGACAAACCGACCAGCATGGTGCCGACGAGCCCGGCGTTGCGGATTTCGGCGGCGCTCGGCCAGACCGGATTGCGACGCGCGGCGAAGATGAACAGCCCTACGCCGGCGAACAGGTTGCGCATCCCGGAGAGCAGCAGCGGCGGAAACGAACCGAGCGCGACGTGCACGGCGAGATACGTCGAGCCCCACACGAGATAAACGACGGCGAGCGCGAGCGCAACCTGCCCGTTGCGCGATTGCGGCAAACGGATCGGCAAACCACGTGAAAAACGATTCAGGAATTGCAGCGACATGCGTTCAGCCCGCCCACGCCGCTCGAGGTGCTCCGCCCCCGCTGAAGACCCTTAGGCGGGATGGCGGACACCACATCGGCGATGCGGTCTGACGGGCGAGGCTGGCGGACATGTCGGTGGAACGGAAGGACGATAGATGGCCAATGGGGCCACAACGCCGCGGCGATCCGAACAGATCGAGCCACGGCGAACACGCGCCAAACGTTTGGCGCGCATCGCATTATGCAGTAAGCGCCCACCGCGCCGCCTGAAAGAATCGTAACTCTTTGGCGTACTTGCAACAGAAAGCCGGGGACATGCCCCGGCTTTCTGTGGTGCAGCCGCCAACGCATTCCCGCTATGCGGGCCGCATAGTCAGGACGGCTCAGTTCGCCATCGCGCCCGAAGCTTCGTGCTTCATGCCCATCGCGTCGCTCTTTTTCATCTTGTTGTGCTTCATCGTGTCCTTCTTCATGCCGCCCTTCGACATGCTGTCCTTGGACATGGCATCTTTCGACATGGTGTCCTTCGACATCGCATCGTTGGACATGGCGCCGCTTGCCTGGGCGAATGCGGCGCCGCCGCTGGTCAGGAGAGCGATGGTCAGTGCTGCAAGTGCGAACTTTTTCATGAGTGACTCCGAGTGTTGTGGATGAATCAAAACCGGCCATAGCACCAGCCGGCGTATTTCCGAAGCTTCTGCCGTCCGGGGTCGCGCCGCCGTTCCAGCGGTGCCGACCCGCGCGCGTCAGGAGCCTCCGAACCAGTTGTAGCCCTGGTCGACCCAATAGCCGCCGGGATACGTGTTGGTGACGAACATCTCGACGATGTGCTTCGGGTTTTTGTAGCCGAGCTTGGTCGGCATGCGCAGCTTCATCGGGAAGCCGTATTTCGCGGGCAGGCGCTCGCCGTCGTACGAGAACGTGAGCAGCGTTTGCGGATGCAGCGCGGTCGGCATGTCGATGCTTTCGTAGTAGTCGTCGGCGCATTTGAAGCCGACGTACTTCGCGCTCGTGTCCGCGCCGATGCGCCGCAGAAAGTCGCCAAACGGCGTGCCGCCCCAGCGGCCGATCGCGCTCCATCCTTCCACGCAGATATGCCGCGTGATCTGCTCGGCGTGCGGCAACGCGTACAGTTCGGGCAACGTCCAGACGCGCTGCCCGGTCACGAGTCCGCTGATCTGCAGCTTGTAGTCGGCGCCGTCCACTTCGGGCACGTCGTCGATGCCGTAGAACGCGTTGAACGGAAACGGCCGCGTGATCTGCGCTTCGGTGTAAGTCGGCGCGAGTTGCTTCGGATCGAACAGCGCCGCTTGCGCGCGGTCGTTCAGGCGCGAGACGGCAGTGAGGAATGTGTTGACCGAGTCGTCGTCGGTGAGCGAGCAGCCGGTCAGCATCGACAGGCCGCCCAGCGTCAGAAGGCGTTTGCCGAACAGACGACGCGACGGCATCGCGAGTTCGCGGCGTGCGTCGATCAGGATCGATTCGCTGTCGAGTTTTTGGCCGGCAGAGCGAGTGGGTTTTCGAGCGGATTGGTTCATGATTCGGTATCCGTAATGTTCGCTTTAGCGGGTGAACGGCTCAGCGGCCGCGCAACATGGCGAGCAGCGAGCGCGGCACGAGCGCCACCATCACCAGATGCACGGCGATGAACGCGGCCATCAGCGACATCGCGCAGAAGTGGACGATGCGAGCGTTGTCGTAGCCGCCCATCAGTTCGCGCAGCAGCGGAAACTGCACCGACTTCCAGATCGCGAGACCCGATAGCACCAGCACGATCAGATCGCAGACCACGAACAGGTAAGCGAATTTCTGCACTGCGTTATAGACGCGCAAGTCGGCATGCGAGAGCTTGCCGGTCAACGCGGCGACGAAATCGCGCAGCACGGCGCGCGGCGACACCGGCAGAAACTTTCGCACGAAGCGTCCGCTCGCGAGGTTCAACGCGAGATACAGCAGACCGTTGAAGACCAGCAGCCACATCGCCGCAAAATGCCATTGCAGCGCGCCGCCGAGCCAGCCGCCCAGCGTGATGGCGGGCGGAAAATGGAACGCCGGGAAGATCGGCGAGGCGTCGTAGATGCGCCAGCCCGACAGCATCATCAGGATGGCCGCGAGCGCGTTGAGCCAATGCGTGAGCCGCACCCACAACGGATGAATCGCACCGCTTTTTTTCGGCTCGGCCGACGGCACGCTGTCGCGAAGTGCATGATGGGTTGCCATGAAACTCTCCTGTGAGCGCGGACGCGGCGATCAATGGCACGCGGCCAGTTCGGCCACTTGCAGAACATCGCCGCTCGCCGCGTTTTCGACGAAGGCGACCACGCCAAAGCGGTCGGCGGGCGCGTTGAGATTGGCATCCGCGGCGGCGTCCTGGACGCGGACATCGCGGCGAATCTGTGCGTTGCCCGCGACGAGCGGCACCGGGCCGATCCATTGCCGCACGACGCGTTCGTGATGCAAGGTGACGCCGCTGTTTTCGCCGGCGCCGACTTGCGAACTCAGCGAGTTTTCATAGACGGCGACGTAGGCTTCGAGTTGGCCCGCCGGGTCCGCCAACTTGCTGGTGAATTGCGCCACGACGTTGAATGCACCCGGCGTCTGCTGCGCCTTGAGTTCCAGCGCGACGTTCGCTTGCGCCGGCTCGGCGACCACCTTGCCGATGCGGCTCTCGAAACTGTCGCGTTGCGACCAGCTACGCAGCTCGCGGCCCGAGACGAAGATTTCCGGCGTGTAGATGGTGTGCCCGCCGGCGAGATCGGTGAGCGCCTGCTGACGTTCGGTGAAACGATGTTGCGAGAAGCGGTCGGTCCAGCCGAGACTGTTCCAATAGTCCACGTGCAGTGCCAACGGCACGATGCTTTGCGTCGCGCCGCTGTTTTTCCATTGGCTCAGCCAGTTGTCGGCGGGCGGGCAGCTATTGCAGCCTTCGCTGCTGTACAACTCGACCAGAGCCACGCGATGCGCCGGACTATGCGCGCTGCAGATCGCGCTAGCCGCGTTCGCGAGACCGCTGGTCACAAGCGTGGTCAGCGCGACAGCGAGCGCGATGCTTCGAGTGAAACGCCGATTGTCTCGGCGGGGTCCGGCGGTTTGCATGACGTGCTCCAATCAGGATCTGCACGTTTGTCGAACCACATGGCCGGTTATGACAGCCCGTTTCCAACTTTTTTCCTGGAGCGTGAAGACGCCAGGCGATGCACGACTCGCGTGCTAACATTAGCCTTTCTATTGCGCGCGTTCAGTCAGATGAATGGCAGCGCCCTCTTCACTCTCTTTCGCTACCCGCCGGCTACTTCGATGCGCTTTCCGACTTCCCGTGCCTTCTTCCGCTTGCGCCCCCGTCGCGCAACCGGCTGCGCGCGCGCGGAACTCATGCCGCGTCGCGCCGGCGAGCCGTCCCGAACGCTCCCGCTCCACGCCGCCCGGCGCCCGATCTAACGTTGCTCGCTCCATTGCCTGAGCCGCGTTGCCGGGCTCCGGGCCGATCTCATCCGCACGCTGTTTCCTCAAATGTAGATCGAATTGGAGTACCCGTCGTGAAAAAGACGAAAACCTGTTATCTCACCGAACTCGACGTCGCCCGTCTCGAGAAACACGCAGCCAGAGCTGGCGCGCAAGCGCACTTGCAAGACATGCTCGACGACGTGCTGGAGCGCGCCGTGATCGTCGATTCACGCGAAATTCCGGCCAACGTCGTCACGATGAACTCACAAGCCACGCTGGTCGACGAAACCAGCGGCGAGCAGATGACCTGGACCGTGGTCTATCCGCCCAATGCGGACTTCGCGCACGGCCGCCTGAACGTGTTCTCGCCCGCCGGCATCGCCTTGCTCGGCGCCAAACGCGGCGAGCGCATCCGCTTCACGCCGCCGAGCGGCACGGAGAAAGTGCTGAAGTTGGAGAAGATCCTGTATCAGCCCGAAGCCGCCGACGATTTCACGTTGTAAGCAACGCCCCGCACTTCACGCAGAACTTTTGCCGCATCATCTCCGGCTGCCTCGTCGATGCACTAAAAGCGCGTGGCGACCCGCGGCTGTTGCCGTGATCCGAATTTTCAAGATGGGTTGCCAAGCAGCGGGCGGCCGGTGTATCGTGTGCGCTGCTAACGCGGGGGTCCTGCGTCGCACGGAGGTTGGAGGTCCGTGCCGCGTGGGTGAGAAATACCCTTTGAACCTGATCTGGATAATGCCAGCGCAGGGAAGCGTACGGATTTCGCACCCAAGCCTTATCGCCTCATCTCTCGCGAATTCCGACTACTTCCGTCTCGTCTCCTGCTTAGCCGCCCCACATAGCTCTGCATAGGAGATACAGATGAACGCCAATCCGAAGTTCCTTTCCGCCGACGCCCACGTCGACGAAGCCGCTGTCGCGCCGCTGCCGAATTCCCGCAAGGTCTACGTGACCGGCTCGCGTGCCGACATCCGCGTGCCGATGCGCGAAATCTCGCAGGCCGATACGCCCGACAGCTTCGGCGGCGAAAAAAATCCGCCGGTCTATGTCTACGACACGTCGGGCCCGTACTCCGATCCGGAAGCGAAGATCGACATCCGCGCCGGCTTGCCCGCACTGCGCCAGGCCTGGATCGAAGAGCGCGGCGACACCGAAGCGCTGACGGGTCTGTCGAGCGACTTCAGCCGCGAGCGCGCCGCCGACACGGCCACCGCCGATCTGCGCTTCAAGGGCTTGCATCGCACGCCGCGCCGCGCGATCGCCGGCAAGAACGTCTCGCAGATGCACTACGCGCGGAAAGGCATCATCACGCCGGAAATGGAATACATCGCGATTCGCGAGAACCAGCGCCGCGCCGAGTATCTGGAAAGCCTGAAGACGAGCGGCCCGAACGGCGAAAAGCTCGCGGCGATGATGGGCCGCCAGCACCCGGGCCAGGCGTTCGGCGCGAGCGCGTTCGGCCCGAACGGCCTCACGGCGATCACGCCGGAATTCGTGCGCGAAGAAGTCGCGCGCGGCCGCGCGATCATCCCGAACAACATCAATCACCCGGAAAGCGAACCGATGATCATCGGCCGCAACTTCCTCGTGAAGGTGAATGCGAACATCGGCAACTCGGCGGTGACGTCCTCCATCGGCGAGGAAGTCGACAAGATGACGTGGGCGATCCGCTGGGGCGGCGATACGGTGATGGATCTGTCGACCGGCAAGCATATCCACGAAACGCGCGAGTGGATCATCCGCAATTCGCCGGTGCCGATCGGCACGGTGCCGATTTACCAGGCGCTGGAAAAGGTCAACGGCAAGGCCGAAGACCTGACGTGGGAAATCTTCCGCGACACGCTGATCGAACAGGCCGAGCAAGGCGTCGATTACTTCACGATTCACGCGGGCGTGCGTCTGCAATACGTGCCGCTCACGGCCAAGCGCATGACGGGCATCGTCTCGCGCGGCGGCTCGATCATGGCGAAGTGGTGCCTCGCGCATCACAAGGAAAGCTTCCTGTACGAGCACTTCGAAGACATTTGCGAAATCATGAAGGCGTATGACGTGGCCTTCTCGCTCGGCGACGGCCTGCGTCCCGGCTCGATCTACGATGCCAACGACGAAGCGCAGCTCGGCGAACTGAAAACGCTCGGCGAACTCACGCAGATCGCGTGGAAGCACGACGTGCAGACCATGATCGAAGGCCCCGGCCACGTGCCGATGCAGCTCATCAAGGAGAACATGGACCTGCAACTCGAATGGTGTGACGAAGCGCCGTTCTACACGCTGGGACCGTTGACGACCGACATCGCGCCGGGCTACGACCACATCACGTCGGGCATTGGCGCGGCGATGATCGGCTGGTTCGGCACGGCCATGCTCTGCTACGTCACCCCGAAGGAACACCTCGGGCTGCCGAACAAGGACGACGTCAAGACCGGCATCATCACGTACAAGCTGGCCGCGCACGCCGCCGATCTGGCGAAGGGCCATCCGGGCGCGCAGGTGCGTGACAACGCGCTCTCCAAGGCGCGCTTCGAATTCCGTTGGGAAGACCAGTTCAACCTCGGTCTCGATCCGGACAAGGCGCGCGAATTCCACGACGAAACGCTGCCAAAGGATTCGGCCAAGGTCGCGCATTTCTGCTCGATGTGCGGCCCGCACTTCTGCTCGATGAAGATCACGCAGGACGTGCGCGAGTTCGCCGCGCAACAAGGCGTGACCGACGACGAAGCACTGAAGAAAGGCATGGAAGTGAAGTCGATCGAGTTCATGAAGAAAGGCGCTGAGATTTACCAGCGGCAGTAAGGTTCGGATCGCGGATCGGGCGTCGTTGTTACGCCACCCGATCCGCCAGGCCCCTGCATTGCAGCAACGAAGCCCGCCACTGGCGGGCTTTTGCGTCTACGCGACCCGGGCACGCCGCGTGCTGCAGGAAGGACAACATTTGATTACGAAACCGTCGGTTCGCTGACAAGCGCACACATCCGGATACAGGATGCGGCGATACCATCAAATGCAGGGGCGGTGCTTACTGCCGACCATAACTACTGGAGTCGACATCATGAAATCGATACGTCAAATCGGTACGTTTGCGGCCATCGCGGCCATTCTGGTAAGCCTTTCCGCATGTGACGGCATGAGCCGTCAGGGGCGCGACACGGCAATCGGCGCGGGTCTGGGCGGCGCGGCGGGCGCGGCGGTCGGCGGCAATGCGCTGTCGACGCTCGGCGGCGCGGCGGCGGGCGGCGTCATTGGCCATGAGGTGGGCAAGTAATCAACAAATCAAGCGTACGGCGACAGGTCGCGCCACCCGCTGCAATGAGGCGAAATAAGCCGTTACGGTTTTGCAATCCTGTTGGCCCAGAGGCGGCGTAAGCTCATGACGTGACGCCCCCTGATTGCGGCGTTCGATTCAACCAGGAGCGCGTCATGAAGTCCCGCCTCATCAACACGGTGTGCGCGATCGGCCAGCGGTTGCCGCTGCGCTTTTCCCAGTCTTTTCCACGTCCTTCGCAAACAGGCATCGCGCTCGGCGGCGCGGTCTGTTTGCTCACGCTCTCCGGCTGCTATTACCCGTACGGTTACTATCCGGCGGGCTATTCGCCGTATTACGCGACGGCGGTCCCCGCAGCGGGAACCCAACAGGCAGTCCCGGTCGGGCAAGACGACTACTCGGCGGCTCAGCAGCAGCAACAGTCGCAACAAGCGCAGACAGGTCAGCCAGCTTCGCCGCCGACATATGCGGTCGCCGCCCCGCCCGTGTATGTCGCCCCCGCTCCCATTTACTATCCGCCGCCGGTCTATCCGGCCTATTACGGCTATCCAGGTTGGTATGGGCCGTCGGTGTCGATCGGCGTCGGATTCGGTGGTTATTGGGGTGGCCACGGCGGCGGATGGGGCGGCCATGGCCATTGGCACTGACGCTCACCTGCGCCGTTCAATCTCCTTGTCTTCACACGATGCGCTTGCCCAGCGGATTCGCGCGGTGCCGTGCGGTGCCGGCGCTATATCGCGCGTTGCGCGCCACGCCGGCCGGCTCGCGCAAGCCGCGCTCCCAGCGCCCATCCGCTGCGCCCGTAGTTTCCCTTCTTGACGCCGCCCGGCTGGGTTCTATCCTTGGTAAGCCACATGCAGTATCCGTTTAAAAAAGCGCTCCCGTCCGCTCCCGCGTGCCGGCGACGCCCATCCGTCATGCCATAGCGACGCGCTCCGGAGTGCGTGGTGCCGCGTCGAGTCCGAACAACAATGAAGGAGACGTGATGTTTCACCAACTACTCACTCCTGTCGGCAATTCGCTATTGCCATCGTTCCTCGTCGCGGCTTTGCCGATCATCGTCGTGCTGCTTCTGCTCGGCTGGGCGCGCCGGCCGGCGTGGCAGGCGTCGCTCGCGGGGTTGGTCGTCGGCTTGATCGTGGCGATCTTTGTCTGGCAATTTCCGGTGGGCCTCGCGGTCGACTCGGTGGTCGCCGGCGCGGTGTTCGCCTGCTGGCCGGTCATGTGGATCGTGTTCGCGGCGATCCTGCTTTACAACATCTCGCAACGCTCGGGCCGCTTCGCGGCCTTTCGCATGTGGATGATCGACAACCTGCCGAACGACCGGCGCGTCGTGCTGGTGGTGATCGGGTTTTCGTTCGGCGCGCTGCTCGAAGGGATTTCGGGCTTCGGCACGCCGGTCGCCATCACCAGTTCGCTGCTGATTCTGCTCGGCTTTCCCACGCTCGAAGCGCTCACCTTCACGCTGATCTTCAACACCGCGCCGGTTGCCTTCGGCGCACTCGGCGTGCCGATCACCGTGCTCGGCGCGGTCACGCATTTGCCGGCCGATTCGCTCGCCAAGATGGTCGGCCGCCAGTTGCCGTTCTTCGCTTTTCTGCTGCCCTTCTATGTGATCGGCGTCTATGCGGGCTTTCGCAACATGCTGCGGGTGTGGCCGGTGCTGCTGGTGTCGGGCGCGAGCTTCGCGCTGACGCAGTTCGTCGCGTCGAACTATGTGAACTACAGCCTGACCGACGTGTTGTCGTCGATGGTCTCGCTCATTCTCACGATCGCCTTCCTGCGCGTCTGGAAGCCCGCGGCGGATCCGAAGTTCGCGGTCAACATCGACCGCGTGGGTGAAGTGCGCGGCAAGATCGGCGGCGCCCAGGGCTGGTATCCGTGGATCATCGTGTCGGTGGTGGTGATCATCTGGACCGTAGCGAAGATCTTCCTGATCGGCGACGTCAAGGTGCCGTGGCCGGGGCTCGACAAGGCCGTCTTCATCACCCTGTACAACACGCCGTACAGCGCGGTGTGGGACTTCCAGCCGCTCGCCACCGGCACCGCCATCCTGGTCGCCGCGCTCATTACGGCGGCCGTGGTCAAACTGAGTCCGCGCGAGTTCGGCGCGGCCGTCGCCGACACGTGGGTGCAGACGCGCATCGCCATCCTGACGGTGGCGACCATCGTCGGGCTCGCGTATCTGATGAATTACTCGGGGCTCACTTATACGCTCGGCCTCGGCGCGTCGTCGGTCGGACCGTTCTTTCCGCTGGTGTCGGCGTTCCTCGGCTGGGTCGCGGTGTTCCTGTCCGGCAGCGACACGTCGGGTAACGCGCTGTTCGGCAACCTGCAGGTGGTGGCGGCCAATCAGTTGAATCTCAACCCGATTCTGATGGCGGCTGCGAACTCGTCGGGCGGCGTGATGGGCAAGATGATTTCGCCGCAGAACATTTCGACGGGGGTGGCGACCACCGAATTGAAAGGCAAGGAAGGCGTGGTGTTCGCTAAAACCTTCAAGCATTCGATTCTGTTGACGGTGCTGCTCGGCGTGCTGGTGTGGCTGCAGCAGAATTTCTTGCAGTGGATGATTCCGCATTGAGGCAGGCGGGGTTGTGCGGGCCGCGCGGCCCGCACAACCCGTTCGATCGACTCACGCGATGCGCTCCGAATAGCCGGCAGAGGCCGCGTGAACGCCGGCGTGCGTTGCTTTAGCCTGGAAGGATCTGGCGAGTTCGCCGCCTATCTGCTATGGACTTGCTGCGGCAAAATAATTCACGTCGCGAACGTCAGCTTATTCACCCGCCTCTGCATCTGCGCCCCGCTCCACCATCCAGATCGCAATATTTCTCACATCAGCGTGAGAATTGCTCGTTTTGCGCGGGCCGCCGCTGCGCTTACGATCAACCATTATCAAATTATCAAATGCCTCCGTCTCCCGGATCTTGCCGTTTCATTCCAGCCTGAAACGTTTCGCATGACTGCGCTGCTACGATGCACAGGCGTCGCGACTCAACCGCGCGTGGCGCCACCTCGATGAATGCTAAAAACCTGTTCCAGTTGCTGATTCTCGCCGCCCTGTGGGGTGCCTCGTTCCTGTTCATCCGGGTCGGCGTCACCGACTTCGGCGTCGCGCCTTTGATGGCGCTGCGCGTCGGCATCGGCGCGGCCTTTCTCGCGATCGTACTGATCGCGCGACGTCCGCTGCGCCAGTCCGCAACGATCCTGCGCACGCGGGCCTTCCCGCTGCTAGTGGTCGGCATCCTGAATTCGGCGGCGCCCTTCTGCCTGTTCGCCTATGCCGAGTTGACGCTGTCGGCTGGCGTCACGTCGGTGATCAATGCGAGCACGCCGCTGTGGGGCGCGCTAGTCGGCTTTCTGTGGCTGCGCGACAGATTGAGCGCGCTGCGCACGCTCGGTCTGGTGATCGGCTTTCTCGGCGTGCTAATGCTGGTGTGGGATCAGATCGCCGCGCCCAATGGCACGCCGGCGACGCCGCTCACCACCGCGCTCGCGGCCGGCGCCGCGCTCGGCGCCACCTTGCTGTACGGCATCGCGGCCAACTACACCAAGCGCCATCTGACCGGCGTCGACGCCCTCACCGTCGCCACCGGCACGATGACCGGCGCCACCATCGTGCTGCTGCCGCTCGCCGTGATCTACTGGCCGGCGGCGCCCATCTCGCTGCACGCATGGGGCGCGGTGATCGCGCTCGGCGTCGCCTGTACCGGCGTCGCGTATATGCTGTTCTTCCATCTGATCGCGGTGGCCGGACCGGCGCGCGCGATTACGGTGACCTTCGTCATTCCGATCTTCGGCATTCTGTGGGGCGCGCTGTTTCTCGGCGAAGGCGTCTCGCCCGGCATGCTCGAAGGCTGCGGCGTGATTCTGGTCGGCACTGCGCTCGCCACCGGCGTGATCAAGCGTCTGCCGTGGCTCGGCACGCGCCGCGCCGATACCTGATATCTGATACTCGCGTCATTCCGCGCGACGCTTACCCGGCGTCGCCGACTCTCATGTTTCGCGCCGCCCCGACGGCCGCAACCAATCCCGAGCACACCAAAAAAATAGCCCGCACTCCATGTCGGAGTGCGGGCGAAACCGTCGCCCTACGAGGATAGGCGACGGGGCCACCGAGGCCGCGCGCCGCGCGCGCAGGCCGTCATCGGGCGAAACATCGGTTCGTCGGCCGATGCTGGAATGGTCTGGGATCGTTTTGGATCGTCGATCGGGAATCGCTGCCAACTCACGCCGGGTCATGCAATCCGGCCCCATGAGTCTGTAAAAGCAGCTTATGTGCCAGTTTTTACATATCGTTAAAAAAACTAGCGGCAACCTTTTGATTTTTATTGATTTTTTCTGCTGCCGGAGGTTGCGGAGAATGGTGTTCAGGAAGGCCTGGAAAGTTACGTCACCGGGGTAACGTCACGTTACATGAGGCCGCACGAAGCGGCCCCGCCGACGGGCCGGGTCACAGCGTTGGCCACTTCGTGCGCTGCGCCGTGCCATGCCGAAGCCGCAGGCCGGTTGGCCGCGGCGATTCGCGCGGGCTCAAGGCCGCGCCGCAGACCAGCGCCAGGACGAGCAAGCTCGCCGCCCACATCCAGTAAGGAATCACGTCGAACATGGTCATCTCCCGTTGAACGCCGGATCGGGCCGGTATTTAGGGAACCAAGCAAAAGACGTGCGCATGCACCGGACGATCGCTTATCGGCAAGGTGTTGCCGGAATCTCAGGGCAAAAAAAAACCCGCCCGGAGTGTGCCTCGGGCGGGTTCGGATAGCGTTGCCGCCCTGCGGCGGCCCTGCTCAGTGCAACTGGTCGGCCATCAGACTCATGATCTGTTTGGCCTGCGGGCTCTGGTCAATCGTACCCTTGTCGTCGACCACGGCCACGCGCGTCTGGTTAGGCGTCACCGCGCGCACGTTCACCATGTACTGCTTGGCAACTTTTTCCTTCCTGCCGTGGAAAACCTGGCTCCAGAAGCCCTGTTCCGCCGATGTCATGTCCTTCGGATCGACATAGCGCACGAAGTACAGGCCACGGGTCAGGTCGCGGTCGTCGACGGTGAAGTTGCTGCGGTCGAGCGCGAGGCCCACGCGCAACCAGGCGCGGTCGTACGGCTCGCCGAGCGTGAGTTCCGTCGACGACAGTTGGGCTTCGGTGCCGTTCGCGTCCGCAGCCGGCAAGGGTTGCTGGGCGGACAGCGAGACGTTTTGCGCCGCCGTGGCCGCAGCCGCCGATTTGGCGCCCGCAGTGGCCGCGTTCGGCGCCGTCTGCGCGCCGGCCGACAGGTCGGCGTTTTGCGCGTCAGCCGGTTTCGAGCGCGAATCGGCCAGTGCCAGCGCCGCCATCAGACGCTTCAGATATTCCTGCTCGAGGCCCGGATCGTTCGGCTTCGCCACCCACGTGCTCGAGTCGTTGTTCGTGCCGGTCAGCGCCTCACGCATGCCCTTCTGGCTGACGAACACGTACGTGCCGCCGTTCGGCGCCGCTTCCAGACGCGTGCGGTACTTGTTGCGTTCCGAGGTCACGTAGCTGTTGCCCATGGCCTTGGACAGCGTATTGCGGATCAGGCCTTCGTTGATCTGCGCGTGCGTTTCGTTCCAGTCGGTTTCCATCACGCCCTTGTCGCGCTGGTCGACCACCAGCAGGAAGCCCTGTTCCTGCCAGAAGCGGCGAATCTGCGGCCATGCCTGCTCGGGCGCCTTGTTGTCGATGACGAGCCAGCTTTCCGTGCCGTCGCGCTGGATATGCATGCCGTTGACCGCCGGCGCCACCACCACGGAATTGGCCGACGGCGCTTGCGCCTGAACCTGCTTGAGCGTGGACAACGAGGTTTCGCCGCCCTGCGGGGGCAACGAACGCTGATCGGCCGTCTCATCGATCATGTTCGGCGGTACGGCAAGTGACACCTGCTTCGATTTCGAGTCGCTCTTGTAGTCGACTTTGGTCGGCGACGACGTGCCGCAGCCGGCGACCAGACCGCCTGCCATCAGCATTACTGCAAACCGCTTGGTAAGACGAAGATCAGTCATGTTCGGGGAATCCTTCCGCTACGCCACGGCAAGTTTCCGTGGATCAACCCAACATTTTACCGATCCCGGCGAGTCATGTGCAAAAACCCGGGTTTGCCCGTGAATTGAGCAGCGCGAGACGCGTGCAAACGACGCGGAATCGACGCGCGAAAAGGACGCCGAAGCGTCTACTTCAGAGCGCCTTTCCGTGTGCCGCAAGCGGCTCGTTTTCGCGCCCGAAAGAGACCTGACGCACGGCCAATTTAACACTTGCCTACATTTCCCAACGCCGTGTCAGATGCGCCCTACGCCGTCGTCAGATCATTGATTCCACAGCACTTTCCGAACTCCGCTCACGGCCAATTTCGATATATCCAAATAGCCGAATACGGCTTCCAGTAACGGTTCAAAAACCCGAGTGATATCTTGAAATGGACATCACCAGAAGCCTTTGAGCACTTCAGCCACGGGACCGACCGTCATGCCATTACCTACTCTTACGCCAACTCTCGCAGCCTCGGCGATTGCTTTTGCCGCTTTGTCCGCGAGCCTCGACGCGCGCGCCGAATTGGGGGGCGTCATGCCGTCCAGGGCGGAAGCGAGCGCCAGCGCGCCGCGCGCCATGTTGAACGGGGCGCTGCGCATGCGCACGCTCACCGACGCGGGCAACACCACCATCGCCGAGTACGCGACGAACACCGGCCAGATCATCGCCTACGCGTGGCAAGGCCCAACCATGCCGGACTTGCCCGCGCTGCTCGGCAAGTACGCCACCTCGTATCGCGCCGGCGCCGCGGCGGCGACAGCGGACGGCAATCTGCACGTCTCCCGGGTGGCGCGGCCGGACCTGATCGTGGAATCCGGCGGCCCGATGCGCGGCTACGC
Source organism: Paraburkholderia phytofirmans PsJN (assembly GCF_000020125.1). NCBI lineage: Bacteria > Pseudomonadati > Pseudomonadota > Betaproteobacteria > Burkholderiales > Burkholderiaceae > Paraburkholderia > Paraburkholderia phytofirmans. Next base: position 3,025,080 of record NC_010681.1, read on the forward strand.
GGGTCGCGCATGGCTGCCTGCGGCGCTCCCGCCCGGCGTGACGGCCGACGATTTCCAGTGAGGCGCCCCCGCGCCCGCACTTGGCATCAAAACTCCCCCTCGACGAACCCTCGACGAACATGAGCCACGCCATGAAATCTGCCCTTTCCTTGTATGCCCTGCTGCTGGTCTGCACCGCCTTGGCGGGATGCGGCGGCGGTGGCGGCGGCGCACCGGCCGCCACGTCCCAGACCGGCTCGGCCGCACCTGGCAGCAACCCGGACGCCGCCAGCGCGCCGATAGCCGCCGCGCCGCCTGAGGCCTCGGGCGCGAGTCCAGGGGCTTCGGTGCCGCGCTCAAGCACGCCCAACGTCCAGCCGATCGCCGTCAGCGCCGCGCCGGGGCTGACGCGCAACATGCTGACGACGAGCGTCACCGTCTGCCAGCCCGGCACCAGCCATTGCGCGACGATCGACAACATCCAGGTCGACACCGGTTCGCACGGACTCAGGATTCTCGCGTCCGCATTGCCGGCGGACCTGCCGCTCGCGGCGATCGCATCGGGCAGCGGGATTGCGGGCGAATGCGCGGTGTTCGGCGGCGGATACACGTGGGGCGCGGTACGCAGCGCGGATGTCCGCATGGCGGGCCAGTTGGCCGCCTCGATCCCGATCCAGACGATCGCCGATCCCGCGCTCGCCACCGCGCCCACCGACTGCGCTGGGTCCGGCCGCGCCATGCAGACGGTGGCCGGCCTGCGCTCGAACGGCATTCTCGGCGTGGGCCTGTTCGCGGCCGACTGCGGCGGCGGCTGCGTCAGCGCCGCGCTGCCGCGCTGGTACTACAGCTGCGACGCCAGCGGCGCCTGTCTCGCCAGCACGCAATCCCTGGCGCAGCAGGTGACCAATCCGGTCAGCCGCTTTGCACTCGACAACAACGGCGTGGTGATCGACCTGCCGGCCATCGCCGATGCCGGCGCGGCCAGCGTATCCGGCTCGATGATCTTCGGCATCGGCACCCAGGCCAACAACACGCTGAACGGCGCCAGCGTCCTCAAGGCGAATCCGGTGACGGGCTACGTCGTCACGGCGAGCGGCGGGCAGACCTATTCGCAAAGCTACGTCGACAGCGGCTCGAATGGGCTGTTCTTCCGCACGAGCCAGTTCCCGCAGTGCGGCCTCTGGTACTGCCCGGCTTCGACTCAAGCCGCGAACGCCGCGATCACCGGCACGGATGGCGCGTCGAACACGGTGTCGTTTGCGATCGGCAATTCGAGCGCGCTGTTCACGTCGTCGAACAACGCGTTCAATAATCTGGCCGGCGTGGCCAGCAGCGGCTTCGGCTGGGGCTTGCCGTTCTTCTTCGGACGACGCGTTTATACCGCCATCGCCTCGCGCGAGACGTCGGCGGGCCCGGGGCCGTATTACGCGTTCTGAACCGCCGGCTTCTTTCGACGCTGAAATTTCGCAAACTCATCTAGCCGATAAATTTGGGACCCACCGGCTGAGATAATTCCACGCTCCGGCTAACTCCGTTTCAATTAGTTAGTCATGCAAATTCTGGACTTGTCGGCAGATGGAAGAATCCACTTTTTCGCTCGATCATTTCGAGCAGCTCGTCTACACGCGGCAGCATGTAAAAGCCGCGATCCAGTTCATTGCCGCGCTGGCGCTTCTGCAGCAGAAGCGCGGCGAGCTGGACGGCAGCTTTCGCGCCTCGGGCATGGCCGATCTGCCGCCTGCCGAGCAACGCAAGCGCTTCTGCACACGCCTCGCGAGCGCGGCTTCAACCCTGTTCGCGGACCCGGCATTCCAGTTGCCGCCCGAGTGTTTCAGATTGCTTCTGACACTGCACGAATGGGTTGGAGTGGTGTTTGCCTGCACGCCGTTCGGCAATGCGGACCACGTAAGCCGTCACCTTAATCCGCGCGGTCCGGACAACACGCAGTTTCTGCTTGGCGACAGCTTTATCGAAAAACTGTGCGTGCTTTATTCGACCGAGTCCGAACTGGAACTTAACTTCGCCGCGCTGTGGGCTTATGACAAATCGCTCGCCGCCTGTCTAGCACTCGTTTTGCTGGCGCCGGTATTCAAAGGCTCGGCGAGCGCGCACCTCAAACGCGAAGCGCTCATGGAATGGCTGCCCGGCAAACTGCAGCAGATCGACGACCTCGACGACCTGCCCACCGCGCTGCTGCATAACGCGTATATGTTCTGCAGCTACGCGGACACGCCGCGGCGGCACGAGATCAAGCGGGACATCAACGCGCTGGTCCGGCGCAAGCTGGACCAGTTGGGACTGACCGATATTCCCGCGCCACAACTGGCGCGCGCGAAAAGCCGCAAGCAACGCGGCAAAAAACCGCTCATGCTGGTCGTGCTCGAGTGGTTCAGCGGCGCCCATTCGATCTACCGCACGCACTCGCTCACGCTCGAAGCCGCGCGCGAGCATTTCGAAGTGGTGGCATTCGGCTTCGGCTACGCCGTGGACGATGTCGGGCGCGCGGCGTTCGACCGTTTCATCGAACTTGAAGAGCCGGAATATATCGGCGAGTGTCTTAAAACGATTCGCGATTTCGCCGAGGCGGAACAGCCCGACGTGCTTTATATGCCGAGCGTCGGCATGTTCGCGCTCACGGTGTTCATGTCCAACCTGCGCGTTGCGCCGCTGCAGATCGCCGGCCTCGGCCACCCGGCCACCACGCACTCCGACAAGATCGATTACGTCAGCGTGGAGGAAGACTACGTCGGCAACCCTGCCTGTTTCAGCGAGCGTCTGATGAAGCTGCCGAAAGACGGTCAACCGTACCGGCCATCGGTTGCGCTGCCGGACATCGTCGCCGAGATTCCGCCGTCACGCGAGACGCTGGAGATCGTCATCACGGCCAGCGCAATGAAGCTCAATCCCGGCTTTCTCGAAACGTGCCGTGAAATCGGCGAGCGCGCGGCGACGCCGGTCCAGTTTCATTTCATGAGCGGCGTGCCGTTCGGTTTACCGCTCGAACGCATGCGCGACGTGATCCGCCAGACGCTGCCGCGCGCCTTCGTGCATAGCTTTCACGAATACGCGGGCTACCTGTCGCGCGTCAATCGCTCCGATCTGTTCCTCAGCCCGTTTCCGTTCGGCAATACCAACGGTATTGTCGACGCGCTTACGCTGGGTTTGCCCGGCATCTGCAAGCGCGGGCCGGAAGTGTTCGAGCGGATCGACGGCGCGCTGTTCGAGCGCGTGGGCATGCCGTCGTGGACCACGGCAGAGAGCGGCGAGGATTACATCGCCGCCGCTGTGCGAATGATCGACGCCCACGGCGAGCGCACGGCCTTGCGGCAGCGTCTGATCGATACGCGGGCGGTGGAGCGTTGCTTTGAAGGGCGTCCGCAGGCGTTCGCGGAATGCGTGCTGGGGCGGATGCGGGCGAAGCAACGCAAGCGAGACGAGGCGATGGCTTGAGTTTCCGCGCCGCGCTCTGTGCTAGTCGGTCGCGTCGGTGGCCGGCGTCACCAAATTGGCCGGCGCGAGCCTGTTGAATGAGGTTGGCTTGAATTTCCGCGCGCGCCGCGCTATTCGGTCGCGTCGGTGGCCGGCGCCACCAGATTGGCCGGCGCGAGCCAGTTGAATACATTCAACGTCGGGCCGTTGAACGTGCACTCCGCGGCCGCCGGCGTGACGGTCTTCCGCGTCTTGGCAGATTTAAACCAGAACGCTTTGGTTGCCGATGCATCTGACGCGTTCGACGCGTTTGACGCGTTTGACGCGCTTAACGCGCCCGCCGCACCGACAGCCACCGCCGAGTCCGCAAGCGGCGCACTCGCCGCCGCGGACGCGGACGCCGGGGCCACCACATGTTCAATCGATCCTTCGACCACCACGCGCGAGCCGTGGATGCCTGTTGCGGCATGGGTGATCTTGAGCGTATCGGGCGACGTTTCCGCCAGCTTGCTTCGCATCAACTGTTCGCACGCGTCCGTGTTCTTGTAGACGGCCGTGCAGCCCGTCAGCAGCGCAGCAGCGGTCGTGACGCAGACGAGAGGGAGAATCCGAATCTTCATTGATGTTCCGTTTTTCAAGCCGTCGGCAATTGTAGCTTACGGCCTGCCTGACCGGCAGCGGCATTCGGCGCCCGCTGGGTACATCGATCCGGCGCTACAGCACCGCGCGTTCGCGGCTGATTCTTTTGATCATCGGCGTCTCTGTGGTCACGCAGAACGATACGCAGCGGATCGTGTCCGGACGCTGCCCGTGCCCGTATTCAGGCCACACGCGGCCCCATCGCCCGAAAGAGGCTCAATTAAACAGAACAGTTCGTGCAGGGATGCGCTGCTGTTCAGCGCGCGATGCGGCACGACCGTCGTCGGCGCGTCCGCTCAATTCGACGGCATTGGCGGTTGCACGTAGGTGCGCACACCGGCGAGCGGCGAACCGTAACCGCCGGAATTGGTGTGATTCGGCAAGCCGTTGACCAGTTGCGCGCGCGGGTCGGTTGGATTCAGGTTCATTTCGCCTGCTTGCTGGTTGCCGTGCGTCGGATATTCGCTGCCCCGCGCCGCGTTCGGCATCAAGCGCGTGCTGTTTTGCGGCGCGTTCATGTCGTCCTGCGGGCTCAAACCCTGCGCGCCCGCCTGTGCGGCAACCGCGCATGCAGCCGCGCACAGCAAAAACCGCCCTACCCGCAACATCGTCGATGTTCGTTTCATACCTGCCTCCGGCAAAATGAAGTGAAGGGGATCAAGTCGCGCGCGGCACACAACAGGCCCACACGCGACGGCCAACGCTGAACACACCCATTTATACGCGCCACGCCGCGCTTCGGATTCGGCGACCTTCAGGGCGCGGCGCGTCAGTAGGGGAAACCGGCGGGCACGGTCTTTTATTCCGGTTGCGGCGAGCGCCACGCAAAACCCGGCAAGCGCCTATCCTTATGCCGATTACCGATTTCCTTCCCGCGCGATCGCGCCCGATAATGGACATCATGAACCCACAACCCAATCTTCAGGCTCGCACGCTACGCGCCGCGCTTGCGGCGCTCACCGCAACGCTGCTGCTGGCGGCCTGCGCCGGCCCATCGGCCGCGACTTCCAGTTCGACTGCCGCATCCGCATCGGCCAGTCCGGCGCTGCTCGATGCCGCGATTTCCGGACCGCAACGCGGCGACAAGGCCCGCGCCCGCGACATCTACCGCCATCCGAAAGAAACGCTGCAATTCTTCGAACTCGCGCCGTCGCAAAGCGTGCTGGAGATCGAACCCGGCGGCGGCTGGTACACGGATATCCTCGCGCCGTATCTGCGTGACCACGGCAAGCTCTATGAGGCGCAGTACGACGGCCCGCAGAGTGCGCCATCGGCGGAGGCACAGGCCAATCGGGCCGCGTTTGCCCACAAGCTGGCGGCCACGCCCGCCGTCTACGGCCATGTCGTGGTCGGCACGCTGCACGCCGGCCAGTTCAGCGGTTTTCCGGCCGATGCCAGCGTCGACGAAGTCCTGACCTTCCGCAACATCCATAACTGGATCAAGGACGGCCAGATCGACGCCAACCTGCGCGCGTTCTACGCGGCGCTCAAGCCAGGCGGCGTGCTCGGTGTCGAGGAACATCGCGCGGCGCCGGGCACCTCGCTGCAGCAGACCATCGACACCGGCTACGTGACGGAAGACTACGTCATTGAACATGCGCGCGCGGCGGGCTTCGAACTGTCCGGCAAGAGCGAAGTGAACGCTAACCCGCGCGACACCAAAAATTACCCGAACGGCGTCTGGTCACTGCCGCCAACCTTCGAAGGCGGCGACGTCGACCGGGCGAAATATGCGGCGATCGGCGAATCGGACCGCATGACCTTGCGCTTCGTGAAACCCGCGCATTGACGCCCGCCCCTCTCGATCCACAAGGGGACGGCGCTTGACGCCGTCCCGATAATATGGTCCTATTGCGCACTATGTACCGCGCCCAGACCATCCTATCGCTACTACTAGCCCCCTCTACCGGGCTAGGTCTGCTGCTGCGCGCTTCCATCTGATACACCCGAAGCACCGCAAAATTCCCCAGTAACTGACCCAGCCCCGGTTTTCGACCGGCGCCTCGTCATGTCTTTTCGTCGTCCGGTCGACTCCCAGCTACCTGGTCTCACCCACGGATGATGAAAATGTTAAAGAACCCCGCTACCAAGTATCGCTCGTTCAAGCCCGTCACCTTGACGGATCGCCAGTGGCCGTCGCGCACCATCACGCACCCGCCGATCTGGATGAGCACCGACCTGCGCGACGGAAATCAGTCGCTGTTCGAGCCGATGGACGCGCAGCGCAAGATGCGCATGTTCAAGACGCTGGTGCAGATCGGCTTCAAGGAAATCGAAGTCGCGTTTCCGTCCGCTTCGCAGACCGACTTCAATTTCGTGCGTGAACTGATCGAAGGCGGCCACATCCCCGACGACGTCACCATCGAAGTCTTGACGCAAGCGCGCGACGACCTGATCGAGCGCACCTTCGAATCCTTGCGTGGCGTGCCGCGCGCCATCGTCCACCTGTACAACGCGACCGCGCCGGAATTCCGCAAGATCGTCTTCAATCTGGAAAAGAGCGGCGTGAAGGAGTTGGCGCAAAACGCAGCGCGCACGATGAAACGCATCGCCGCCACCATGCCGGAAACGCAGTTCACGTTCCAGTACAGCCCGGAAGTATTCAGCGGCACCGAAATCGAATTCGCCAAAGAAGTCTGCGACGCCGTGTTCGACGTCTGGCAACCGACGCCGGAACACAAAGCCATCGTCAATCTGCCGGCCACCGTCGAAATGTCCACGCCGAACATCTACGCGGACCAGATCGAGTGGATGCACCGCAACCTCGCGCGCCGCGATTCGCTGATCATCTCCGTGCATCCGCATAACGATCGCGGCACCGCCGTGGCGGCGGCAGAACTCGCCGTGATGGCCGGCGCGGATCGTATCGAAGGCTGTTTGTTCGGCAACGGCGAGCGCACCGGCAACGTGGACCTCGTCACGCTCGCGTTGAACCTGTACACGCAAGGCGTCGATCCGGGCCTCGACTTCTCGAACATCAACGAAGTCGCGCGTACCGCTGAAGAATGCACGCAACTGCCGATCCATCCGCGTCATCCGTATGTCGGCGATCTGGTGTTCACGGCCTTCTCGGGCTCGCATCAGGACGCGATCAAGAAGGGCTTCGCGGTGCAGAAACCGGACGCGGTCTGGGAAGTGCCCTACATGCCGATCGATCCGGCCGATCTCGGCCGCACCTACGACTCGGTGATTCGCGTGAACAGCCAGTCGGGCAAGGGCGGCATCGCGTATCTGCTCGAACAGGGCTACGGCGTCGTGTTGCCGCGCCGCTTGCAAGTGGACTTCAGCTCGGCCGTGCAGCGCTTCACCGACGACAGCGGCCAGGAAGTCACGTCCGCGCAGATCTGGGAATTGTTCCAGCAGGAATATGTGCAGAACACGGCGCCGATTCATTATGTGGGCCACAGCCTGTCCGAGCGCGAAGGACGCGAGCGCATCAAACTGACGGTCGACATCCACGGCACGCGGCGTGTGTTGACCGGCGAAGGCAATGGCCCGCTCGACGCGTTGATGCACGCGATCGGCGTACCGGTGCGGATTCAGCACTATGAAGAGCGTGCGTTGACGCAGGGCGCGGATGCCCGAGCGGTGGCCGTCGCTGAAATGGCCGGCGCCGATGTGACCGGCAGCGCGTTCGGCGTCGGCATCGACGCCAATCTGGTGACGGCGTCGATTCGCGCGGTGATCAGCGGGGTGAATCGCGCTTATGCTCGAGTCAATGCGCAGGCGCAGGAGAACTTCTTCGACGCTGCGATGAACGATGCCGCGGAGAGCGTGGGCGTTTAAGGGTCTCTGCAGTCAGTGACAGACTTGTAGCGGTTATGTGCGAAGGGGGCGTTCCGGCAACGCCCCCTTTTTTATCCAGCCGCATGGCCACATTGCCACGTGACTGCCATCAGGTCCGCATCATTGCGTCCACTCATCCGGCAGACTATGCGTCAGCGTCGAAACGAAACGCTCCGTTTCCGGTGCACGCGGCTGCATGAAGATCTCGCGCGACGGTCCAGCCTCCACCACCACGCCGTTATTCAGAAACACCACATCACGCGCGATCGTCGCGGCGAGCCGCAAGTCGTGCGTGGCCATCAGCATGGTCATACCTTCAACGGCGAGTTGCTTGAGCACCTCCACCACTTCCGCGGCGAGACCGGGGTCGAGCGCCGAGGTCGGCTCGTCGCACAACAGCACTTCCGGCGACGGCGCCAACGCCCGCGCAATCGCCACACGCTGTTGCTGGCCGCCGGACAGCGTCGAAGGCCACGCATCCGCTTTGTGCGCGATGCCGACCTTTTCCAGCAATTCGTCGGCGCGAGCCCGCGCCTTGTCCTTGTCCCACTTCTGCACGGTCAGCAGGCCTTCCATCACGTTCTGCCGCACCGTCAGATGCGGGAACAGCTGAAAATTCTGAAACACCATGCCGGTGCGGCGGCGAATCGTCAGCACCGCTTCGCGCGAAGGCCGGTGGTCGCGGCTGAACTCCAGCCGCTGATCGCCGAGTTCGAGCGAACCGGACTCGGGAATCTCGAGCAGATTCACGCAACGCAACAGCGTGCTCTTGCCGCTGCCCGACGGACCGATCAGCGCGGTGACATTACCCGAGGCGAGTTGCAGATCGACCGAGTTGAGCACTCGCAGGCCGCCGAAATACTTGTCGATTTTTTCCAGTCGGATCATCAGTTGCCTGCCTGGAAAAGTGCGTGGCGCCCGAACTTGCGCTCGAGCCTGACTTGCGCCGACGACAACACGGAACTGAACACCAGATAAACCAGCGCCGCTTCCGTGTACAGAATCAGCGGCTCGTAAGTCACCGACGCAATCCGCTGCGCGGCCTGAAACACCTCGGGCACGGTCAGCACCGCGGCGAGCGAGGTGTCCTTCACCAGCGCGATAAACGAATTGGACAACGGCGGCAACGCGACGCGCGCGGCTTGCGGCAGGATCGCGCGACGCAGGGCCTGCTCGCGCGTCATCCCCATCGAATAGGCCGCTTCCCACTGCCCTTTCGGGATCGACTCGATCACGCCGCGTATCACTTCGGAGTTATACGCGCCGACGTTCAGCGAAAAGCCGATGATCGCCGCCGTCAACGGATCGAGCACGATGCCCACGTTCGGCAAGCCGTAGAAGATCACGAACAGCTGCACGAGCAACGGCGAACCGCGAAACAGCCACACGTAAAAGCGCACGATCGCCACGGCCCACTTCGGCCCGAACAACCGGACCAGCGCGACGAGAAACGCCAACGCGAGCCCGATCGCGAACGAGATCAGCGTAAGCGGCACGGTGAAGACGAGCCCCGCATATAGCAGGGGCCACAGCGACTGCGCCATCAGATGCAACCATGCCGGCATGATTCAGACTCGCTGAAGGCGTTTACTGGGAGACGTCTTTGCCGAAATACTTCTGCGAGATTTTCAGGTAGCTGCCGTCTTTCTTCATGTCGGCGAGCGCCTTGTTGATCGCGGCCTGCAATTCGGGGTTGCCTTTGCGGATCAGCACTGCGGACTTGTCGCTGCTGTCTGCCGACGTATCGAGCGCGGCGATCTTCACTTTCGCATCCGGCTTGTGCTTCTTGAAGTCGAGAAACGACAGCGAGTCGTTGACGGTGGCATCGACGCGACCCGAGGTCAGCAGATCGATCGACTCATTGAAACCCTGCACCGGGATCACTTCCGCGCCGTGCGCCGCCGCGATCTTGCCGAAGTTGCTGGTCAGCGTATTGGCCGACTTCTTGCCCTTCAGGTCGTCGAAGTTCTTGATCGTGGTGTTGTTCGACGCCACGATCAGCGCCGCGTGCGACGTGATGTACGGGTCGGAGAAATCGTATTTGGCCTTGCGCGCATCGGTCACCGCCACTTCGTTGATCACCGCGTCGTAACGGTTCACATCGAGGCCGGCAATCAGACCGTCCCATTTACCTTCGACGAATTGCGGCTTGACGCCGAGACGCTTCGCGATCTCCGTACCGATCTCGACGTCGAAACCGGTCAGCTTGCCGGATTCGTCGTGGTACGTGAACGGCGCATAGGTGCCTTCAGTGCCGATCTTGAACACGCCGGCGGATTTGATCTGCGCGAGTTCGTCGGCGGCGAATGCGGAACTCACGGCCACGGCCTGGAACAACGCGATCAGCAGAATGGAACGAATCGATTTCATCAGGCGGCTCCGTCAAATGTGCCACGCGAGTGGCTGAGTCTTGTGTTGGACAGTCCCCGCCGGCGTTTGCGCCGGGCAGAGTGGGCGGACTGTAGCAAACGGCCTGCGTTTTTACAAAGGATCAGGTTTTCGATCGATATGCGCTTGCGTGCTAAGTGAACAGCCGTGGCCTCCACTATCACGTGGATTCCAACTCTACAGCAGATAGACAGACGCGGCATGCATCGCAACACGGAACCCATGCGGTGCGCCATCGGGGAAAACGCGAGAGGTCTCGCCGCGGCGAACGCGCGGCAGGAGAAAAACAGGCGGCGCCGCGTTTGAAAACGGCGCCGCCCGTCGGTTTGCGAAAGGCTTACCGCTCCACCGGATGCGGTTCCTTGCGCTTGTTGGCGACGCGGATCGCGTCGAAGTAGGCGCCGTTGGGCGGACGTTTCAGGTAACGGCCGGCGCCGCGCACCGCCCGCAACTCGCCGTCGGTCCAGGCGAGCGCGCCACGGGTCAGCGTGTGCATCGCCACGCCTTGCACGGTCATGCCTTCGAACACGTTGAAGTCGACCTTCTGATGATGCGTCTTCACCGAAATCGTTTTGCTCGCGTTCGGGTCCCACACCACGAGGTCGGCATCCGCGCCGACCCGCACCGCGCCCTTGCGCGGATACAGGTTGAAGATCTGCGCGGCATTGGTCGACGTAATGCGCACGAACTCGTTCGGCGTGAGACGCCCGGAGTTTACGCCGTGATGCCAGAGCACCGCCATGCGGTCTTCCACGCCGCCGCAGCCATTCGGGATTTTCGTGAAGTCGTCGCGTCCCATGGCTTTCTGCGACGCGCAGAACACGCAGTGATCGGTCGCCGTGGTGTGCAACTGGCCGGCTTGCAAACCACGCCACAATGCCTCGCGATGCTCGGCGGAACGGAACGGCGGGCTCATCACGTGGGCGGCCGCGCGGGTCCAGTCGGGATCGCGGTACACCGCTTCGTCGATCACCAGATGGCCCGGCAATACCTCGCCGAACACGCGCAGACCTTCGCTGCGGGCGCGGGCGATTGCATCGACGGCGTCTTTCGAGGATACGTGCACGATATACACCGGCACGCCCAGCACCTGCGCGATCCGGATCGCGCGATTGGCCGCCTCGCCTTCTACTTCGGGCGGCCGCGACAACGGATGCGCCTCCGGACCGGTAAAGCCTTTCGCCAGCAACTGCCGCTGCAATTGAAACACCAACTCGCCGTTTTCCGCATGCACGGTCGGCAGCGCGCCGAGTTCGAGCGAACGCGAGAAACTGTTCACCAGCACTTCGTCGTCGGCCATGATGGCGTTCTTGTAGGCCATGAAGTGCTTGAAGCTCGACACGCCGTGTTCGTGCACCAACGTGCCCATGTCGCGATAGACCGAGTCGTCCCACCACGTCACCGCGACGTGAAAGCCATAGTCCGACGACGCCTTCTCGGCCCAGCCGCGCCATTCCTTGAAGGCGTCCATCAGCGGCTGCTTCGGGCTCGGAATCACGAAATCGATGATGCTCGTGGTGCCGCCCGACAAACCCGCCGCCGTGCCCGTGTAGAAATCGTCGCTCGCCGTGGTGCCCATGAACGGCAGCTCCATATGCGTGTGCGGATCGATGCCGCCGGGCATCACGTACTGCCCGCCCGCATCGACGATCGTGGCGCCGGCGGGCGCCTCCAGGTCCGCTCCGATCTGCAGAATCGTGCCGCCGTCCTGCGGGTCCGCACACAATACGTCCGCGCGATAGGTGTTCTCCGCGTCGATAATCGTGCCGCCGCGAATCAGGGTCGTCATGTTGCCGCCTCCTTATGAACTGCTGGTTTCGGTGCTGCGTAATTCGTTGGTGCTCATATGGCTGGTTTATGCGCTCGCCACGCGCGCGCTCGGTCCTTTGCTGAGCTTCATCCACGCGCTGTATACGATCGACGCCAACGCGAGCCCGACGAACCACGCATACGTGTAGAGCGTATTGAAGATCGCCGGCACGTTCGGGAACGAGGCCGGAAACGCGGTATGCAAAAAGCCCGGCAGATTCGGCAGCACGCCGATCACGAGCGCGACCACCGCGCCGATATTCCAGCCACCCGTGTAGCTGTATTCGCCGTGTTCGTCGAACAGTTCTCGCGTGTCGAGACGCGTGCCGCGGATCAGGAAATAGTCGACCATCAGAATGCCCGCAACCGGACCGAGCAGCGCCGAGTAGCCGACCAGCCACGTGAAGATATAACCCTGCGTGGTGGCGAGAATCTTCCACGGCATCATCACGATCGCGATGGTCGCGGTGATCATGCCGCCGACACGATACGAAATGCCCTTGGGCCACAGGCTCGAAAAATCGTAAGCAGGCCCGACGAGATTTGCCGCGAGATTGCAGCACATGGTGTCGAGCGTCAGGATGATCAGCGCGACGCCCACGCCGATGCCGGTCATGCGGCTCGTCAGATCGATAGGATCCCAGATCGCCTTGCCGTAGATCACCACCGTCGCCGACGTGACGACCACCGAGATCACCGAGAGCAGCGCCATCGGCACTGGCAAGCCGACCGACTGGCCGATGATCTGATCGCGCTGCGTTCTGGCAAAGCGCGTGAAGTCGGGGATATTGAGCGCGAGCGTGGCCCAGAAGCCGACCATGGCGGTGAGGCCCGGCCAGAACGTGGCCCAGAACAAGCCTTCTTTCTTGCCGCCCGGCACGAATTGCGACGGCGCCGACAGCATCGAACCGAGACCGCCCGCTTTCGACGTCGCCCACCACACCAGCGCAATGCACATCACGATCTTGATCGGCGCGGACCAGCTTTCGAGCCAGCGGATCGAATCGGTGCCATGAACTATGAAGTAGATTTGCAGCGCCCAGAACACGAGGAAACACGCGAGCTGCGCGAGCGAGATGTCGAGAAACGGCAGAACCGCGCCATGCAGCGCGTTGCCGGTGAGAATGTTGAGCAGCGTATAGATCGCGCTGCCGCCGAGCCAAGTCTGAATCCCGTACCAGCCGCACGCGACAATGGCGCGCAGCATTGCCGGTAATTTGGCGCCCTGCGTGCCGAACGAGGAGCGCACCAGCACCGCGTACGGAATGCCGTGCTTCGCGCCCGCGTGGCCGATAAGCAGCATCGGCACCAGCACGATCAGGTTGCCGAGCAGCACGGTCGCGACTGCCTGCCACGGCGACATGCCCTCTTCCGTCAAGCCGGCGGCGAGCATGTACGACGCGATGTTCATCACCATGCCGACCCACAGCGCTGCGAAGTGATACCACTTCCACGTGCGCTGCGCGACGCCGGTCGGCGCAAGATCGTCGTTGTAAAGACTGCTGCCCTGCACGCCGGCCGCGAACTGCGGGTCGGCGGGTTGCGCTGTCTGCTTCATCTAGAGCTCTCCACTCGATCGTTGAGGCCCGCGCGGCTTCTGTCGGCGCGTCGGGCCTTTTGGGGAATGACAGGTTCAGTACTAGCGCTGCGTTTGTTTCAGGTTGCCTCAGTTTGCTTTAGTTTTCTTCAACCACGTCCTGTTTCAGGCGGCTTTTGCCGCGTGCGCGTGCGCGTGCTCGGCGGTTTCAGCCGTGTCCGCCGATGCGCTCACGCCTGCGTCCACGCGCGCCGGATTGTTCGGATGCGTGGTCCAGTTCGCGTATTCGCCGTTGTCGACGCGCTCCATCGAGATGCACTGCTCGACCGGACACACGTGCATGCACAGATTGCAGCCGACACATTCGGAGTCCATCACTTCAAAATGCCGGACGCCATCTTTTTCTTTCATGATGGCCTGGTGAGCCGTGTCTTCGCAGGCGATATGACACAGACCGCACTGGATGCACTTGTCCTGGTCGATGCGCGCCTTGATGTCGTATTTCAGGTTCAGGTACTTCCAGTCGGTAACGTTCTGGACGGCGCGGCCGCGAATATCGTCGAGTGTCGCGTAGCCTTTTTCGTCCATCCAGTTGGAGAGGCCGTCGGTCAAGTCGGAAACGATACGGAATCCGTAGTGCATCGCCGCGGTGCAGACCTGCACGCTGCCCGCGCCGAGCACCATGAATTCGGCCGCGTCGCGCCATGTCGTAATCCCGCCGATGCCGGAGATCGGCAGATTCGGCGTTTCCACATCGCGCGCGATTTCCGCGACCATATTCAGCGCGATCGGCTTCACGGCCGGGCCGCAATAGCCGCCGTGCGTGCCCTTGCCATCGACCATCGGCAACGGCGACATCGCGTCGAGATCGACGGCGACGATCGAGTTGATCGTGTTGATCAGCGACACGCCGTCCGCGCCGCCTTTATAGGCCGCGCGCGAACCCGTTCGAATGTCGCTGATGTTCGGCGTGAGTTTGACGAGGCACGGCAGCCTGGTGCCTTCCTTCACCCAGCGCGTGACCATCTCGACATACTCAGGCACCTGCCCGACGGCCGCGCCCATGCCGCGCTCGCTCATGCCGTGCGGGCAGCCGAAATTCAGTTCGACCGCATCCGCGCCGGTGTCTTCGACGAGCGGCAGAATCCACTTCCAGTCGCGTTCGTTGCACGGCACCATCAGCGAGACGATCATCGCGCGGTCCGGCCAGTCGCGTTTGACTTGCGTGATCTCCTTCAGGTTGACGTCGAGCGGGCGGTCCGTGATCAGCTCGATGTTGTTCAGGCCCGCCATGCGCTGGCCGTTCCATTGCACTGCGCCGTAGCGCGAGCTGACGTTCACCACGTGCGGGTCGAGGCCGAGCGTTTTCCACACCACGCCGCCCCAGCCTGCTTCGAAGGCGCGGTTCACGTTATAGGCTTTGTCGGTCGGCGGCGCGGAGGCGAGCCAGAAAGGATTCGGCGAAGTGATGCCGGCAATCGTACAGCGCAGATCGGCCATGTTCGGCTCCTTGGGGACTGCTGTTTTTTGTCTGGTATGACGCTTCGTCAGGCTTGGCTCGATTCGCTTCAGGCGGCTTTTACCGCTGTGCGAGCGAACTGAGCGTCGATCGCGGCAGCGGCGATCTTGCCGTCCTGCACCGCCTGCACCGTGAGGTCGATGCCGCCGGTGGCCGCGCAATCGCCGCCGGCCCACACGTTCGCGAGCGACGTCTGGCCATTCGCATCGACCGCGATGCGGCTGCCGTCCAACGTCAGCAACTCACGCTCGATGCCGACCGCCACCAGCGTTTGACCGATCGCCTTGAGCACCATGTCGGCCTCGACCACGAAGCGCTCCTCTCCACCATCCTTCGACGTGCGCGCGAATTCGACACCTGTCACCACGCCGCCGTCGCCGATCAGACGCATCGGCGCGGCATGCGTGACGAGCGTGACGCCGCTGGTCTGCGCGAAGTCGCGTTCGGCCCAGGTCGCGCTCATCGCTTCGACGCCGCGCCGGTACACCATCGTCACCGACGTCGCGCCGAGCTTGCGGCTTTGCACGGCAGCGTCCACCGCCGTATTGCCGCCGCCGATCACGACCACGCGGCGGCCCACCGGCACCGTGCCGAGATCGCTCGCGCTGCGTACCTGCTCGATGAAGTCCACCGCGTTCATCACGCCGCCGAGGTCTTCGCCGTCCATCGCGAGCGCCCGCACGCCGGTGAGGCCAATCGCGAGGAACACCGCGTCGTGCTGCTTGCGGAGCGTGTCGAGGTCGACGTCACGTCCGAGCGACACGCCGTGCTTGATCTCGATGCCGCCGACAGAACACAGCCACTCCACTTCACGCTGCGCAAAGTCGTCGACGGTTTTATAGGCGGCGATACCGTATTCGTTCAGGCCACCGGCTTTTTCGTGCGCGTCGTAAATCGTCACGTTGTGGCCGGCCAGCGCGAGCCGATGCGCACAGGCAAGGCCCGCCGGACCCGCGCCGACCACCGCGACGTGCCGTCCGCTTTCTGCCGCGCGTTTGAAGAGCACCTCGCCGCGCGCCATTGCCCAATCCGTGGCGTGACGTTGCAGCGCGCCGATCGCCACCGGCTTCGCGTCCTGATGGTTCCGCACGCAAGCGCCTTCGCACAGAATCTCCGTCGGGCAGACGCGCGAGCACATGCCGCCTAGCGGGTTGGCCGACAGAATATCCACGGCCGAGCCCTTCAGATTGCCGTTGCTGATCTTGCGGATGAAGCTGGGAATGTCGATCTGCGTCGGGCAAGCGTTCACGCACGGCGCGTCGTAACAGTAGTGGCAGCGGCTCGCCGCCGCGGCTGCGGCACTTGCGTCGAGCAGGGGCGCGATGTCGGAGAACTCGCACGAGAGCTGCTCGGGCGATAGCCGCTGAGCGGCAATATCGCCGGTTTGCTTGATGGCCATACTCGTTCCTTCTTCGATGTGAGGACGTAGCCGCTCCTGCCGGCCACGCTTCGAGCGGCGCCGGGACGGCATGTTTTATGGGCACGACGGTGAAGCGGGTCAAACGTGTCGATACGGACCGCAACCGCTAAAGCGTTATGAAACCGGCTCGCACGCACGCTCCAGCATGGCGTGCAGCAATACATTGGCGCCCGCCTCGATCCATTCGAAGGTGGCGTCCTCGATTTCGTTGTGACTGATCCCGTCCACGCACGGCACGAACACCATCGAAGTCGGCGCAACTTGCGACAGATAGCAGGCATCGTGTCCCGCACCGGACACCATGTTGCGATGCGGATAACCGAAGCGTTCCGCCGCGGCGCGCACGGACTTCACGCAGGCTTCGTCGAAGGCGACCGGCGCGTAATAAAAAATCTGCTCGAGTTCGGTTTCGAGGCCGATACCGTTCGCGATGTCGGCCACGCCCTTGCGCAAGGCGGCATCCATTTTCGCGAGCACGGCATCGTCCGGATGACGGAAATCGGCGGTGAAGAACACGCGGCCCGGAATCACGTTGCGCGAGTTCGGATAGACCTGCATCATGCCGACCGTCGCGCAGCCGAATGGCGCGTTGTCCAGACCGATACGATTGACCAGATCGACCACGCGCGCGGCGCCGAGCAACGCGTCGCGACGGCGCGGCATCGGCGTCGGACCCGCGTGCGCCTCCTGTCCCGTCAGCGTGATTTCGTACCAGCGCTGACCTTGCGCGTCGGTCACGACGCCAATGGTTTTCTGCTCGGCTTCGAGAATCGGGCCCTGTTCGATATGCAGTTCGAACGCCGCGTGCAGTGGCCGTCCGCCGCATGGAATATCGCCCGCATAGCCGATGCGTTCGAGTTCCTCGCCGATGGTCTTACCGTCCACGTCCTTGCGCGACAGACCGTAGTCGAGCGTGAACACGCCGGCGAACACGCCTGACGCCACCATCGCGGGCGCGAAACGCGAGCCTTCCTCATTGGTCCAGATCACCACTTCGACTGGGTGCTCGGTCTCGATGCCGTGATCGTTCAGACTCCGAATTACTTCGAGACCGCCGAGGACGCCGTAGATGCCGTCGAAGCGGCCGCCTGTCGGCTGCGAGTCGGCGTGCGAACCGGTCATGACCGGCAACGCAGCGGGATTGCGCCCGGCGCGGCGCATGAATACATTGCCCATCTGGTCCACACTGACCGTGCAGCCGGCTTCCTTCGCCCAACTGACGATCAGATCGCGTCCCTCCTTATCGAGGTCGGTGAGCGCGAGGCGGCAGACGCCGCCTTTAGGCGTTGCGCCGATCTTCGCCATGGTCATCAGGCTGTCCCACAGCCGCTTGCCGTCGACCTTGATCGACGTGGTGGGTTCAGCATGCTTCAGCGCTTCGGATACCGCATTCATTCGTCTCGCTCCTTTCGGTGAACCGACATGAAACTGGTGCATCGGCGGCGGGTTTTGGGGCGCGCCCGCACGGGGGCGGTGCAGATTCGAAGCCCTCGATGACCTCTCACACAGAGGGCAAACCCTGGGGCATCGGCCGCCCTTTCAATCCTGTCCAGTTGGACAGGTTGTAGCCGATTAAACTCGCCAAATCAACACCTTTCGTGCGGTGAGAAACATAGCGAGAAGCGTGCCATTGCACCGCAGCACGCCTTCGACGCGCGAGACGAATGCGCGTGTGGGCAGCGCGCCAAACGACTAGAATGAAGCGCGACGCGGCACCCATGCCGCCGAAGGCGAACATGAGAGACGACGACGTGGCGGCTGACATCACGGAAAACGAGGAAACACGCGCACCTTTGCGGCGGCGCAAGGCGCACATTCGCGAGTCGAATGAAGCGCATCTTCTGGCGTGCGCGGAGGCGGTTTTCGCCGAGCGCGGACTCGACGGCACGAGCACCGCGATGATCGCGGAACGCGCGGGCTTACCAAAAGCCAACGTGCATTACTACTTCCCGACAAAGCTCGCGCTGTATCGACGCGTGCTGGAAGACCTGTTCGAAGACTGGCATCGCGCGGCGGATACGTTCGAGTGCAGCGACGACCCGGTCGAAGCGATCGGCGGGTACGTGCGCGCGAAAATGGAATTGTCGCGGCGCCGGCCGCTCGGTTCGAAGGTGTGGGCGAGCGAGATCATTCACGGCGCGGAGCATATGGAGGACATTCTCACGGAGCGGGTGAAGCCGTGGCTCGATAGCCGTGTGAAGGTGATCGACGATTGGATCGCGCGCGGGCTGCTTGCGCCGGTGAATGCGCAGACGCTGATGTATATGATCTGGGCGACGACACAGCACTATGCCGACTTTGATGCGCAGATTCGCGCGCTTAAGGGCAAGCGCGCGTTGACGCAAAAGGCGTTCGATGCGACTACGGAGGAAGTGGTGCAGTTGGTGATTCGGGCTTGCGGGGCGGTATCGCCGGGGAAGGTGGATTTGCCCGAGTGTAACGCGTAGGTTCGAAGCTAGGGTGCTCGAGTTGTTTCAGCAGATCGAATCTTCCGGCGAGAGTGTGATCGTGACAGACTGCGGCAAACCCGTGCTCGAAGTGCGGCCCTATCGCGGCATGGAACGCAACGCACTCGAAGTGCTGCGTGGCACGCCTTTGCGTTATGACAATCCCACGACGTCCATCACCGAAGACGCGTGGGAGGTCACTCAATGATCACTCCAGGCGAGTTCCATGAGATCTTGCCGACCGCACGACCGGACACCATCCGGTCAATACGTCTCCAGATGCAGCCTCCCCTCCTTCTTCAACTTCACCCACAGCGCTTCCCAATCCAGCTGATGCCGCTCGCCAATCTCCTTGAGCGCTTGCAGCACACCATCCTCCATGCCCTTCAACCCGCACACGTAAATATGCGTGTTGTCGTCCTTGAGCATGTGCGCCACATCGACGGCGCGTTCGCGCATGGCGTCCTGAACATAACGCTTCGGTTGACCGGGCGTACGCGAAAACGCCAGATTCGTATCGATGAAATCCTTCGGCAGATTCGTAAGCGGCCCGAAGTACGGCAACTCTTCCTTGGTCCGCGCGCCGAAGAACAACATCAACTTGCCCGTAGCGCCCTTCAGCCGACGCCGGCGGCGATACTCGGTCATCGCGCGCATCGGCGCTGAGCCCGTGCCGGTGCAGATCATCAGCAGATGCGAGTTCGGATGGTTCGGCATCAGGAACGTGCCGCCGAACGGGCCGATCACCTTGACCACGTCACCCTTCTTCAGATCGCACAGGTAGTTCGAACACACGCCGTCCAATGAGTCGCCGTGTTGCTGCGAAACACGTTTGACCGTCAGCGAGACGTTGTTGTAACCAGGCCGCTCGCCATCGCGCGGGCTCGCAATCGAATACTGGCGCGCGTGATGCGCGCGGCCGTCGGCGGCAGTGCCGGGCGGCAGAATGCCGATCGACTGGCCTTCCAGCACCGGGAACGGCATCGACCCAAAATCCAGCACGATATGATGAATGTCGCTATCGGTCGATCCGTCCGTCAGCCGGTAGTTGCCGACCACCGTCGCGCTAGTCGGCTCCTTGTGCGTGTAGAGATTCACGTAGGGCTTCGCTGCGGACCACGGCGGCACGACCGAGCCGCGCACGGTATCCACTTCGATGCCGCTCGCCTCGGCCACCGTATCGCCCGACGCGCCCGCGCCTGGCAATTCGTCCGCGGCGGGCACGGCCATCGTGTTCTGTTCCGGCAGGACGTCCCATGTGAACTGCTCTTCGATCGGATACGCGTCGGCCTTCAGCACCGTGCGCCAGTTATCGATTGCGCCGGTCGGACACGGCGGCACGCACGCCATGCAGCCGTTGCAGATCTCCGCCTTGACCACGTAGTTGTTGTCGTCGTGCGTGATCGCATCGACCGGGCAAGTCTCTTCGCACGTATTGCAGCGAATGCAGATTTCCGGATCGATCAGATGCTGCCTGAGAACTTCGATCGATACTGGGCCGTTCATGACTTCCTCCATCTTGAGATGCGGCGCAACCGTGCATGGCGCCGTTCGCCGCCCGCGCGCTCAGTTAAAGCGCACGTATTCGAAATCGACCGGCTGACGGTTCACGCCCATTGCGGGCGGCGCGATCCAGTTGGCGAACTTGCCGGCTTCCGTCACGCGTCCCATCAAAGAAGCGACGTAAGCGCGGTCTTCCGGCGTAGCGAGCCATTTCGCCTCATTGGCAGCCCATTCGCTTTCGCTGACCACACGGCCATCGGGCGACACACGCGTACCCGCGAACGTGCCGATCTGCCGATTGAACGCTTTATGCGGCACAGTCATGCGGAAATCGATGCCCGCCTTGTCCAGCACCTTGTTCCAGCGCCCCACGCCCGCCACCGAATCCTTGATGTAGTCGTCGCGCAGCACTTCGTTCATCGCGTTGAGCATCGGCACTTCGCGCTCGACCAGCTTGCCGTCCTGCACGTCGAGCAGCTTGTAGCTCTGACCGTTCAACTGATGATCGTCGTCGCGCTTGTTTTCTTCGTAACGGCCTTTGAGGCCCGAGCTATAGAACGTGGCCGCGTTGGAAGAATGATCCGCGCCGAACAGGTCGATCGTGACCGAGTAATGGAAGTTCAGATAGCGTTGAATGGTCGGCAGATCGATCACGCCGGCCGCGCGAAGCTTCGAGACGTCGTCGGTGCCGAGTTCGTTCATCACCTGAGCTGTGCGCTGGATCACGCGAGATACACCCGACTCGCCGACGAACATGTGATGCGCTTCTTCAGTCAGCATGAACCTCGTGGTACGCGCGAGCGGATCGAAGCCCGACTCGGCGAGCGCCGACAACTGGAACTTGCCGTCGCGATCGGTGAAGTACGTGAACATGAAAAACGCGAGCCAGTCCGGCGTTTTCTCGTTGAACGCGCCGAGAATGCGGGGATTGTCGTCGTCGCCTGAACGGCGGCCGAGCAATGCTTCGGCTTCCTCACGGCCATCGCGGCCGAAGTAACGATGCAGCAGATACACCATCGCCCACAGGTGGCGGCCTTCTTCCACGTTCACCTGGAAGAGGTTGCGCAAGTCGTACATGGAGGGCGCCGTCAAGCCAAGGTGACGCTGCTGTTCGACCGACGCCGGCTCGGTATCGCCTTGCGTCACGATGATACGGCGCAGATTCGCGCGATGTTCGCCGGGCACGTCCTGCCAGGCCGCTTCGCCCTTGTGTTCGCCGAAATGAATCTTGCGGTCCTGCTCGCCGGGCGTAAGAAAAATGCCCCAGCGGTAGTCCGGCATCTTCACGTGATCGAAATGCGCCCAGCCGCCCGCGTCGACGCTTACGGCGGTACGCAGATAAACGTCATAGCCGTGCGAGCCTTCCGGGCCCATATCGCCCCACCACGCCAGGAAATTCGGCTGCCATTGTTCGAGTGCGCGCTGCAGCGCGCGGTCGTCGGCGAGGTTGACGTTGTTCGGAATCTTTTCGCTGTAGTTGATCGTTGACATGGTCGGTTCCTGGTTAGGAAACTGCAGTGACGATGAATGGCGCGTATCTGACAAACGGTGGCCTGTTTCGCGCTCATTGAGCGGACGGCGTTCAGACGCCCATCACGCGCGCATCAAATGCGTATCAAACACGCGAGACGTCGAATTGCGCCTTGCTGCCCTTGCCGTACACCTTGAGCGCGCCCTTCTCGCCCACTGCGTTCGGCCGGTTGAAAATCCAGTTCTGCCACGCGGTGAGACGGCCGAAAATGCGCGTCTCCATTGTTTCCGGACCGTTGAAGCGCAGGTTCGCTTCGAGTCCGGTCAATGCATCCGGCGACATCGCGGCGCGTTCTTCGAGCGCGATTCGGATTTCGTCGGCCCAGTCGATGTCGTCGGGCGATGCGGTCACGAGACCGAGGCGTTCGGCTTCGACTGGCTTGATCGGCTGACCGATCAGGGAGCGCACAGCATCGAGCGGCTCCGCTTCCTCATAGAAACGGCGACCGAGACGCGACTGATGCGTGACCATCGGATAAAGGCCGAAGTTGACTTCGGACAGCGTGATGGCCGGCTCTTCCTCTTCGTTGCTCGGCAGCGCCGCCATATACGTGCGGTCGGCGGCGAACGCGAGTTCCGCGAAAGTGCCGGCGAAGCACGAGCCCGGCTCGATCAGCGCGAACAGCGAACGCGACGAGACGTCGATGCGCGCCAGCGTGCGGCGCAACAGGCCGATGGTCTCGCGCACGAACCAGTGATCTTTGTGTTGCATAAGCGAGGCGTCCGCGGCGAGCAGATTCCGGGCGTCGCCTTCGGTCTTGAAGACCCATGTGCCGACCGCCAGTTCGTTGGTGCGCATGCAAAGGATCGCGTCGTCGAGTTCGCGGGCGAATTGCAACGGCCACCAGTTCACGCCGGCTGCGACGATCTCATCGATATTCGTGGGCGGTTCGCTCTGCGGCGCCTTGGCAGTGAACGTCGCGATACGTTTTGCACGATCGATCGTGACGTCGAGCGTTTTATAAGTGAGGCCTTCTTCGCGATCCGTGCGTTCGATACGCGTGAGCACAACACCTTGTGCGTCAGCGGGACGATCGCTTTGCTCGGCGAGTTCGAGCGCGCGTGCCTGGATCGCCTGGTCGAACTGATTCGGCTTCACGACTTCATCCACGAGACGCCATGCTTTCGCGCGCTCGCCGCGTACGCCCTCGACCACCGTGCAGAAGATATCGGCGCGATCGTGCCGCACCTTGCGTTTGTCGGTGACGCGCGTGAGGCCGCCGGTGCCCGGCAGCACGCCGAGCAGCGGCACTTCCGGCAGCGACACCGATGACGAACGGTCGTCCACCAGATAGATCTCGTCACAGGCCAGAGCGAGCTCATAACCGCCACCGGCGCACGCACCGTTCACGGCAGCCAGAAACTTCAGTCCCGAATGACGCGACGAATCTTCCAGACCGTTGCGCGTTTCGTTGGTGAACTTGCAGAAGTTGACCTTCCACGCATGCGTCGAGAGACCCAGCATGAAAATGTTGGCGCCCGAGCAGAACACGCGGTCTTTCAGGCTCGTCAGCACCACGGTTTTCACTTCGGGATGCTCGAAGCGGATGCGCTGTACCGCGTCGTGCAGTTCGATGTCGACGCCGAGGTCGTACGAATTCAGCTTGAGCTTGTAGCCGTCACGAATGCCGCCGTCCTCGGCGATATCGATGCCGAGCGTCGCGACGGGACCGTTGAAGCTCAGCTTCCAGTGCTTGTACTGGGAGGGTTCAGTGCGGTAGTCAACCGGCGCGACGGCGGTTTCTGCTGTGGACATGGGGCGTCTCCTGACTGGACGATGCAAAACTGTTTTTTTGAACAATAGTGCACTGTCAAACCCATGTAAAGCACTTTAGTGCATGTTTGCTAGTAAACCCTGACGTCGAATTGCACGTTAGCCGAGCCGCGCTTCGTCGGGCGATTCCGCAGCGAGTCTCGCGGCGAGGCGGTCGCGCAGTTGCAGGTAGGCGTCGGCCAAGGTTTTTTCGCTGGTGTCGAAGGTCATGTCGGCGCGGGCGTAGAGCTCGCTGCGCCCCGCCAGGATGCGCTTCAGGTCGTCCATCGCCTCCTTGTTGCCCGACATCGGCCGCAGGTCGCCTTGCGCGACGACGCGGCGCATGTGCTCCTCCGGCGCGGCCTGCAGCCACACCGTATAGCAATGCGACAGCAACGTATTGAAGGTGCCCGACTCCGACACCAGCCCGCCCGGCGACGCGATCACCGCGCGTTCGTGTTCCTGAATCACGGCCTCCAGCGCGCGGTGTTCGTAACGCCGGTAAGCGGCCGCGCCATAAAGCGAATGAATCTCCGAGGGCGGGCAGCCGGCCAGTTGCTCGATTACACGTGTGAGTTCGACGAACGGCACTTTGCGCTCCTGCGCGAGCATTCGTCCGAGCGTCGATTTGCCGGCGCCGCGCAGGCCGATCAACGCAATCCGGTCCTTGCGATGCGGGTCGCGCGGCGCCTGCGCGAACATCTCGGCGAGCGCCACGCGGGCGCGCTGCAAGGCCGCCTGATCGCGTCCCTGCAGCAGCTCGCGGATCAGCAGCCATTCGGCGGAGGCCGTGGTTTCGTCACCGATCACCTCGGCCAGCGAACAGTTCAAGGTGCCCGCGATCTGCCGCAGCACCAGCACCGACGCATTGCCCACCCCCGACTCCAGATTCGCCAGATGCCGCTCCGACAGGCCGGTTTCCGCGGCTAACGTCTTGCGCGTCATGCCGCGGCGCGCGCGCAGCAGACGCACGCGTTCGCCCATTGCCGTGAGAAACGGATCGCGCTCTGCGCCGCGCTCCGGCACCCGTTCGGCGCGGCTCGCGTCCTCGTCGGCTGAGTCGGCCAGCGGTACGGAAGAGTAATTTTGGTTCATGTTTTGCTGCCCGTTAACTTCGATACATGTACTATAGTGCTTGACAGACACCAGGTGAACGGTTAATTTTCGCCAAATATTGATCCAATAACAAACGCTGTTGAGAACTTTCGGCAGCGTCACGGAGATGGCGCGACGACTCGCATGCATTAACGTGCGTGTGCGGTCGAAGGCGCCGATCTGGAGGCTCGCATGTCCCCACATGAATTCCAGCGCCTGATCGCGGGCGTCACGGAGCAACTCGACGGCCGGCCGCTCGACGGCGAGCTGGCGGACTGGCTGAACGACACCTATCCCGCCGACGGAGACGCGTTCCGCGAGCTTGCAGAGGCATGCCGAACCGGCGTCGCCGAAGGCTGGCTGTGCAACCGCGAAGGCGGCGGCATTCGCTACGGCCGCATCTTCAAGGCGCTGCCCGAAACCCACGGCTTTTCCGTCGACGTCGTCGATATGAAGGATATTGCCGGTCCGCATCATGTTCATCCGAACGGCGAGATCGATCTGATCATGCCGCTCACCGAAGGCACCACCTTCGACGGCCACCCGGCCGGCTGGTGCGTGTACGGGCCCGGCTCCGCCCATCGGCCGACGGTGGCGAACGGCGAGGCGTTGGTGCTCTATCTCCTGCCGCAAGGCGCCATCGAATTCACTCCCGCCTGAGCGCCGCCATGACCGAACTCCTGAAGAACCATGTAGCCGGCCAATGGATCGCCGGCAGCGGCACAGGCGTCACGCTCACCGATCCGGTGACAGGCGTCGCGCTCGTGCGTGTGTCGAGCGAAGGTCTCGATCTCGCACACGCGTTCGGCTTTGCGCGCGATACCGGCGGCGCCGCGTTGCGCGCCTTGACCTACGCGCAGCGCGCCGCCCGTCTCGCCGATATCGTCAAGCTGCTGCAAGCGAAACGCGACGACTACTATGCGATCGCCACCGCGAACTCCGGCACCACGCGCAACGACTCGGCCGTCGATATCGACGGCGGCATTTTCACGCTCTCGTATTACGCGAAACTCGGTGCGTCGCTCGGCGACGTGCATGCGCTGCGTGACGGCGAAAGCGTCTCGCTGAGCAAGGATCAATCGTTCAGCGTGCAGCACGTGCTCACGCCGACACGCGGCGTCGCGCTCTTTATCAACGCGTTCAATTTTCCATCGTGGGGCTTGTGGGAGAAAGCTGCGCCAGCGTTGCTATCCGGCGTGCCCGTCATCGTCAAACCGGCTACGGCAACCGCCTGGCTCACCCAACGCATGGTCGCCGATGTGGTCGACGCGGGCATTCTGCCGCCCGGCGCGCTCTCGGTGATTTGCGGCAGTTCGGCGGGCCTGCTCGATCAGATTCAGTCTTTCGACGTCGTGTCGTTCACGGGCTCGGCGCAAACCGCCGCCACGTTGCGCGCGCATCCGGCCTTCGTGCAGCGCGGCGCGCGTCTGAACGTCGAAGCCGACAGCCTGAATAGCGCGATTCTGTGCGCCGACGCCGCGCCCGGCACACCGGCCTTCGATCTCTTCATCAAGGAAGTGGTGCGCGAAATGACGGTGAAATCCGGGCAAAAATGCACGGCGATCCGGCGCGCGTTCGTCCCCGAGGGCGCACTTGAAGCCGTGCTCGAAGCGCTCAACGCGAAGCTCGCGAAAATCACCGTCGGCGATCCGCGCAACGACACCGTGCGCATGGGTTCGCTCGTGAGCCGCGAGCAATACGAGAACGTGCTGGCCGGCATCGCGGCGCTGCGCGAAGAAGCGGTGCTCGCCTTCGACGGCTCCGCTGTGCCGCTCATCGACGCAGACTCAAATATCGCGGCTTGCATCGCGCCGCATCTGTTCGTGGTCAATGATCCGGATAACGCGACGCTACTGCACGACGTCGAAGTGTTCGGACCGGTGGCGAGCGTGGCGCCCTATCGCGTCGCCACTGACGCAGCAACGTTGCCCGAAGCGCACGCGGTCGCGCTCGCGCGGCGCGGCCAGGGATCGCTCGTCGCCTCGATCTATTCGAACGACGAAGCACATCTCGGCCGTCTTGCGCTCGAACTTGCGGATTCGCATGGCCGCGTGCATGCCATTTCGCCTTCAGTCCAGCAGAGTCAAACGGGTCACGGCAACGTGATGCCGATGTCGCTGCACGGCGGCCCGGGCCGCGCGGGCGGCGGCGAGGAACTCGGCGGCTTGCGCGCGCTAGGTTTCTATCACCGGCGTTCGGCCATTCAGGCAGCGAGCGCGGCAATCGGCTCGCTGACGCAAGCGACTCATTTGCCCAAGACCTGACGGCGCACGAATCTAACGATAAGGACCGGGCAAGCACATTAGCCTGACAGCATCAAGCGGATCACGAGCACAGAATAGCCGGACCGCGCCCACCCGATGGAGGAGACACATGGAAGCCCTGTTGGAAAAGGCCGCGAATCAGCCCGCCGCGACAGCCGAAGCGCCGCCCGCGCTATTCAATTTCGCGGCCTACCTGTTTCGACTGAACGAAACACGCGCCACCAAGACCGCCTATATCGACGACACCGGCAGCATTACCTACGGTGAACTGGAAGAACGAGCGCGGCGCTTCGCTAGCGCGCTGCGAACGCTCGGCGTGCATCCCGAAGAGCGCGTGCTGCTCGTCATGCTCGATACCATCGCGCTGCCGGTTGCCTTTCTCGGCGCGCTCTACGCGGGCGTCGTGCCGGTCGTTGCGAACACGCTGCTCACGCCCGCCGACTACGTGTATATGCTCACGCATAGCCATGCGCGCGCGGTGATCGCCTCGGGTGCGCTGGTGCAGAACGTAACGCAAGCGCTAGATTCCTCCGAACATGACGGTTGTCAGTTGATCGTCTCGCAGCCGTGTGAAGGCGAGCCGCTTCTCGCGCCTCTGCTCGAAGAATTGATCGACGCCGCCGCGCCCGCCGCCAAAGCCGCGGCAACCGGTTGCGACGACATCGCCTTCTGGCTGTATTCGTCAGGCTCGACCGGCAAACCGAAGGGCACGGTCCATACGCATGCAAACCTGTACTGGACCGCCGAACTTTACGCGAAGCCGATCCTCGGTATCGCCGAAAGCGACGTGGTGTTCTCCGCAGCCAAGCTGTTCTTTGCATACGGTCTCGGCAACGGCCTGACGTTTCCGCTGTCGGTCGGCGCCACGGCGATCCTGATGGCGGAGCGTCCCACCGCCGACGCAATTTTCATGCGTCTCGTCAAACATCGCCCTACCGTATTCTACGGCGTACCCACGCTCTACGCGAACATGCTGGTCTCACCCAACTTGCCCGCACGCGCCGATGTCGCGATGCGGATCTGCACCTCGGCGGGCGAAGCGTTGCCGCGTGAAATCGGCGAGCGCTTCACCGCGCATTTCGGCTGCGAGATTCTCGACGGCATCGGCTCGACAGAAATGCTGCATATCTTCCTGTCCAATCGCGCGGGCGCGGTCGAGTATGGGACGACGGGGCGACCCGTGCCGGGATACGAAGTCGAGTTGCGCGACGACGCCGGTCACGCCGTGGCCGATGGCGAAGTCGGCGATCTGTACATCAAAGGCCCGAGCGCAGCCGTGATGTACTGGAACAACCGCGAGAAAACGCGCGCTACTTTTCTCGGCGAATGGATTCGCAGCGGCGACAAGTACTGCCGGCTGGCGAACGGCTGCTATGTCTACGCGGGCCGCAGCGACGACATGCTCAAGGTGAGCGGCCAGTATGTCTCGCCGGTCGAAGTGGAAATGGTGCTGGTGCAGCACGGCGCGGTGCTCGAAGCGGCGGTGGTCGGCGTCGATCACGGCGGCCTCGTCAAGACCCGCGCGTTCGTGGTGTTGAAGCGTGAATTCGCGGCGTCTGAGATACTCGCGGAAGAGTTGAAGGCTTTCGTGAAGGACCGCCTCGCGCCACATAAATACCCGCGCGATATCGTGTTCGTCGACGATTTGCCGAAGACTGCCACCGGAAAAATTCAACGCTTCAAACTGCGCGAGCAGTCATAAGGTGATTTATGCAGAACCCCGCCATTGGCAACGTTGCAGCGACGACCGCCAGCGAATTCGCTGATTTGCCTGCTACCGCGTCGCATGGGCCGTTGCGCATCGAGTATCGTTGGCTCAATGAAGCGGCAGGCGACGCGCCGATCGCCGTCTTCCTGCACGAAGGTCTCGGCTCGATCGCGATGTGGCGCGACTGGCCGCAAACGCTGTGCGAACGGCTCGGCATGCGCGGGCTGGTTTATTCACGGCCCGGCTACGGACTTTCCACCCCGCGTCCGCATGCAGTGAAGTGGCCCGTCGATTTCATGACGGCGCAGGCGCGCGACATTCTGCCCGCTTTGCTCGACGCACTCGATATCGATATGCGCGAACGCCGGCGCATGTGGGTGATCGGCCACAGCGATGGCGGTTCGATCACGCTGCTGTATGCGGCACTCCATCCGGAAGAATTGGCCGGTGCGGTGGCCATTGCGCCGCACGTTTTCGTCGAAGATATTTCAGTGGAGAGTATCGCGCAGACCAAACAACTCTACGAAACAACGGACCTGCGCAGCAAGCTCGCCCGCTATCACGCGGACGTCGATTCCGCGTTTTATGGCTGGAACGACATCTGGCTGAATCCGGCATTCAGGCAGTGGTCGATTGCAGAAGAAATGGCGTCGATCCGCAAGCCGCTGCTCGCGGTGCAAGGCCACGACGACAACTACGGCACGATGGCCCAAATTGACACGATCGCCGTACAGGTGCCGCATGCGCAACTGGTCAAGCTCGACGCTTGCGGGCACTCGCCGCATCGCGACGCGCCGCAACCGCTGAACGACGCCATTGCGGCATTCGTTTCGAGCGCGGCGCGTCTGGACCATTGAGGTCATGAGCGCGGCGCGTCTTCACGACGCGCCGCATTGCAGCGCTATTGCTGTCGAACCGCTCAGATCACCGTCGACAAACCCAGCGTCAACAACAATGCTGTCACCGAGATGATCGTTTCGCAAACGGTCCATGTCTTGAAGGTTTGCGGCACCGTCATGCCGAAGTACTCCTTCACCAGCCAGAAGCCGCCGTCGTTCACGTGCGAGAGGATTAGCGACCCCGCACCGGTGGCCAGCACCAGCAACTCGGGGCGCACGCCACCCACCGTGCTTGCGGCCGCAGCCGCGATCGGCGCGATGATGCCGGCAGCCGTTGCCATCGCCACCGTCGCCGAACCGGTCGCCACGCGAATCAGCGCCGCCACCAGCCAGGCGAGAATCAGCAACGGCACGTGCGCGCCGGTCGCGACATCCACAATCGCTTTCGACGCGCCGCTGTCGATCAGAATGCGCCCGAAACCCGCGCCCGCTCCCACCACCAGCGTGATGCTCGCGGTCGGCGCAAGACATTCGTTGGTGAACTTGAGGATCTGGTCGCGGTTGAAGCCGCGCGCCTTGCCGAAGGTGATGAAGCTCAACAGCACAGCCAGCAGCAGCGCCATGTCCGGGTGACCGATCAGGCGCAGCACGTTATTCGCTGTCGATTTGGCCGGCACGATCAAATCGGCCCAACTGCCGACCAGCATCAGCAGCACCGGCAACAACACTGTCAACAGGGTGATGCCGAAGCCCGGCAACTCCTGGTGCGAGCGCTTCGCGTCCTGTTCGATGAATTGCTGCGCCATCGGATTGACGCCGTCGAGCACGACAAAGCGCGCGATCAGCTTCGAGAACAACGGACCGGCAATCGCAGCGGTCGGAATACCGACGATCAGTGCGTAGAAAATCGTGTGGCCGATATCCGCGTTGTACGCGGTCACTGCGAGCAACGCGGCCGGATGCGGCGGAATCAGCCCGTGCACGACCGAGAGACCCGCCACCATCGGAATGCCGACGCGAATCATCGAGGTGCCGGTACGCTGCGCCACGTTGAACGCAATCGGAATCAGCAGCACGAAGCCGACTTCGAAGAACACCGGCAAGCCGACGAGGAACGCGATGCACATCATCGCCCAATGCACGTTCTTCGGACCGAACAGGTCGATCAACGTGCGTGCGATGCGCTCCGCGCCGCCCGACTCGGCCATCATCTTGCCGAGCATGGTGCCCAGACCGACCACGATCGCAATGTGGCCGAGCGTGCCGCCCACGCCGGTTTCGAACGACTTGAGAATCGACGTCGCCGGCATGCCGACGGCCAGCGCCAACGCCACCGACACCACCATCAAGGTGATGAACGGATTCATCTTGAAGCGCGCGATCAGCACGACGAGCGCGATGATGGCGATCAATGCATAGACGAGTAACAGACTTCCTTGAACGGTCGCCATAGGTGCTCCTGAAGGGAAAGAACCGCGCCGCCGCTTTGAGCGCTTTGCAGCGCTCTCTGCCGCATAGGTCACACGACATGCTGCGAATGCGACAACGCGGGCGGCGTGCTTAGAACTTGTGGCGGATGCCGGCGACGGTCACGAACTGACCGTTGTTGCTCGACGGATTGGAAATGCCTTCAACCCACGCTTTCGAACCGGACGAGCGCTGGTAGATGCCGTTCAGGTAGAGGTCGGTCGTCTTGGACAGGAAGTACTCGCCGCCCAGGCTCAACTGGTTGTAGTGCGCGTTGGTCGCCGTGGTGCCGCTGGTGTTCTGCGTCGTGTAGATGTAGCCGAGCGCGAGCAGCGTGGCCGGCGTGAACTGGTACTTCAGGCTGGCTTCGTAGTTGGCGAACCGCAGGCTGCCGCCCGTCAGCAACTGGAATTGCGAGTTCGTGTAGAGCAATGCGACGGTAGCCGGACCGAACACGTACGCACCGCCCGCGCCCCACACCTGATTGCGCTTCACACCGCTGATGATCGACGAGCCGGTGTTGTAGTAATTGTCCGAAGGCGCCGCGCCCGCGGTGCTGGTAGCCGGCTGATTGACCAGCGAGTACGCCGCGTCCAGACGCACCGGACCGTTCACGTAATCAGCGCCGACGCTCCATGCGCGGTTGTTGGCGAAGTCGCCCGCAGCGTTCGAGAACGCGTACATGGCGTTGGCAGTGAAGCCTGCATACGTCGGCGTGGTGTACTTGACCGCGTTGTTGGTGCGATAAGTGTTGTTGATATCGTCGTTGTCGTAGATCGCGTTGCCGTACTGGCTCATGGCGCCGACGCCGTTGATCTGCAGATTCGACAGATAGTCCTGCACGCTGTTGTACTGACGGCCGAGCGTGATCGTGCCGGCCTTACTGTTGGACAGCGCGACCCATGCGCTACGACCGAAGATGCGGCCGCCCTGGCCCAATGCGCCGGTCTCCAGGCTAAAGCCATTTTCCAGCTTGAACATCACCTTGTTGCCACCGCCCAGATCTTCCGTGCCGAGCAGGCCCCAGCGCGAGCCCTGCACATTGCCCTGCGTCGCCTGATAGGCCTTTTCGCCCTTCTGATTGTTCGTGAACGTAAAGCCCGCGTCGACGATACCGTAGAGCGTCACGCTGCTTTGCGCCTGCGCGGCTTGTGCGGCGAGTCCGGCCACTGCGAAGGCGATGGCCGTACGGAGAATCTGCTTGTGCGTCATGGTTTCCTCAAGTCGAAAGAAAAATGAACGCCGGTGACATCGAGCATGTTCCGGCGATATAAGTAGTACTAAGCGGGCAAGTCAAAGCCGCACCGGAACGGCGTCCGGTGCTGCGGTCAAGCCAGGGTCATCGGTGAAGCGAAATCAGTCGGGCCAGTTGCGGCGCGCGGCGATGCGGCGAGCGTCGCGCTGGTAAAACGGTGTGACGATGGGTTCGGGCGACAGACGCGCCCGTTCGAGTTCGGCGGTCAGCCTAGCCAGCACGATCTGCTCTTCACCCGGGTGCAGATTGCACGGGTCGATAAAGAAGAAATGCAATTCGGCTTCGTGATCGCGCACGATCACCGGCGCTTCCCCCGCAGATGGATGCGCCAGTGCGTCGGCGAGATCCCATGCGGTGATGCGCGCCTGCTTCGGATCGATGTGCAACTTCAGGCGGTCGAGCGGATTGCCGGTCGGGTCGGCGTCGATCTCGGCCCACACACCGTCGCAACGGTTCAGCGTTTCACGCCACAGCGTCAGGTAGCCGCGTTCGCGGGCACGGATCGCGACGTGGTCGCGCTGCTGCCACTGCTCGAGCGCGGCAATCGCGCCGACAATGCCTTCCTTACCGACTTTCATGCCGCGGCCGATGCCGCCATTCTGGAAATAAGCGGCACGTACCAGCGCTTTCTTGCCCGCGACGATGCCGGCGGTCAGTCCGCCGAGAAACTTGTGCGCCGAATACAGCACGAGGTCCGCGCCGGCGGCGATGAAACGCTTGAGGTCGTACTCGGAAGCCGCGTCGACGATCACGGGTACGCCCTTCGCACGCGCGATCGCTATAAATTCTTCGAGCGGGATCATGCCGAATTGCACGGTGTGATGCGACACCACGTAAAGCGCCGCAGCCGTGCGTTCGGTGATGGCGGTGTTCAGTTGATAACCGTGCGCTTCGGTGGCCGCGCCGACCGGCACGACGCGCGCGCCCGACAAACGGATCGCCTGATCCACCGGTGCGCCATAATTGACGAGATGGCCGGTCTGGATCACGACTTCATTGCGCAGGCCCGGCAAACTGCTCGTATCCGGCAGGCGTTCGATCAAGCCGTGGTCGTCGCCCGTCATGGTGGCGGCGATGGCAAGCGTGATGGCCGCTGAGCACGACGCGGTGACATAGCCAGCTTCGCTGCCGCACGCCGCGCTGATCGCAGCGGATGCCTTGCGTTGCAGATCGTCGATCTCGACGAATTGCGGCAGCATCTGCGCTACCGTGTCGATCACCGGCGCGCTGACGCTGGACGCGCCCAAGCTCGTCATCGTGCCCGAAGCATTGATGACGGGGCGTAAGCCAAAACGAGAGCGAATGTCCATGAAGCGCCTCCGACCTGGTATTTCTTAATTATGGAATATATGTTGTAATTGCGGATCAGTCTAGCATACAATCCCCCTGCGTCAACTGGCCAAAAACATAGCGACAGAGGAGCACGATGGCTCGCACGTCCCGACCTTCCGCGTCCGCCGGCGAATCCGTGGCGGCAGCGGCGCATCCGTCCGCAGAGCAATCGCAGGGTGAAACCGTGGCGCCGCGCACGCGCACCAGCGCGCTCGACCGGGCCGTGCAGATTCTCGACGCGCTTCAGCAGGCGAACCGCCCCGCCACCGCGTATGAAGTTGCGCGCATCGTCGGCGCACCGTTGTCCACCGTATATTCGATCATCAACGACATGGTCGAGAAGAGTCTGCTGGCGCGGCGTGTCGACGGCACCATCTGGCTCGGCTCGCGCCTGTACGGCTACGGCCTGACTTACGCGAGTTCGCTCGACTATCTCGCGGTCGCGCATGAGGAAATGCAGCGGCTCTCCGCCGAAGTCGAAGAAACCGTGCAAGTCTGCGGTCTCGAAGACGGCATGATGGTGGTTCAGCAAATGGCCGAAGGCCCCGGGCATTTTCGCGTCACGTCGCGAGTCGGCAGTCGCGTGCCGCTCAATTGGACGGCTTCGGGCCGGTTGCTGGTCGGCCACTTGCCGGACGCCGAACGGGTCGCGTTTTTCGCGCAGCACGCGCAAAGCTCGCCCACCGGGCGCGCGGAAACGCGGCCGGAAGTGCTCGCGCAGATCGCGCGCGAAGCGCTTGAGGCGCGACTGTCGATTCAGATCGGCGAATCGGATGCGTCCGTGGCGTGCCTCGCAGCGCCCGTGCTCGACAACAGCGGCGCGTGCGTCTTCACCATTTCGATCGTGATGCCCGAGGCGAAGGCCGCGCTCGGCACCGAACGTTTCGCGCAAGCCGTGCAGTCGGTGGCGGCCCGGATCGAAGCGCGCCTTGGCTGGCGGCACCGCGAGCAGGAGCCGGCCGCGTAAGCGCCGCCGCCCTGCTCAATTCTCAACGACCGCTCACCCTCACGTCCTTATCGATGAACTGCTACGACCGGCTGCACACGCGCGGCCTCAAGCTCCCGCAAGTGCCGACGCCGATCGGCAATTTCACGCACTGCACACGCGAGGGCAATCTGCTGTTCCTGTCCGGCCAGGGTCCGCTCGACGAAACCGGCTCGCTGATGACCGGCAAGGTCGGCGCTACGGTCAGCGCGGACGAAGCCTACCGGCATGCGCAAATGGTCGGACTCAATCTGCTGGCGGTGCTGCACGACGAACTCGGCGATCTGCGCCGCGTGAAGCGCATCCTCAAACTGCTCGGCATGGTCAACGCAGCGCCGGATTTCACCGAGCATCCGCGCGTGATCAACGGCTGCTCGGATCTCTTCGTCGATATATTCGGCGACGCCGGTCGCCACTCGCGCTCCGCGGTCGGCGTGGGCTCGCTGCCGGGCAATATTACCGTCGAGATCGAGGCCATCGTCGCGATCCAGGATTGACGGTCGCGCAGTTTTCAACAAATACCCAAATTTCCACATCTTCACAAAAGTTACACAGGTCAGCGACTATTCTTGCGCATCGCTGACCTGGGCACATGGATGCCCTGGCGCAACTTTCCCGTGCCGGAGACATTGCCATGTCTGTTGTGTCGAACCCGTCGATTGCCTTGCATCGCAAACGTTTGTCGGCCGCGCTGGCCGCCGTGTCGCTGTGCCTGCTGCTCGGCGCATGCGGCAACGACGACGACAAAACTCCGGACACGCGCGCGGTTAGTTCCACCGTGAGTCCCGCGGGCGACGGCAACGCCGCTGCCGTGCCGCCGGCGAATCCATCCTCCGCTTCACCCGCGCCCGCTGCCGTTACGATTCAAACCCCCGCACTACCCGCATCAAGCGCCGACCCGGCATTGACCGCCGCCGCGTCGACGCCGCTCGCCACACCCGTTATCCACACCGTCGACTGAGTTTCGCGCGTCACGCGACGCGCGGGCGAGTCTCGCGTGTTGCGTGCATCGTTCCTTCACTGAAGATCGAAAGCCAATACCATGACCTCAAAAAATCGCCGTGATTTTCTGCGCTCCGCCGCGCATGCAGCGGGTTCCGCCACCGCGTTGAGCATGCTGCCGCTGGGCATTCGCAACGCACTCGCCATTCCCGCCAACAACAAGACCGGCACCATTCGCGATGTCGAGCACATTGTCGTGCTGATGCAGGAAAACCGTTCGTTCGACCACTACTTCGGCACGCTCAAGGGCGTGCGCGGTTTTGGCGACACGCGCGCGATCAATCTGCCGAACGGCAAGCCCGTGTGGTATCAACCGCTCGCGGCGGATGCCGGTTACGTGCTGCCGTTCCGCCCGAGCGCGCCGAATCTGGGTCTGCAATTCCTGCAGGATCTCGCGCACGACTGGACCAGCACGCACGCGGCTTGGAACGGCGGCCGCTACGATCAATGGGTGCCCGCCAAGAGCGCCACGACAATGGCCTATTTCACGCGCGAGGACATTCCGTTTCACTACCAACTCGCCGATGCGTTCACCATCTGCGACGCGTACCACTGCTCGCTGATGGGACCGACGGACCCGAACCGCTATTACATGTGGAGCGGCTGGGTCGGCAACGACGGCAGCGGCGGCGGCCCAGTGATCGACAACTCCGAACTCGGCTACGGGTGGTCCACTTACCCCGAAGTGCTGCAGAACGCGGGCATTTCGTGGAAGATCTACCAGGACATCGGCACCGGTCTCGACGCCAACGGTTCGTGGGGCTGGACGCAAAACCCGTACATCGGCAACTACGGCGACAACTCGCTGCTCTACTTCAACCAGTACCGCAACGCGCAGCCCGGCAATCCGCTTTACGACAACGCGCGCACCGGCACGAACGCGGCGAAAGGCGACGGCTACTTTGACATCCTTAAACGCGACGTGCAGAACAACGCGTTGCCGCAAGTGTCGTGGATCGTCGCGCCCGAAGCCTACTCCGAACATCCGAACTGGCCGACCAACTACGGCGCGTGGTACATCGACCAGGTCCTGCAGATTCTCACGTCGAATCCCGAGGTGTGGAGCAAGACGGTGCTGCTGATCAACTACGACGAGAACGACGGTTTCTTCGATCACATGGTGCCGCCGTTCGCACCGTCGTCGAGCGCGAACGGTCTGTCC
The DNA here is from genome assembly GCF_000020125.1 of Paraburkholderia phytofirmans PsJN. Classification (NCBI taxonomy): domain Bacteria; kingdom Pseudomonadati; phylum Pseudomonadota; class Betaproteobacteria; order Burkholderiales; family Burkholderiaceae; genus Paraburkholderia; species Paraburkholderia phytofirmans. The sequence continues at coordinate 3,061,928 of NC_010681.1, forward strand.
ACCGTCGACACAAGCAACGAAATCTATCCGGGCGATGCGAAGATTCCCGCCGCCCCGTACGGACTCGGACCGCGCGTGCCGATGCTGGTCGTGTCGCCGTGGTCGAAAGGCGGCTATGTGTGCTCGGAACTGTTCGACCACACGTCGGTGATCCGCTTCATCGAAAAGCGTTTCGGACACGAGCACAACCTCGGCGAATCGAACATCACGCCGTGGCGCCGCGCGGTGTGCGGCGATCTGATGTCGGCGTTCAACTTCCGCAATCCGAACGACGCTTTCCCGACGCTGCCGGGCACGAGCGGCTACGTGCCGCCGGATCAGAACCGCCATCCGGATTACGTGCCGCTGCCGCCCGCCTTGCAGGCCGTGCCAAAGCAGGAACCCGGCGTGCGCCCCGCTCGCGCGTTGCCCTACGAGTTGTTCGTGCGTGTGCATGGCGAAGGTTCGGCCAACCAGCTTACGATGCGCTTCGTCAACACGGGCCGCACTGGCGCAGTGTTTCTCGTCTATGCCGCGCATAGTCTCGACGCGCCGCGCACCTACACGGTCGAAGCCGGCAAGCGCCTGCAGGACGCGTTGCCGCTGAATGCCGACGGCAGCTACGACTTCACTGTGTACGGCCCGAATGGCTTTCTGCGCCGCTTCGCGGGCAAGCCGGTCGCGCGCAACTGGTGGAACGGTTCCGACATCGCGCGGCCTGAAGTCGAGGAAGGCTACGACGTCGCGAACGGCAATCTGCAGTTGCGCCTTGAAAACGTGGGCAGCGCGCCTTCCCAATTCAAGATCGTCAACGCGTACGACCCGAACAACGTGATCCGGCATACGGTGCGCGGCGGCGACACTGACCAGATCTACCTCGATCTGCGCAATGCTCACGGCTGGTACGACCTGGCGATTACGGTCAATACGGATCCGCTGTTCGCGCGGCGTTTTGCCGGACACGTGGAGACCGGCAAGAGCAGCATGAGCGATCCGGCGCTGGGGAGCTAAGCCTTAGCCGAACGTCTCGATGAAATACAGCGGCCGCTGCCATGGAAAACGCAGCGGCCGTTTTTCTTCCACCATCGCTCGTAATCGCATTGAGCAACGTCACGCCGCCACAGCGGACGATAACGACGCGCGCTCGCGTGCCTTCTCGCGAATCGCCTGCACGATAAATTCCGCATCGCGTGCGACGCCGGAGAAACGCCCCGAGCCCCACGTATGCAGCCATGGCAAGCCCACGAAATACAAACCGTCGATCGGCGTAATGCCGCGCGTATGCGCGGGATAACCGCGACCGTTGAACACGGGTGCGTCGAGCCAACTGAAGTCCGGCGTAAAACCAATGCACCAGATGATCGCGGCAATGCCGCTTGCTTCCAGATCAAGCGTGGTGCGTTCCTGTGCCGGACGCCAGACAGGTTCGTACGCGCCACCCGCCGGCGCGTCGATGCCACGCTTCTCGATGAAGTTGTCGATGCTCACGTTGATCCGGTTATACGTCTCGTCGGCCGCATCGAGATTGGCCGCAAGCGTAGGTGAAAAATGGAATTGGCCGTCGCGCAGATCGTCGAGGCGGCCGTACAACTCCATGCCCTCCGCGGCGAATTTGCGCAGATCGATATCGCGGCCGCCGTCTCGGCCCGTCACGTAGTGGTTGGTGTTGTCGCGCACGCCTTCGCGCAACGGATGCTTTTCGACCGGCATGTCGTAGTACTGCATGTCGGCCAGCCAGTCGACCACGTCGCGGCCACGATAGAAGCGCGCGCAGCGCGGCGCCTCGCCCACCGCCAGCACCACCTTGCGGCCGGCCAGATGCAAGTCTTCCGCGATCTGCGCGCCCGATTGCCCGGTGCCGACCACCATCACCGCGCCATCAGGCAGCGCCTGCGGGTTGCGATACGCCGACGACTGCAGCTGCACGATTCGCGCGGGCAAGCGCTCGGCGAGGCGCGGCACGATCGGCGTGTGGTAGCCGCCCGAGGCCACCACCACCTGATCCGCGCTGAAATCGCCCTGCGTCGTCGTGATCGCGTAGACGCCGTCGTCGCGCTGCTTGACGCGTTTGACCTCGGTGCGCTCCATCAGCGGCGCATCGACATGCGCAATGAAGCCGTCGAGGTACGCCACGATCTCGTCCTTCTTCATGAAACCGTGTGGATCGTTGCCGCGATACGGATAACCGGGCAGCGCGCATTGCCAGTTAGGCGTGACCAGACAGAACGCGTCCCAGCGCTGCTCGCGCCATGTGTGCGTCACAGTGTTCTTCTCGACGACCAGATGGTCGATGCCGGCCTCTTTGAGGTAATAGCTGACCGACAGTCCCGCCTGACCGCCGCCGATGACGAGCACGCTGTAATGGCCCTCGGCGCGCGCGTGATGTGCTGGATTCGACATGATGCATCCTCTGAAAAAATAAGCGCCTAGCTGAATTCGATAACCTTGACGGTTGCGCCCGGCCGCTCGCGAAAGCGCGCCGCGTCGCGCTCGATCTGTGCAAGCTGGTCCATCGCCGCCGAGCAGGCAAAGCCGTATTTCTCGCGCACGCGCTCCGACGCGATGCCCAGCGCCTGGCGCGAGCGCGCCACAAAATCGTCCAGCGCGTAGACCTCGCCAGGGACGAAAAATTCGCCGATCACGCGCGAGGGCGAATAACAGTTCGCTTCGTCGCCATCAGGCCATTGAATGCGAAAGTGCATGACAGGCATCGCTAATCCTTGAATCAATGAGTGAGCACGAACACGGTCGCGTCGTGCCCATGTATCGTCAAAGGCGTCGCCAGTTCGAGCGTGTGCACGACGCCGTCGCGCGGGTTGACTGTGCACAGCGCGCTCATGTCACACCACCCTTTCCGACAATGAACGGCTCGCGCTGAAAATCCCATAGCATTGCAGCGTCATCTTCCTGCTGCACGACCACCTGACTCGTCGCATCGACGGATCCGATCACCGCACACGAGAGAGCGCGCGCATCGAATAGCGCCTGCACGGCATCGACATGCTCGGGCCGCACGGATAGCAGATAGCCGAAACTCGGAAACGCGGTCACCCAGCGTTCCAGTGCCACGCCGTCGGGTTTGGGAATGCGCGCGAGATCGATCCGCGCCCCCACCCGTGAACACTCCAGCAACATCAACGCCGTGCCGAGCGTACCCGCCATGCTGATATCTTTCGCGGCGTCGCACAGGCCGCTCTCCGCCAATTGCGGTAGCAGTTCGAGATCGCCGCGCAGACGCCCGGCCGGTGCATCCACCGACGCATTCCAGAACGGATACGGTTCTTCAAAATGGCCGCGCAGATCGATCGCCATCATCAGGCTATCGCCCGGTTTCGCGTTGAAGCTCGACAGCAACGCCTTGGCGCGGCCGATAATCGATACCGCCAGTTGCGCAGCGTCGCTGCGCGTATTCGTGTGGCCGCCGACAATCGGCACGCCGTACGCGACCGATGCCGCCGCCATGCCCGCCAGCACCTCGTCGGCCGCGCCGATGCCCGGACTCCACAGCGCATCCACCACCGCCAGCGGCCGCCCACCCATCGCATAGATATCGCTGACGTTGACCATCACGCTGCTGTAGCCGGCAAACCATGGCATGGCGCTGACAAAATCGCTGACCATGCCTTCGATGGCAAAGAGCAGATAGCCGTCGCCATCGGCAAGCGCGGCGCAGTCGTCGCCTAGCGCCACGGCCTGTGCGAGATCGTGCGTGCCGTGAGGCAAACGCTTCGCCAGCGCACCGACCACGTCGACGATATCGGTCTTGTGACGGAACCCACGGCTTTCGCGCAAGCTGGCGACGAGATCGGCAACGCTCATGCCGCACTCCGCGCGGGCTCGATACGACGCGAATACACTTGTGCTGGCGTGGGCGTGACGAACCCACCAAAGGGCGTCACACACGGCGGATAGCGGTCCAATTGCGCCTGCATCAGATGGTGCGGCCTGCCGAGCAGCGTTTCCTCGGCGAGCACGTCCCAATGCATCGCGCGAAAGAGCGGCACATTCTGGCTCTGCACATGGGCCAAAAACGTCTCGCAGCCCAACGCATGCGCGCTGCTTACCGCGAGACGAATCAGCGTCGCGCCGATTTTTCCATGCCGACGAAACGCCGCATGCACGGCGAGGCGCGAACCGAACCACACGTTGTCGTGATCGCGATGAATCCGCACGGTGCCGACCACCTGCTCCGGCATGCCGCCAAGACAACTGACGGCCACCAATTGCTGCGCGTGCCGATCGATATCGTCACGATCGTCCGCAACGAAAATGCCCTGCTCGATGCAGAACACCGCACGCCGCAATTTGAATGCCTCTTCGGCTTCCCAATTCAACGTGGTCCACTTGATGCGGAATTCACTCGGCGCATACGGTGCGGAATCGATGTCACCGTCCAGCGCCTCGCCTGCAATCGCTTCACCGAACATGATCACTCCTCGTACGACGATAGCGACGAACACGCGCCGCATTTACCGCAGCCCGCCTTGATATCGCTCGAACGCATGGCCGCTGCATTGAGCATGCCGCCAAGCGGCTGCAACACCGACTTCATGAATTCAGGCGTGGGCGCCGGATGATCTTCGAGCGGCGTGCCGCTAATCGGCACGAATGGCACCACGAACGGATAGACGCCCAGTTCGATCAATTCGCGCGACATCGCCAGGATCGCCGCCGCGCTATCGCCGAGCCCAGCAAGAATGTAGGTACTGACCTGACCGCGCCCGAATACGGCCACGGCGGATTTGAACGCTTCCATGTAGCGCGATAGCGGCACGCTTGCCTTGCCCGGCATGATGCGTTCGCGCAAAGCGGGCGTCACCACTTCGAGATGCATGCCGAGCGTGTCGATGCCGCTCGCTTTCATGCGCGCGAACCAGCGGTCGTCGTCGGGTGGCTCGCATTGCGCCTGGATCGGCAGATCGACCGCGGCCTTGATCGCGAACGCGCTCTCGCACAAAATCTGCGCGCCGCGATCCGGCGTGGGCGGCGTGCCGGTGGTCAGCACCATATGCTTTACGCCGTCGAGCAACACGGCCGCGCGCGCCACTTCCGCCAGTTGCTCCGGTGTCTTGCGCGCAATCGTGCGGCCCGCCGCCAACGACTGCCCGATCGCGCAGAACTTGCAGCTCTTGCGCCGGCTCTCGTAGCGAATACAAGTTTGCAATACGGTCGTCGCGAGCACGTCCGCACTATGCAATGCGGCGATATGCGAGTACGGCACGCCGTCGAGCGTCTGCATGCCGTAAAAACGCGGCGCCTTCGGGAAGCTGATGTTGGCGATTGGAATCGTGCCGCGCAACAGCGCGCTCGAACCGCTCGCATCCGGCGTCTGCGCAACGAAGGGCGAGTGCCACGCGGTGCTCGTATGCACAGGCACCATGATCGTCACGCCGTCCACCGTCACCGCCTTATGATCCGACGGACCCGCGCCGCCGCGCCGGCTCGCCGCGCCCGCATCCGGCGATACGAGGCGCAAACCGGCCGACTGCAATTCAGTCATCAATTGCCGGCTCCGCGCCGACAGCGAGTCGCTGGCGTTCATCGCATCCTCCTTCGGTTGAATTGAAATCGATACTCGATGCGGCCGGCCACGCCGGCATCGGCGCCACGGTTTCCGCGGGCCGCCGGTTGATCGCGAGACTCAGCAACTCGGGCCGCGCGTAATGGCCGACCGAATCCATCATGCGTTTGCGCTTGGTGATCAAGGCCATGTCGAGATCGGCGATCACCATGCCTTCGCCCTCGCGCAGCGGTTCGGCCAGATGCTGTCCTTCCGGCGAAACGATCGCAGTATTGCAGCCGCCGCGCAGCGCCTTTTGCAAATTCGTCTCCGGCGTCACGGAGGCGATCTGCGCCTCAGTAAGCCATCCCGTTGCATTGACGACAAAGCAGCCCGACTCCAGCGCGTGATGCCGGATCGTCACTTCGATCTGCTCGGCGAAGATCGGTCCCACGAGAGAGCCAGGGAACTGGCTGCAATGAATCTCTTCGTGCTGCGTCATCAACGCATAGCGCGCGAGCGGGTTGTAATGCTCCCAACAGGCCAGCGCGCCGACACGCCCCACCGCCGTATTCGCCACCGTCAAACCTGCGGCGTCGCCCTGCCCCCAGATCATCCGTTCATGAAACGTCGGGGTAATCTTGCGGCGTTTGAGGGCGATCCGGCCATCCACGTCGAAGATCAACTGCGTGTTGTAGAGGCTGCCGTGATCGCGTTCGTTGACGCCGAGCACCACCACCATCCGATGCAAACGCGCCTGCTCGGCCACCGCCTGCGTCACCGGGCCCGGCACGATCACGGCCTCTTCATAGAGTTTCATGTGATCGGCGCCGGACACGACCGGCGGCCGCACGAAAGAAAAGTACGGGTAATACGGCACGAAGGTTTCGGGGAACACGATCAGCTGCACACCCTCGCGTGCGGCTTTCCCGATGGCCTCGCAAACCTTCTCGAGCGTGCCGCCGCTGCGCTCGAAGTCGGGTGCGATCTGAACCGCTGCGGCGCGCACGATACGTTTGTCGGACATAGTGGTCACTTGCCTCTTGTCAAACTGCGGTCAGACCGTCCACGTGTGGATGACCAGCGCATTGTCCTTGCGGTGAAGCAACTGAATGTCGAGCACGTCGAGCGGACTGATCGGCCGGATACCTTCGATCAGCGAGGCTTCGCCGTGGCCATACAGCGCTTGCAGTGCGAAGCGGCACGCGTAGACCTTGCCGCCCTCTTCCATGAACTTCGTCAACTGTTTGTTGAAGTTCAGATGACCGGGAAACGCTTCGTCGCCGAGCGTCGGAAAGCCGCGTTGCAAGCCGAGCGTCACGCCCGGTCCATACAGCAGCACCGATGTTTCGAAGCCCTTACGTTGCAGCCGCGTGGCCTGCAGCATATTGACGAAACCGATCGAACCTTCGAACGCGACCGTATGAAACGTGACGAGTGCCTTCTCGCCCGGCTCGGCTTTCACGTCTTCGAAGACTTTCTCCTCGTAGTCGACAAGGTAATCGCCTTTCTGATGCAGCGGTTTGTTGACGGCTGGCATGACACTCTCCGATCAGGTTTGCTAAGTAAAAGAGGACGCGCGTTCAAGCTGTGCGCGCTTCTTCTAATGCAACGGCCGTGCCATTGATCGGCCAGGCGAATGCGATCAATCAGCAATCAATTCCGTCTCGATTCGAAGTGCGACTCGAAAAAATTTTGGGCGCGAAGGTTGCATATGACTCGGGCATCCGGCGCGAACGCCGTTGCTGCGGCTTTATCGCACCAGCCATGTGCGATTCGCGCATATCTGCGTGTCGGCGTGGTGCAGTCATTCACCACGGTCGATCAATCCAATCATTGATCGCATGCGAATGCGATCAAGTTCTTCAACGTAATAGAGACCCGAAGAGACCCGAAACCGATGAGCAGCCCCACACATCACTGGATCAAACGTCTCGCCGACATTCGCAAACCCGCCTATCTGGCGATTCCGGATCTGATCGAAGAAGATCTCGCCACCGGGCGGCTGCGTCCGCGCGACCGCTTGCCGGGGCTGCGCGATCTCGCACTGGAACTCGCGCTGAACTACACGACGGTGGCGCGCGCTTACGCCGAAGCGCGCAAACGTGGCCTGCTCGATTCACGCGCGGGCAGCGGCACGTTCGTGCGCGGCCGTACCGCCACTTTGCCGCTCGCGGGCGGCAGCAGTATCGAGATGTCGATGAACACGCCGCCCGAGCCGCCCGACTTCGCGATACGTCTGCGAGAATCCGCCGCGCGGCAGATGGCCGACAGCGATCCCTATCAGTTGCTGCGCTATCAGGACTTCGGCGGCTCGGCGGCTGACAAGGACGCGGGCGCCGAATGGTTGAGGCGGCGCGTGCCGCATTGCGACGCGCAGAACGTGCTGGTGTGCCCCGGCATCCATAGCGCGCTGGTGGCGCTCGTCTCGCAACTCGCGCGGCCGGGCGGCACCATTTGTCTCGATTCACTGGCCTACCCCGGCATCAAGGCAATCGCCGCGCAACTCGGTGTGCGTCTGCAAGCGCTGCCGCGCGATGACGAAGGACCGCTCGCACACGCCTTCGAGGCGCTCTGCAAGACCGACAAGCCCAGCGCGTTCTACTGCAATCCGACGCTGCAGAATCCGAGCACGCTCACGCTCACACACAAACGGCGCGAGGCGCTCGCCGACGTCGCGCTGCGCTACAGCGTGCCGATCATCGAAGACGATGCCTACGCGATGCTGCCGCAGAACGCGCCCGACGCGCTCGCGAGTTTCGCGCCCGAACTGACCTATTACGTCACCGGTTTGTCGAAGAGCTTCGGCGCCGGTTTGCGCGTCGCGCATCTGCATGCGCCTACGCCGCGGCAGACGCAGCGGCTAGCCGGCGCATTGCGCGCGACCACCGTCATGGCGAGTCCGTTCACGGTCACGCTCGCGACCCGGTGGATCGCGGACGGCACCGCGGCTGACATGCTCAACGCGATTCGCAACGAGTCGCGCGCCCGCCAGATCATCGCTTCGCGCATGCTCGGAGCGTGGCGTTACGAAGCGCATCAGGATGGCTTTCATTTGTGGTTGCCGGTGCCGGTGGAAAGCGGCTGGAGCGCATCCGAACTCGCGTTGCAGTTGCGCAATCAGGGCATCGCCGCCGTGGCGGGCGCTGCGTTTTCGACCGACGGCAATCCGCCCAACGCCATGCGCCTCTGTCTCGGCGGATCGAAAACGCGCGACGAATGCGAAGAGGCGCTGCGCATCGTCGCGGAGACACTCGATCATCCGCATCATCTGCATTCTCCGGTGATGTGACGCGATCCTCAGACGCCTCTAGCCAGCGTTATTGTCATACGAATACAGCGTATCGCGAGCGATCGATCAGCGCGCAACGACACGCTGTTCCACGCGCATTGAAAAAGCCGACGCGCAAGAAATATTTCGCGCGCGCTCGACACACCGCCCCGCACCGCTCACCCGCCTCGGTGTGTAATTGAAAGCATTCCCCCACTCAAGTCCCACTAATTGGAGCCGTATACAGCTTGTGAGGCCACTGCCTCGCTGACTCCGACTCCGACTCCGGTTCACCGCTCACTCCGAAAGACTCCCGACATGTTCACCTCCATTCGCGCGCGCATCGTCGCCCTGTGCGTCGCTATCGTTGTGGTCGCGCTCGCCGCCAACGCGGTTCTCAACTATGTCGTCGCCAACTCGTATAACGCCGATGCCATCGACAGCAGTCTGAGCGCGGTCGAAAGCGGTCACGCAGGCGGCATCGGCGACTGGGTCGCCGCCAACAGCCAGATGATCAACTCGCTGCAAGACGCGGTGCTGCAAGCGGATCCGTCCGCCGCGCTGAAGCAGATCGCCGCGGCCGGCAAGTTCACCAACGTGTACGTCGGCTATGCGGACAAGACCGCAAAGTTTTCCGATCCGACCGGCATTCCGCCCGACTACGATCCGACCGGCCGTCCCTGGTACAGGCAGGCGGCGGAAGCGGGCAAGCCGGTGGTCACGCCGCCTTACGTGGACGTAGGCACGGGCAAGCTAGTGGTGGCGTTCGCTGCGCCCGTGGTGCGCGACGGCGCGGTGAAAGGCGTGGTCTCCGGCGATGTCGCGATGGACAGCGTGATCGCCAACGTCAAGGCGATTCATCCGACACCGGCGAGCTTCGGCATGCTGATCGATGCGAGCGGCCACATCGTTGCGCACCCCGATCCGAAACTGACCTTGAAGCCGGTCTCCGATGTGGCGCCGGGCCTGACCGGCGACAAACTCGCCGCCCTCTTCAGCGCCGAGCGTCCGCTCGAAATGGACGTGAACGGCAGCACGAAGCTGCTGCGTGCACAGGCGATTCCCGGCACCGACTGGTACGCGGTCGTCGCGCTCGATAAAGCCGAAGCGACCGCCGGCATGCGTTCGCTGCTGACCGCTTCGGTGATCGCGCTGATCGTGATCGCGGGCATCGCTGCCGCTATCGTGGCCGCGGTCACCGCTGTGTCGTTTCAGCGTCTGTCGAAAGTGCGCGACGCGATGGATGCCATCGGCTCCGGTGAAGGCGACCTCACGCAGCGCCTGCCCGCCGTCGGCAACGACGAAGTCGCGCAGATCGCGCGTTCGTTCAACACCTTCATCGACAAACTCAGCCACGTGATGCGCCAGATTCGCGACGCCAGCGAATCGGTGCGCGTGGCCGCGAATGAAATCGCCGCGGGCAACGTGGATCTGTCGGGCCGCACGGAGTCTGCGGCGGCGAGCTTGCAGCAAACCGCCGCGTCGATGGAAGAAATCACCTCGACCGTCACGCAATCGGCAAGCGCCGCGAAGCAGGCCGACGGCACCGCCGTGTCCGCCTCGCAGGTCGCCTCGCGCGGCGGCGTCGTGATCTCCGAAGTGATTGCGACGATGGGCGAGATCCAGCATGCGTCGGTGAAGATCTCCGACATCATCGGCGTGATCGACGGCATTGCGTTCCAGACCAACATCCTCGCCTTGAACGCCGCGGTGGAAGCCGCGCGCGCGGGCGAACAGGGCCGCGGTTTCGCGGTCGTGGCCGGTGAGGTGCGCAGCCTCGCGCAGCGTAGCGCGCAGGCGGCGAAGGAAATCAAGGCGCTGATCGAATCGACTGTGGCGAGCGTGACGTCGGGTTCGGACCAGGTGCGCCAGGCCGGCGAGACGATGACGGAGATCGTCAGCAACGTTGGCAACGTGACGACCATCATTTCCGAAATCACCCAGGCGGCCAACGAGCAGACGCGCGGCATTCAGGAGGTGAACCGCGCGGTCAGTCAGCTCGACGAGATGGTTCAGCAGAACGCCGCGCTGGTCGAGGAATCCACCGCGGCAGCCGCCGCGCTGCAAAGCCAGGCGGTGAGCCTCGCCAGCGCGGTGACGCAATTCAAACTCGATTAAACGCTTTTGCAGGGACACCGCAGTGACGTTCTATAGAAATCTGAAGATCGCCGTTAAGCTGGCGTTGCTCGGCGCGGTGTTGCTGGCCGCGACGATGATCGTGGGCCTGGAAGGCTGGCACGCGTTGTCGAAAACGCATGCGCTGCAAATCGAGTCGGCGCAATCGCTCGGTCGATATGCGCAAGCCGCCGACACGGCGCGCGTCGCGCAGGTCGAGTTCAAGAAGCAGGTGCAGGAATGGAAAGACCTGTTGTTGCGCGGCGCCGATCCCGCCGCGTTCGCCAAATACCGTGATGCCTTCAGCAAGGAAAGCGGCACGACGCACGCCGCCCTGCTGCGCCTGAAGGACCAGTTGAGCGCATTGGGCGCGAACGTGGACGGTGTCGACAAGGCGCTCGCCACGCACGCTTCGTTGCAGGACAGTTACATCGATGCGCTCAAGCGTTACGACGCCACCGATCCGAACACCGCGCACGTGGTCGACGGGCTCGTGAAGGGCATCGACCGCGCGCCGACCGCCGCAATCGACGACATCGTCGCTTCCGTCATGCAACAGGCGCAGGATTCCAGCGTGCGCACGAGCGAAGCGGCGGAACGCGCCTATACGATCGCCACGGTGCTGTTGCTGTCGGTCGTGATCGGTTCGCTCGGCGTCGGCGCATTTGCGGTGTGGTTTCTCAGCCGCAGCATCACGCTGCCGGTCAGGCAGGCCGTGGGCGTCGCGCAGGCGGTTGCGGCAGGCGATCTGCGCGCGGACGTGGCGGTGGCGAGCCGCGATGAAACCGGCCAGTTGCTCATCGCGCTCAACGACATGAACCAGCGTTTGCGGCATATCGTCAGCGAGATTCGTGAAGGCGCGACGACGATTTCGTCGGCCACGCAGGAGATCGCGGCGGGCAACCTCGACCTGTCGGCGCGCACCGAACAGCAGGCGGCCTCGCTCGAAGAGACCGCTGCGTCGATGCAGCATTTCACCAGCTCGGTCCAGCGCAACGCCGCCAATGCGCGCGAAGCCACCACGCTCGCGCAAACCGCCGCGCAAGCCGCGCGCGACGGCGGCGCAGTGATGAGCGACGCGGTACGCACGATGGGCCAGATCGATGCCGCGTCCAGGCGCATCGTCGATATCATCGCGGTGGTGGAAGCGATCGCCGCCCAGACCAATATTCTCGCGCTCAACGCCGCGGTCGAAGCAGCGCGTGCCGGCACGCAAGGGCGCGGCTTTGCGGTGGTCGCGAGCGAAGTGCGCAGTCTCGCGCAACGTTCCGCCGATGCCGCGCAGGAGATCAAGGCGCTGATTCGCGAGTCGGTCGCCACGATCGACGCCGGCACGCAACTGATCAATCACGCGAGCAATACGATGGACGGTGTGGTGGCCAGCGCGGGCAGCGTGACGCGCATCGTCGAATCGATCGCGACGGCAAGCGTCGATCAGGCAGCAGGTATCGCGGAAGTCAACGATGCCGTCACGCAGATGGATCAGGTGACGCAAAGCAACGCGGCGCTCGTCGAGCAGGCGGCTGCCGCAGCCGATGCGGTGCAAAGCAAGGCATCGGGGCTCGTGCAAAGCGTGAGTTTCTTCAGGCTGGGCGCCGCGGCTTGATGGAGCGGGCGCGGCGCCGGTTGTTATACGAGGGCGATGCGGCGCTTACGACTCGAAATCGAGTCCGCCGATCAACACCAGAGGATCGGCCTGCGTATGCGAGAGAAAATCCAGTTCCCGCGCATGATTCCAGGCTGCGAGCTTGCGCGGCAATGCGGCCAGATAGCCGGCGAAACGCACCGGCCCTTCAGCGCCCATCAGTCGCTCGATTTCGTCGCTGTCCCAGGTCAGATACAGATTCAGCGGATACGGGTACTGCCCCATGTCTTCGATGGGCGCTGCGTGAATCCGTACGCGAGTGGGATGCCCATGGCCACCGTACGGCAGCACTTTGGTCTGCACGGTTGTCGCGAAACAGGCGGCAATAGCCTCGGCGATGCGAGGCGCGAACTCTTCATCGAAACGGGCGGCACTCTCGGGACGCATCCAGGTCTCCAGCTTATGCGTGATGAACTGGATATCGTAGCATGCGGGTAGGCGTGCCCAACCGCAGCAGCGGCTTTGCGCCGGCCCATCCGCCTCAAACCGTCTTCAGAATCCGCGGCTTCGCTTCGTTCACCGCCAATGCGAGTTCAGGCACCGCATCGGGAGCGCCGGCGCCCTTCTCCGTGCGCATCGACAGATAGCGCAAGCAGCACACCCGCAAAAACGATGCGAAATTGGTCGGCATCTCGCCGCGCAACGCGATCAGTTCGTCGTAGAGCTTCACGGCGAACTGGCTGGTCGTCATGCTCTCGCGCGCGGCGATTTCGTGCAGCACGTCCCAGAACAGATTCTCCAGCCGCACCGTAGTGATCACGCCGTGAATGCGCAACGAGCGCGTGCGCGACTCGTACAGGATCGGATCGGCGTTGATGTATATCCCACACATAACGTTTGCTCCTTAATTACAGGCACACGCGCCGTGGCGCTTTGCATGCAGCCACGGCACGCCGCCCGTCTTCGTCAACATACGCCGGCATTCGGCGCCCGGCAATCGCATCGAACCCGAACACCGCGCCGGCCCCGTCGAACCGCTTTACACATTTACACCGCGCGTTTATTCATCTGCCCCGCGATGTGATCCGCCTGACGAATCGCCAGTGTGACGATCGTCAGGGTCGGATTTTCCGCCGCGCCGGTGGTGAACTGGCTGCCATCCGAAATGAACAGGTTCGACACTTCATGCGTCTGGCCGAAGCGGTTGCACACACCGTCTTCGGCGCGCGCGCTCATGCGGGCGGTGCCGAGATTGTGCGTGGACGGATACGGCGGCACGCGATACACCGTCTTCGCGCCCGCCGCTTCATACACTGCCGTGCCCTGCTTGTAGGCGTGGTCGCGCATCGCTTCGTCGTTCGGGTGATCGTCGAAATGCACGTTGGCGACCGGCTGGCCGTACTGATCCTTCACGTCCGTGTTCAAGGTCACGCGATTGCTCTCGCGCGGCATGTCCTCACCGACGATCCACATGCCCGCCGTGTACGCGTATTGATCCATCGCCTGGCTGAAGGTCGGCCCCCATGCGCCCGGATTCAGAAAGGCCGCGTAAAACGGCAGGCCGAGCGACACGGTCTCCATGTGGTAGCCGCCCGCGAAGCCGCGCTGCGGATTGAACACCGCTTCGTCCTCGATGATGCCGGCCATCGTGGTGCCCTTGAACATCTCCACCTTGTCGTTGAACACCGCATACACCGAGCCCGTGGTGTGACGCATATAGTTGCGGCCCACCTGGCCCGAGCCGTTCGCGAGCCCCTGCGGGAATTTGCTCGAATGCGAGTTCAGCAACAGCCGCGGCGTCTCGATCGAGTTGCCGGCCACCGCGACAACGCGTGCCTTCTGCCGCTGCAATTTGCCGTTGCCGTCGTAATAGAGCACCTCCTTCGCCTTGCCGCGCGCATCGGTTTCGATACGCACCACGTGGGCCTGTGTGCGCAACTCCATATGGCCGGTTGCCTGAGCGCGCGGCAATTCGGTGTAGAGCGTCGACCACTTCGCGCCCGTACGGCAGCCCTGAAAACAGAAGCCGCGCTGGAAGCAATGCGCGCGGTCGTCGCGCACCACGCTATTGATCGCCATGTGGCCGGTATTGCAATCCTTGTAGCCGACTTTCATCGCGCCGGCCGACATTACCTTGAAGTTGTTGTTGCCCGGCAGGCCCGGCAAACCATTGGTGCGCGTCACGCCCATTTTCTGCGAAGCGCGGTCGTAGTATGGATCGAGTTCTTCACGCGTAACCGGCCAGTCGAGCAGATTGGCGTCCTTGATATCGCCGTAGGTCGTCTTTGCCTTGAACTCGTACGGCTGGATGCGCAGACTCGCGCCGGCCCAGTGCGTGGTCGTGCCGCCCACCGTCTTGCAGATCCACGCGGGCAGATTCGGGAAGTCCTTGGCGATGCGCCAACTGCCCGACGTGGTGCGTTTGTCGAGCCATGACAGCATCTGGAACGCGCCCCATTCGTCGGTCGTGAAATCGCCCTGCGTATGCAGCTTGCCCGCTTCCAGCACCACGACGTTGATGCCCTTCTGCGCCAGCTCGTTGGCGAGCGTGCCGCCGCCCGCGCCGGAGCCGATGATCACGACGACCCTGTCGTCGTTGTGCGAAAAACGCACCTTGTTGTTGTCCTGATCCATTTCTTTCTCCGCTGTCGACAAGAGTTAACGCTTTAGCGCTTACTCTTGTCCCATGCACCGCAGTCGACCAGAGTTGGCCCTTTAGCGCTTACTCTGGTCCCATGCACCGCTATCGCCAAGAGTTAGCGCTCCAGCGCTTACTCCTGCCCCATGCAAAGCTCTCGTCGCGATTAGCTATCCGTCGGAATCGGGCCACTGGCAGCAGGCGGCGGATTGGGCAGCCACGATAGGCTGTTGAACCCTTTGGTCAGGTAGCCGCCGTCGCCTTCCGAAGCGCCGTAGCCGAAGTGCGCGTACGCCATGGTGTTGGCGTACAGCGAAACCACCGCTGTGCTGCGTATCGTGTTGAAGAACGGCGTGCCCGCGAGCGCGGCGACGTCTTTCGCCTGGTCCGCAGGCGCGCGTTTCAGCCAGTCTGCACCCGCCTGCGCGTCGAGTTGTTTGACCCCGTCCGCAAGTTGCTGGCGTACCGCCGGATCGGCTTTCGCTTTCGCGTCGAGGTCCTTGACCACCAGCGCGTAGACCGCGTTGTCGAGCGTGGGGTGCGGATAGAGCTGCCGTGTGAAGGCCAGAATCACTTCGCCCTGGTGCGTGTCGAGACCTTGCAGTTCGAGCGCCCACGCGCGGCTCGGCGCCAGCGTCGACAGTACCGACGAGAACGCCAGCGTGCCCACCAGCACACCCGTACCTCTCAATAGCTCGCGGCGCGTGAGCGGAATGCGCAACGCGGCCGCGGCAGCTTTCGTCGCGCGATGTTCGCCGCCGTGCTCATGATCGTGTTCATGAGGATGCTCATGACGTGCGTGATCGGACGCGACGATCGGGATGACCGTTGTCTTCATGGTTGTCTCCTGTCGACCGGAGTTGGCGCTTTGACGCCTTATTCCGGTCCCATCCAAGATGGTTGCTTGTGGGGTATTGCAACTACGCGCGGCGGCCGCCGGGTGACTTTTACTATTGATAGTGGCCGTGGCGTTCCAACACTTCAATCTTGTAACCGTCAGGGTCCTGAATGAAAAAATAACGCGCCAGCAGCTCGCCGTTATCGTTGTGAAACTCGCGCAAATCGTTGGGCGTCATACCGAGATCGAGCAGACGCTGGCGTTCGTGTTTCGCATCGTCGACCACGAAAGCGACGTGACCGTATCCATCGCCGTGCGAATACGGTTCCTCGCGGCCTTTGTTCCAGGTGAGTTCTATCTCGGTGTCGGCCTCCGCGTTGCGCAAATAGGCGAGCGTGAAGTCCGGAAAATCGAGCCGGTGCGATACGTCGAAATTGAAAGCCTTTTGATAGAACGCGAGCGAGCGCGGCAGATCCTGCACACGGATCATCGTGTGAATGAGTTTGGCCATCTGTGTCCCCTCCTGGTTGAATCAAGTTTAGGAGGTCGCACAGACGAGTGGTAATGCACGGCTAAATCGCGCCAGGGACTTGCCCTATGTTGCAGAAGCGTCGATTGCGGGGATTTCGCTCGCGCGTCGGCGGCGCGAACAGCGGTGGACGTGGCGCCACGTCAGGTTGCATTGCAACACGCCAGCTTGTTCAAGCGCGCATGCGCCGAATGGCATTAGGCAAAACCCGACCTCGACGTAGTGCCCACGCGTATCCGGCGAAGCCCATTCGTTTTTGCCTGACCACCCTACACACGCGCGCCGAGTTTCCATAACATCGGGCTTGACTGTCTTTCTAAATGCTGTGGAGCGTAGTGCGTGATGGAATTCGATACGAAAGTCGCGATCATCGTGCTGGACGATCTCGCTGTCTGGCAAAAACTCAATGTGACCGCGTTTCTCGCGACGGGGATCGCGGGCGCGGCACCGGAGGCAATGGGTGAGCCGTACGAGGACGCGGCGGGCCGCCGGCACGCGCCGCTGCTCGGCCAGCCGATGATGGTGTATCAGGCGGACAACGCGGGTTTGCTGCGCGCGTTTCGCCAGGGCATTGAACGCGAATTGACGCGCGCCGTGTATGTGCGCGCGATGTTCGCGACCGGCCACGATCAGGCCAACCGCCAGGTGTTCCGCGCCGAACCCGCCGATGCGCCCGACCTCGTCGGTATTGCCGTGCGCGGGCCGAAGAAGGCGGTGGATAAAGCCGTGAAGGGTCTTTCACTGCATGCGTGACACGGCCTACTGAAATCGCGCGCTCAGCGTTCAGAGTTCAGGACTCGGGCCGCGCTCCAGATAGGTAGTCAGCGCGATATAGCTGCGCGTGCCGGTAAATCCTTCGATCGCGTGAATACGCGCGAGCAGTTGTTCGAGTGATTGCGTGTCGCGCGTGCGGACCTTGAGCAACATCGCGCTCTCGCCCGTCACGGTGTGAATCTCCTCGACATCAGGTAGCTCCTGCAGCGCGAGCAGTTGCCGAGTCACCGCCCAACTCGTCGTATCGACATGCACGAACGCAAGCAACGGGCGGTTCAGCCTCGCGCCGTCGAGCGCGGCGACAGTGCCCTTGATCACGCCTTCCTTCTTCAAACGCCGGGTGCGTTCGTGGACCGCGGGCGCCGACAGGAACAGTAGCTTGCCAAGCTCGGCATAAGTGCGCGTGGCGTCTTCGGCGAGCAGCGCGAGCAGCTTGCGGTCGGTGTCGTCGAGCGAGGCCGGGCCCGGTTGGGTGCCCGGCGTCCGGAGCGCTCTGCCGCTGCGGGTGGAAGGTGAGCGCGAACGCGTGCTCATGGTCTTGCCGCGGCGTTGTCCCCGTCTTGTGCGAGTCCCTCGCGCAAGGCTTTACGGATCACCTTGCCGGTCGGCGTCAACGGCAGGCTGTCGACAAAGCGGATCTCGCGCGGATATTCGTGCGCGGCGAGACGCGTTTTGACGTGATGCTGGATCTCGCGCACGAGCGCCTCGTCGCCGACAAAACCGGCCTTGAGCACCACGAACGCCATCACGATCTCCGTGCGCTCGGGATCCGGCGCGCCGATCACGGCCGCCATCGAAACAGCCGGATGGCGCAGCAATGAATCTTCAATCGAAGCCGGTCCGATTCGATAACCGGCGCTCGTGATCACGTCGTCGCCACGGCCGACGAAGCGGATAAAACCGTCCGCGTCGCGGGTGCCGAGGTCGCCGGTCAGCAGAAACTTGCCGCGGAATTTGTCGCGCGTGGCCGCCTCGTTGCCCCAGTACCCGAGGAACATGACCGGATCGGGCGCGGCCACCGCGATATCGCCGATTGCGCCTTGCGGCAGTTCGTTGCCGTCCGTGTCGACGATCGCGACATAGTGTCCCGGCACCGCTCGGCCAATCGCGCCAAAGCACGGCTCGAACAGCGCCGCGCACGACGACACCACCACGTTGCACTCCGTCTGCCCGTAGAACTCGTTGATCGTCACGCCCAGTGCCCTGCGGCCCCAGCCGATCAATTCCTCGCCGAGCGATTCGCCGCCGCTTGCCACCGAGCGCAACGCGAGGCTCCAACGTTCCGGATGCTCGACGCCCCGCATCATCTTCAGCGCGGTCGGCGGCAAAAACGTATGCGAGACCGCGTGGCGCGCCATCAGATCGAACGCGGCCTCGCCGTCGAATTTCGCAAAGCGGCGCGCCAACACCGCGACGCCGTGATGCCACGACGGCAGCAGCACGTCGAACAGACCGCCGATCCATGCCCAGTCCGCGGGCGTCCACATCAGCGTGGCGTGCGCGGGAAAGCCCTGTTGCGACATCTCGACGCCCGGCAGATGACCCAGCAACACGCGATGCCCATGCAGCGCGCCCTTCGGCTTGCCGGTCGTGCCCGAGGTATAGATGATGACGGCGGGATCGTCGGCGCCGGTGTCGGCGGGCGTGAAGCTCGCGGCCGCGCCATTCAGCGCATGCCAGAATGAACGCACAGGCGCTTGCGGATCGCTGTTGTCCTGATCGATATCCACGCTGAAGACAGTGCGTAATGCAGGCAACGCCGCGCGGATTTCGTCGACCTTCCGCACGCCGGCGTGATCGGTGATCAACGCCACCGCGCCGCTGTCGCCGAGCCGGTGTTCGATCGCGTCGACGCCGAACAGCGCGAAGAGCGGCACGGCCACCATACCGGCCTTATAAGCGGCAAGGTGCGCGACCGCCGTTTCGATCGATTGCGACAGGAAGATGCCGATGCGGTCGCCACGTTGCGCGCCCGCTGCGAGCAGCACATTGGCGAAACGATCGGACAGCGTCTTCAACTGGTCGAACGTATAGCGTGTGGCGTTGCCCTCGGCGTCTTCGTAGATCAGCGCAAGGCGGCCCGAACCGTCAGCCCATTTGTCGCAGACGTCGACGCCGATGTTGTAGCGCGCCGGGATCTCCCAGGCGAAGTTTGCCGCCAGCGATTCATAGGTCTGGCCGTCGAGATTCATCGTGTCTGCTCCTGCAAGCCCGTCGGCGGTTGATAGCGCGGGAAGCCGTTATATTCGATCGTACGCTGCGCTTCAGCGAGCGGCCATGAATGGCGCGCGTTCGGCACGCCGCCGTCGACACGGATCACCGTACCGTTGATGAACGCCGACGCCTCCGACAACAGAAACACCGCCGCGCTGGCGAGTTCCGATTCCGTGCCGAAACGCTGCAACGGCACCTTATGCTTCAGCGTGCGCAGTAGCGCCTGGTACTCTTCGTTGTAGCTGTCCATGCCCGCTGACGCAATCCAGCCGGGCGCGACCGCGTTGACTCTGACGCCTGCGTGGCCCCATTCGCAAGCAGCCGTTTCTGTGAAGTTCCATACGCCCGCACGCGCCGCGCCGGAGTGCCCCATGCCGGGCATGCCGCCCCAGATGTCCGCCAGCATGTTCACGATCGCGCCGCCGTGATGCTGCATCCATTGGGTATAGCACTCGCGGGACATCAGAAACGTGCCGTGCAGATTGTTGCGCACGACCGCGTCCCAACCGTTCAGGGAGATGTTTTCGAGCCTCGCGGGGAATTGGCCGCCCGCGCAGTTGAAAAGGCCGTCCACGTGACCCAGATCCGTGATGATCGAAGCGATCGTTTCACGCACCTGCTGCTCGTTGCGGATGTCGCAAGAGTAAATTTTGTGGCCGATGGCGGAGGACGGATGATCCGCCGCCAGTTCGGCTTGCACCGCTTTCAGCTTGTCTTCGCTTCGGCCGACCAGCGCCAGGGTCGCTCCGAGGGATGCGAGTTCGTGAGCCGTGCATCGGCCGAGCCCGCTGCCCGCGCCGGTGACGATGACCACCTTGCCGGTGAAAAGGCCTGCGCGGAAAACAGAACGATAGCCGCTGGAGAGCGGCGAGCTACTCGACGAAGCTGCGGGCATTCGGGTGTCTCCTTCATGTGCTGCGTTTTCGATGTTTTCTGAGTTTAGCTCATGTTTTGTTTGCCCGTTGTTGTCGCTGTCAATTTCATTTCAGTTATTTCGTGCTTGATATTTCATTAATTTTTGAGCTAGGCTCAACTCCGGTCCACTCGACTGCCCGCGCGGCACCCACCGTCGTGCGTTCATCGAGCCCGACGGCCAGATCGTCAACCGGCCGCGAGCGTGGCCGCGCCAGCGCCGCGTTCAGCTTGCCCCGATCCAGTTCTTTCTCCCACGCCGCAATCACAATCGACGCCACGCCGTTGCCCATCGTATTGGTCAGCGCCCGGCATTCGGACATGAACCTGTCGATGCCGAGAATCAGCACCATCGCCGTCACCGGCACGGTCGGCACCACGGAAAGACTCGCAGCCAGCGTGATGAACCCCGCCCCCGTGACGCCCGTCGAACCCTTGGACGTCAGCATCGTCACCGCCAGCAGCGTGATTTCCTGAGCGATCGTCAAATGCGTGTTGGTGGCCTGCGCGAGAAACAGCACCGCGAGCGTCATGTAGATATTGGTGCCGTCGAGATTGAACGAGTAGCCGGTCGGCACTACGAGACCGACAATGCCGCGCGAGCAGCCGAGCCGCTCCAGCTTCTCCATCAGTTGCGGCAGCGCGGCTTCCGACGTGGAAGTGCCGAGCACGATCAGCAATTCATCCTTGATGTACACGACGAAGCGCCACAAACTGAATCCGCATGCCCGCGCAATCAGACCGAGGCCGCACGAGACGAACAGAAACGCGGTCAGATAGAACGTGCCGATCAGTTTCATCATCGGCAGCAAGGAGACGATGCCGTATTTGCCGATCGTGAATGCGATCGCGCCGAACGCGCCGATCGGCGCGAGGCTGGTGATCATCCGCACGATACGGAAGAACGTTTTAGACAGCAGGTCGATCAGGCCGATCAGCGGTTTGGCGGGTTCGCCCAGCACCGCGAGCGCGGTGCCGAACAACATCGCGATCAGCAGCACCGGCAGAATATCGCCCTGCGTGAAAGCGCCGGCGAACGTGTCGGGAATGATGTGCATGAAGAAGCCCGCGAGCCCTTCACCGTGTGCGGCTTGCGCGGCATAACTCGCGATCGCGCCGGCATCGAGCGTGGATGGATCGACGTTGAAGCCGATGCCCGGTTTCAGCACATGCGCGGCGAGCAGACCGATCGCCAGTGCGAGCGTCGACACCACCTCGAAATACAGCAAGGCCTTGCCGCCGACGCGCCCAACTTTGCGCATGTCGTGCATGCTCGCAATACCGGTCACGACCGTGCAGAAAATCACCGGGCTGATGATCATGCGCACGAGTTTGATGAAGGCATCCCCGAGCGGTTTCATCGCCACGGCGTCCGCGGGCAGAAAATGCCCCAACGCCACGCCGATGATGATCGCCACGATCACCTGCACATACAGCACCTTGTAGAGCGGTTTGCGTTTCATGTCTCCTCCGTTTTTGCAGGCAAAGCGCGTCCGTTCCCTTCTGGTGGGGAATGAGTCACGCGCTGTTTGGTTGGATGGCGACGTGGATGTCGCCGGGGTGTTACAACACGGCGGCCCAGCTATGCCGCGCGAAATGGTCTCGCTCGAATGCTTCGATGTCGTGCAATGAAGCGAGCGTCAGATCGATGGTGTCCATGCCTTCGACCACCATCTGTTTATGACGAGCGCCTAGTGGAAACGCAAACACGCGTCCCGTGGCGGACGTCACCGTTTGGCGTTCGATGTCGATATGCAGCGGCGCTGCGGGCTGCGTTGCCGCGTCATGCAAGAGGACGTCGATTTCGTCGCGTTCAAGCTGCACGAGCAGCAGACGGTTATTCATCGCGTTCGAATAGAAAATCTCCGCGAAGCTCGGCGCGATGACCGCCTCGAAACCGCCTTGTTGAAGTCCCCACACCGCGTGCTCACGGCTCGAACCGCAGCCAAAGTTCGAACCGCCGATCAGAATGCGCGCGTCACGATACTCAGGCTGATTCAGCACGCAGTCGCTACGCGGCTCGCCTTGCGCATCGAAACGCAAGTCATACAGCAAGCCATCCTTGAGCCCCGCCTTGCCGATAATGCGCAGAAACTGCTTCGGCATGATCTGGTCGGTATCGAGGTTTTCGATCGGCAAAGGCGCGGCGGTGCCGTGGATTTCGGTAAGTCTCATGACTGCGTCTCCAGCGTGCGGACGTCGGTGATGCGTCCGGTCAATGCGGCCGCCGCGGCCATCGCGGGGCTCATCAGGTGAGTACGGCCGCCACGGCCCTGGCGCCCTTCGAAGTTGCGGTTAGTGGTCGAGGCACACCGTTCGCCGGGCGTCAGAAAATCGTCGTTCATCGCCAGACACATCGAGCAGCCCGGCTCGCGCCATTCGAAACCGGCCTCGCGCAATGTCGCCGCGACGCCTTCGGCTTCCGCCTGGCGGCGCACGCTGCCCGAGCCGGGCACGACCATCGCGCGCACGCCCTGCGCGACGTGGCGCCCCGCGACGATCGACGCGACGATGCGCAGATCTTCAATGCGTCCATTGGTGCAGGAGCCGATGAACACGCGATCGATCGGCGTGCCCGCAATCGGCTGATCTGCGTCGAGGCCGATATAGTCGAGCGCGCGGCGTAACGCGGCGGCGGCTTCCGGTGTCTTTTGCGCGGCCGCAGCGGGAATCCGTTCGTCGACGGCGATGGCCTGATCGGGACTCGTGCCCCACGTGACAAACGGCGAAATATCGCATGCGTCGAAACGATACTCGCTATCGAAGCGCGCGCCCGGGTCCGACTTCAGTTCACGCCAGTCGCTCATCGCTGCGTACCACGCGATCTCATCGAGTTGCGTTGCGTGTGCGCGGATGTAGTCGAAGGTGGTGGCATCGGGTGCGATCAGCGCGGCACGCGCGCCCGCTTCGACGGTCATGTTGCACAAGGTCATGCGTGCTTCCGCCGACAGCGACGCGATGGTCGATCCAGCGAATTCCACCGCATAGCCGCGCGCACCCTGCGCGCCGATTCGGCTGATGATCCACAGAATCAGATCCTTCGACGATGTGCCATACGGCATGGGGCCCTCGATCGTGATGCGCATGGTCTGCGCGACGCGATACACCAGCGTCTGCGTGGCGAGCACATGTTCGACCTCGGACGTGCCGATGCCGAAACCCAACGCGCCGAGCGCACCATACGTGGTGGTGTGGCTATCGCCGCACAACACGACCATGCCCGGCCGAACCAGTCCACGCTCGGGCGCGACGATATGTTCGATGCCTTGCAACGGATCGTTTGCCGCATGCAGCGCGATGCCGGCCTCGGCGCAATTGCGCGCCAGGTTGTTCGCGAGCAGCAACGACGCGGCATCGCGAATCACACGCGGCGCTTCCGCGTGCGTCGGAATGATGTGACTGACCACCGCGAGCTGCTGCTTCGGCCGGCGCACGCGCCGCGTTTTCGCGGCCAGCGCGCTGAACGCTTGCGGGCTGGTGTATTCGTTCATCAGATGCAGATCGACGTACAGCAGCACGTTCTGTTCATCGACGCGCGTCACGACATGCGAATCGACCAGCTTCTGGTAAAGGGTTCGTGTTGACATGATGAAGGCCCGAGCAACTAGGACTGCAGAAACGGAAGGACGCGTTCGAGCAATAACTCGGGCGCTTCCTCGGGAATGTAGTGACCGCACGGCAGCGCTTCGCCGCTCACCCTGGCCGACCACTTCCGCCATTCGGCGAGCGGCTCGAAGCATTGTTCGATCACGCCTTGCGCGCCCCACAGCGCGAGGAAATCGCATTCGATCTTCCGCCCCTCAGCGAGCGACGCGCGGTCGTGTTCGAGGTCGATCGTAATGCTCGCGCGGTAGTCCTCGCAGATGCCGTGCGCGGTGCCGGGGTCGCTCAGGCAGCGCAGATATTCGGCATAGGCCGCGTCGGTGAATGGCGCGAGGCCTGCGCTGCGCGCGCCGATGGTCTGCTTCAGATATAGGTCGGGGTCCGCGCGAATCAGCGTCTCGGGAAACGGCGCGGGTCGCACGAGAAAGAACCAGTGCCAGTAAGCGCGCGCGAAATCGAACGAGGTCTGTTCGTACATCGCGAGGGTCGGCGCGACGTCGAGCGTCACGAGCCGCGTCACGGCTTGCGGATGATCGAGCGCCATGCGGGCGGCCACGCGTCCGCCGCGATCGTGGCCGATCACGGCGAAGCGGTCGAAACCTTGCGCATGCATCAGCGCGAGCTGATCGGCGGCCATGCGGCGCTTGGAATAGTTCGCGTGGTCGTGGGTGCCCTGCGGTTTGCCGCTGTCGCCATAGCCCCGCAAATCCGCGGCGATCAGCGTGAAGTGTTGCGCCAACGTCGGTGCGACCTTGTGCCAGATGGCGTGAGTTTGTGGATGCCCATGCAGCAGCAGCAAAGCCGGCCCGTTGCCGCCGCGTATCGCGTTGATGCGGATGCCGTCGACCTCGGCCGACGCGTCTGTGAAACCTGCAAACATCATTGCCTCCCATGTTTGAATGAAGTCTAATTGATGCCTGCAGCGATATGGTTTCTCTTGGCGCAATCCGGAATTAACTTTTAGGAACGAATCGATGGACGGCTTTTCCGACCTGAATCTGTTCGCGCTGGTGGCGCGCCATCGCAATCTCGCCGCGGCCGCGCGCGAACTCGGCGTCACGCCGCCGTCCATCAGCAAGCGGCTTGCGCAACTCGAACAGCGTCTCGGCGTGCGCCTCGTGAACCGCACCACACGGCGCGTGAGCCTGACGGCGGAGGGCGAGATTTATCTGGCGAATGGCTCGCGCATCCTCGACGACCTCGCCGAACTCGAACAATTGGTCACGCAGAGCCGTGCCGAGCCGGCCGGCCTGTTGCGCGTGAATGCGTCGTTCGGTTTCGGCCGCGCGCACATTGCCCCGGCGATTTCGCGTTTCAGCGAACGGTTCCCATCGATGAAGATTCAACTGCATCTGACGGACCGGCCGGTCAGCTTGCAGGAAGAAGGCTTCGATCTCGGGATCCGTTTCGGCGAAGTGCCGGATGCGCGCATCAACGCGCGCTTGCTGCTGAAGAACCAGCGCGTCGTGTGCGCGTCGCCGGCTTATGTGAAGCGGCACGGCGCACCGCAAATGCCGCACGATCTCACGCGCCATGCCTGCCTCGTCTTACGCGAAAACGAATCGGCGTACGGCACGTGGCATTTTTCGCGCGGCAAGAAATCGGAGACGGTGAAGGTGGACGGTCCGCTAAGCAGCAACGACGGCAGCGCCGTGCTGAAGTGGGCGCTCGACGGCCGCGGCGTGGCCGTACGCTCGGCGTGGGAAATCGCCGGCCATCTACGGCGCGGCGAACTGGTGCCGCTTCTCGCCGACTGGACGCTGCCGAACGCGGACATTCACGCCATCTATCTGGAGCGGCACCGCTTGTCGGCCAAGCTGAGGACGTTCATCGAGTTTCTCGGCGACGAGTTGCGCGAGAGCGTTCAGGCCACCTAGCGAGACATGTGCTCACCCTGCCCGCTTATTGCGCTGTTGGGTCCGGCTGGCGCGCCAGCGCAGCAGAAACCCGACAAGCGCGGCAAAAGCGGCAGTCCCCATGTAGCCGCCGAGACGAATCGCGTCTTCGCCCGGCAAGCGGGAGATCAACAGAACGACTACGGCGAGCGCCGGCACGGCCAGAAGTCCAATGATCCATTTCATCTCTTGTCTCCGCTCTTTTCTGCGTAGCATACCCGCGCGAGATGCAAGATGAACCTCGTCGTTTACGCGGGCACGCCTCGGCCCGTGCCATGCGCCTGCTGCAAAATGAAATCGATGAAGGTCGACGCCGCGCGCGTGTGATGCCGGTTCGGCATATACAGCATGTACATGTGCGTGCCGAAGATGCTCAGGCGCCATTCGTCGAGCGTGGTGAGCACGTCGCCGCGGCGCAGATCGTCCTGCACCACATAGTCGGGCACAAGGCCCACGCCAAGGCCGGCGAGCACCGCCTGACGCAAGAACAGAAAGTTCTCGGAGATGATGCTCGGCTCCAGCAGCACTTCATGCCGTTCGTCGCGCAAATAAGCGGCCACCCGCAATTGCCGGCCGACCACTGCCGCGGTAATCAGCGGCGCCGTGCGCAGGTCGTCGAGTTGCCGCGGCATGCCGTGCCTGTCCGCAAAATCCGGCGACGCGCACGCCACATACCGCACCGGCCCCATGTCTCGCGCGACGAGGTTTTGCGGCGGCTCGGACATCACGCGCACGGCGATATCGACTTCATCGCGCATCAGGTCTTCAACACGGTTTTCGAACATCACATCCAGCACGATGCCCGGATAAAGCCGCTTGAACGCGATCAGCCAGTCCGACATGATGAGTTGCCCGTAACCGCTCGGCACGCTCAGCCGCACGCGCCCTTGCAGGCTCTGCCCGAGCGTGGTGACGGATTCGCGCGCGGCCAGCAGCGCGTTCTGGATCGTGCGGCCGTGTTCGTAGAGTTGCAGGCCGATCTCGGTCGGCTCGACGCGGCGCGTCGTGCGCCTCACGAGTTGCAGCCCGATGGAACGCTCCAGCTGATTCAGGTGGTAGCTCACGTTCGCCCGGCTCATCTTCAGCCGACGCGCGGCTTCGCTGAGATTGCCGGCGTCCAGAATGTCCACCAGCAGGGTCAAGGAGTTGACGTCCATGGCAGCGCCTTTGTCAAAGAAACCTTGACAGTCTGTCAACCGCCCATGTGATTGTCAATAAACCTTGACCGACTCACAATCGGGACAGTTCGCCAGACCCCGGCATGCTTTGCCATGCGACCCATCACAATCAGGAGACGCCATGACCCCCAATCCTTCGGCCGACGTTGTCTCGCGCGAATTGCGCGGCAAGGTGCTGCTCGTGACGATCGACCACGCGCCGGTCAACGCGCTGTCTGCCGACGTGCGGCGCGGCCTGCTCGCCGCCATCGAAGCCGCGGATGCCGACAAGGCCGTGGAAGCGGTGCTGATCGTCGGCGCGGGACGCAATTTCATCGCCGGCGCGGACATTCGCGAGTTCGGCAAGCCCCCGGTGCCCCCGTCGCTGCCGGACGTGTGCAACCGCATCGAGGCGTGCACGAAGCCGGTGGTCGCCGCAATTCATGGCGCGGCGCTCGGCGGCGGCCTGGAAGTAGCGCTCGCGGCGCATTACCGGATTGCCGTCGACGGCGCGAAGCTTGGCTTGCCTGAAGTACAACTCGGCCTGTTGCCGGGCGCGGGAGGCACACAGCGCACGCCGCGTTTGATCGGCGCGCAGGCCGCGCTCGATCTGATCCTGAGCGGCCGTCACGCCAGCGCGAAGGAAGCGCTGGCGTTCGGTCTGATCGACCGTCTAGGCAGCAGCGACGACATCCTCGCCGAAGGCCTTGCCTACGTGCACGAGTTGCTGGCCGCGCACGCGCCGGTGCGCCGCACGCGCGACGCCGCGGCACTCAGCGACCGCGCCGCGAGTCTCGCGGCCGTCGCCACGGCACGTGCGGAAACCGCGAAGAAATCGCGCGGCCTGTTCTCGCCGCTGAAAATCGTCGATGCCGTCGAGGCCGCCATCGAACAGCCTTTCGACGAAGGTCTGCGGGTCGAACGTAAGCTGTTCCTCGAATGTATCGACAGCCCGCAGCGCGCCGGTTTGATTCACGCGTTCTTTGCCGAGCGCGAAGTGCTCAAGGCGCCGGAAACGCGCGCTGCCAAACCACGCACCTTAAATACGATCGGCGTGGTGGGCGGCGGTACGATGGGCGCGGGCATTGCCGTCGCGGTGCTCGACGCCGGCCTGCCGGTGACGATGATCGAGCGCGACGACGCGTCGCTCGCACGTGGCCGCGCGCACATCGAAAAAGTCTACGACGGCCTGATCGCCAAAGGCCGCCTGAGCGCGGAGAAAAAAGCGGCGCTCATGTCGCGCTGGAGCGGCAGCACGTCATACGATGCGCTCGCCGGCGCCGACCTCGTGATCGAAGCCGTATTCGAAGACCTCGCCGTCAAACAGGCCGTATTCGCCGAACTCGATCGCGTCTGCAAAGCGGGCGCGGTGCTTGCGACCAACACCTCGTATCTCGACATCGACGCGCTCGCGTCGAGCGTTTCGCGTCCCGCCGACGTGATCGGCCTGCACTTCTTCTCGCCCGCTAACATCATGAAGCTGCTGGAAGTGGTGGTGCCGAAGCAGGTCAGCGCCGATGTAGTCGCCACCGCGTTCGAGCTGGCGAAAAAGTTGCGCAAGACGCCGGTGCGCGCGGGCGTGTGCGACGGCTTTATCGGCAACCGCGTGCTGGCCGTGTATCGCAGCGCCGCGGACGCCATGATGGAAGACGGCGCCTCGCCCTATCAGATCGACGCGGCCGTGCGCGCGTTCGGCTTTCCGATGGGACCGTTCCAGGTGGTGGATCTGGCGGGCGGCGACATCGGCTGGGCGGCACGCAAGCGGCGAGCGGCGACGCGCAATCCCGCCGCGCGCTATGTGCAGATCGCCGACCGCCTGTGCGAGCGCGGCTGGTTCGGCCAGAAGAGCGGACGCGGCTTCTATCTGTACCCCGAAGGATCGCGCAGCGGCACGCCCGATCCGGAAGTCGAGGCGATCATCGACGCCGAACGCGCACGCGCCGGCATCACGCCGCGCAGCTTCACCGACGAAGAGATCATCCGCCGCTACATGGCCGCGATGATCAACGAAGGCGCCAACGTCGTGCATGAACGCATTGCGCTGCGGCCGTTGGACGTCGACGTGACGTTCCTGTACGGCTATGGCTTTCCGCGTTATCGCGGCGGTCCAATGAAATATGCGGACATGGTCGGCTTGCCGAAAATCCTCGCCGACATCCGCGAGTTCGCCAAAGAAGACCCGCTCTTCTGGAAACCCTCGCCGCTGCTGATCGAACTGGTGGAACGCGGCGCCGATTTCGCGAGCCTGAACCAGAGCGTCTGAAACGGCGCATCATCGTCGACGTCCATCATGATGACCGGCCGCGCCCAGCGCGCGCCGTTCGCTCAACCCAATCCGGAACCCCGCCATGGATCTGAACTTCACTCCCGAGGAAGAAGCCTTCCGCGCCGACGTGCAGGCCTTTCTGCGCGACAAGCTCCCGCAGCGTCTCGCCGACAAGGTGCACGGCGGCCGCCGTCTCACGCGCGACGACATGGCCGAGTGGCACGCGATTCTCAACGCGCAAGGCTGGCTCGCCAATCACTGGCCGAAAGAGTACGGCGGCCCGGGCTGGAACCCCGTGCAGAAATTCATCTTCGAAAACGAATGCGCGCTGGCCGGCGCGCCGCGCGTGGTGCCGTTCGGCGTCAACATGCTCGGCCCGGTGCTGATCAAATACGGCAGCGAAGCGCAAAAGCGCCATTGGCTGCCGCGTATTCTCGACGGCTCGGACTGGTGGTGCCAAGGCTATTCGGAACCGGGCGCCGGCTCCGATCTCGCGTCGGTCAAAACCACCGCCGTGCGCGGCGTGGATGCGCAAGGCGAGCACTACCTCGTCAATGGACAGAAGACGTGGACCACGCTCGGCCACTTCGCGAACATGATCTTCTGCCTCGTGCGCAGCGCGACCGACGTGCGCAAACAGGAAGGCATCAGCTTCCTGCTGATCGACATGAAGACGCCGGGCGTCGAAGTGCGCCCGATCATCACGCTCGACGGCGAGCACGAAGTCAACGAAGTGTTTTTCACCGACGTGCGCGTGCCGGTCGAGAACCTGGTCGGCGAAGAGAACAAGGGCTGGACCTGCGCCAAGTATCTGCTCACGTATGAGCGCACCAATATCGCGGGCGTCGGCTTCTCGGTGGCCGCGTTCAATCGGCTGCGCAAGATCGCCGCGAAACAGCGGCGCAATGGCCGGCCGCTCGCGGAAGACCCGGCGTTCGCGGCGCGCATGGCGCGCGTCGAGATCGATCTGGAGAACATGAAGACCACCAACCTGCGCGTAATCGCGGCAGTGGCGGGCGGCGGCGTGCCCGGCGCCGAAAGTTCGATGCTGAAGATTCGCGGCACAGAGATCCGTCAGGAAATCTCGTCGCTCACAAGGCGCGCGATGGGTGCGTACGCACAGCCGTTCATCGAGGAAGCCTTGCATGACGGCTTCGAAGGCACGCCGGTCGGCCCCGACGAAGCCGCGAGCGCCGCGTCGCTGTATTTCAACAATCGCAAGCTGTCGATCTTCGGCGGCTCGAACGAAATCCAGAAGAACATCATTTCCAAAATGATCCTGGGACTGTAAGGGGGCGCACGTCATGAATTTCCAGCACACCGAAGACCGCCGCATGCTGGCGGATACGCTGAACCGTTTTGTCAGCGAGCAGTACGCATTCTCGACGCGAGACCGGATCGCTCAGTCCGACCAAGGCTATAGCGGCGAATTGTGGAGCCGCTTTGCCGAACTCGGCATTATCGGTGCACTGTTCGATGAAGCGGACGGCGGTTTCGGCGGCGGCGGTTTTGATATCGCGGTTGTATTCGAGAGCTTGGGGCGCGGTCTCGTGGTCGAGCCGTTTCTCGATACGCTGATCGTCGGCCGCGCCATTGCACGCAGCGGCAACGAAGCGCAAAAAGCCGTGCTCGGCGAATTGATCGACGGCTCGCGGATCGTCGCGCTCGCGCACGGCGAGCCGGACAGTCACTATGAACTGTCCCGCGTATCGGCGCGTGCGGAGCGAAGCGGCTCGACGTGGCAACTGAACGGAGCCAAGGCCGTGGTTCAGCACGGCGAGCACGCTTCGCTTTTTCTGGTTTCGGCGCGCACCGGCGGTGACGACGATAGCGACGCCGGCATAACGCTCTTTCTCGTGCCACGCGATGCAGCCGGCGTCAGCGTGCGCGGCTATCGCAAGATCGACGGCGGCCGCGCTGCTGAAGTGACATTGGACAACGTCACGCTCAGCGACGACGCATTGCTCGGCACGCCCGACGCGGGCTTCGCGACGCTCGAATACGCGATTGGCTGCGGCGTGTTCGCGCTGTGTTCCGAAGCAGTCGGCGCGATGGATGTCGCCAAGGACTACACCCTCGAGTATCTGCGCACGCGCAAACAGTTCGGCGTGCCGATCGGCAGCTTCCAGGCGTTGCAGCATCGCATGGCCGATCTGCTGCTGGAGATCGAGCAGGCCCGCTCGGCGGTGATCAATGCAGCGGCGGCGCTCGGTGCCGAGCGCAAGGTGCGGGAGCGCGCGGTGTCGGCGGCCAAGTACAGCATCGGGCGAATCGGCGCGCTGGTCGCGGAAGAATGCATTCAGCTGCATGGCGGCATCGGCATGACGTGGGAACTGCCGCTCGCACATTACGCGAAGCGCCTCGTGATGATCGATCATCAACTCGGGGACGAGGACCATCATCTCGAACGGTTCGTCGCGCTGGGCCGTTGACCTTGACATGACTTTCCATGGAAACCACAATGATTTCCATGGAAGCCAATCATTAGCCGAGGTAAAGGTCATGCGCAATCAGAAGAAAGGGGTACCGTCCTCGCCTGCCCTCGAAACGCATCTGGGTTATTGGCTGAGACTCGTATCCAATCATGTCTCAGGCAACTTCGCTCGTGCTTTGCAGGAACGCAGCGTGTCCGTGGCCGAATGGGTCGCGCTCAATCAGATTCAAAGATGGACGGACA
The DNA here is from genome assembly GCF_000020125.1 of Paraburkholderia phytofirmans PsJN. Lineage (NCBI taxonomy): Bacteria > Pseudomonadati > Pseudomonadota > Betaproteobacteria > Burkholderiales > Burkholderiaceae > Paraburkholderia > Paraburkholderia phytofirmans. Next base: position 3,093,881 of record NC_010681.1, read on the forward strand.
TGACGCCCGCGCAACTCGCCGACGCGATGGGCATGACGCGTGGCGCAATCTCGAAGGTGCTGGACAAGCTGCAAGAGAAGAAATGGATTTCGCGCGCGACGAGCGCGGAGGACAACCGCGTGCAGTTCCTTTCGCTGACTCCGCAGGGAAAACGCGCGCTGCCGGATCTAGCGTCGATTGCCGATGAAAATGACGACCACTTCTTTAGCGCGCTGGATGCCGATGAGCAGAGCACGCTTCGAAGCCTGTTGCGCAAGTTGGCGGAGTTGCACCGGATCAGCAACGTGCCGGTGGATTGAGGACTCGCAAGCTCCAGCGAGATTGTTGCTAACCAGCGTGCGCTCAATGATGGGGCGTTGCACGCTTAAGGCGGTCTGCCGGCATTCCGTTCGCCGTCCCGTCAGTCATTCGCTCAAGCGAACTCACTCCGGCGCATCCATCCCCGATTGCAGATAGTTCTGGATGCCGACCTTGTCGATCAACTCAAGATTCGTCTCGAGCCAGTCGATATGTTCCTCGGTGTCGTCGAGAATATGGGTCAAAATCTCCCGCGAGATGAAGTCGCGGACCGACTCGCAATAGACGATGGCCTCCTTGCAGGTGGCCTGCGACATCTGCTCCAGCTTCAGATCGCACTCCATGATCTCTTTGGTTTCTTCGCCGATCAGCAGCTTATGGAGGTCTTGCAGATTCGGCAGGCCGTTCAGCAGGAAGATGCGCTCGATCAGCAGATCCGCATGCTTCATCTCGCCGATGGATTCGTCATACTCATGCTTGCCGAGCTTATCGAGCCCCCAGTGCTTGTACATGCGGGCATGCAGGAAATACTGGTTGATCGCGGAGAGTTCGTTCTTCAGTTGCGCGTTCAGGTATTCCAGGACCTTTGGGTCGCCTTGCATGTTACCTCCCTGTTTCGTGTGCGAAGACCCCGGCGCCGGCGAAAGATAATGGATCGGGCCGGCTCCTCGGTGGCATTGCACCAGCACGGAACCTGCCTCACGGTTTATATTTTTTAGCCGTCATCCCAGCATAGCGCATCGAGTCGGCAAGGCAAAAAATGATAATCGTTCTCATATGTCTGACGACGAGCTTACGTCGGCGGGGACGACTTGCTGCAAGCGCCATGCCACAGGCCGCGCGGGTTTTCCGCCACAACGACGACAGCCGACGCGGTTCGCGCAATGCGCTCGGGATTTGATAGTGCGCCGCAAAACTCCTGGCCTCGGCAAACGCCCGCGACCCGGCCATCGACGGCGGGGTCGCTGAGCCGCCGAAAAGGCGGCACGACACTAGATACAGTGCTTGGCTCGCCTCGATAAACGACTAGTATGGTTTGGTGAGCACGCTCCTCGGACCTCGGGGAATACAGCATGGCTCGCGACTCATCTGTCGCACAGACCCGGCACAGGATTGCGCCCTGATGCCCGCTCCCGACGCACGTTAATGCGGTGCGTCATGACTTGAACGCGCCCGCTTCCTCACGCCGCGTAAAAACCTGTTTGCACGCTGCAACGCAAATGCGTTCGCCGTCGACAAGACGCCGGACCGTCTCTTGTGTTCGAGCGATCGACGAAACGATACCTGTCCGGCGCGAAGGAGCGACAAAATGAACGCGAGTCTTCAGGCAGTGCGTTCGGGTTCCCCGGACACGGTAGTGATAGCGCGCACGAAAGAACTCGCGGACGACGGCATCAAGGCGGCGAACATCGACGGCATCGATTTGATCGTTCTTCGCCACGGCAACGCCATTTCGATTTTTCAGGGCCGCTGCCCGCATCAAGGCACGCTCCTGTCTGAAGGAACAGTAAAAGATGGCGTGCTCGCCTGCCGCGCACACGGTTGGCAGTTCGACTGCTCGTCAGGCTGCAAGCAAGGGCCAAGTAGTTCGAATCTGAAGCGCTTCGACGCAATCGTCGAGAACGGCGAAGTTAAAGTCGATCGCAACGAAGTGCGCGCATGGAATGCGCAGCGCCCTGCCCCGGCAGTGATAATGCCGTGCCGCGAATCTGCCGTGAGATCGCTTGCCCAGCTCCCTGGCCCCAAGCGCGTTTCGTTTCTCGGCAATACGTTGCAACTACGTCCCGAGAAGCTGCACCTCGTACTCGAAGAGTGGTGCAGGGAATTCGGCCCCGTGTACACGTTCCGATTGATCGGCCGCCCATTCGTCGCGATCGCCGATCCCATTCTCATCAGTCAGGTGTTGCGCGATCGCCCTGGCGCGTATCGCCGCTGGAACGTGATCGAAACCGTTGCGCGCGAGTTGGGCATCAACGGCGTTTTCTCCATGGAAGGCGATGCCTGGCGACGGCAACGGCAACTCGTCGCCAAGGCGCTAGACCCTCTGCATCTGCGTGCCTTCTTTCCGTTGCTCTGCGAAATGACACGTCGATTGCTGCAACGCTGGGAGAAAGCGGAGCGCGAGCGGCAAATCATCGATATCCAGAAAGACCTGATGCGATACACGGTGGACGTCACCACCAATCTCGCGTTTGGATATGACATGGATACCATCGAAAGCGAGGGCGACGTGATCCAGCGTCATCTCGAAGTCGTGTTCCCGATGATCAACCGGCGGATCAATGCGCCCTTCCCTTATTGGCATTACGTCAAGCTAGCCGCAGACAAGACGCTGGATCGCGCCTTGATTGCGGTTCAGGCGCTCACGAAGGACCTCATCGCCGCCAACCGCGCGCGCCTCGCGCAGCGCCCGGAAACGGACACGATGCCCACGAATCTGCTCGAGGCGTTGCTCATGGCGCAACACGATGGAGAAGCGCCGCTGACAGACGATGAAGTACTGGCCAATGTGTTCACCATCCTGTTGGCCGGACAGGACACGACGGCGAACACGATCGCCTGGGTGGCGTACTTCATTGCGTCTTTACCAGACGTCCAGCGAAAAATGCAGGAAGAAGTCGATGCCGTTATCGGATCCGCAGCCATGCTCGAAGATTTTGACGCCGGAGACGCGCTCCTCTATGTGAACGCGGTCATCAGCGAGTCCATGCGGCTCAAATCGGTGACGCCCGTTCTTGCAGTCGAGCCGAATTACGACGTGCAAGTGGGCGACATTGCGATCCCGAAGGGCGCGGTGCTGTCGCTATTGACGCGCGAGGCAGGGCTGCAGCAAGGCGGCCATTCGGCGCCCGACGTATTCGATCCGGCCCGCTGGCTCACCGGCGAAAGTGCCGCCAGCCATCATCGAGCGGGGTTCATGCCGTTCGGCTCCGGACCTCGCCTCTGTCCGGGACGCAGCCTCGCCTTGATGGAAGTGAGATCAGCAGTCGCCATGCTGTGCCGCAACTTCGATCTGCTGCTGGTCGACAACGCGTCCGAGGTGGAGGAAGTGTTCGCGTTTTCGATGGTGCCGCGAAACCTGCGCATCGAATTGCGTCGACGCGGTTAGTCGAGAATAGAAGACGGAAACCGAGTTGAACCGCATGCTTATGAAAGTGCGTCCAGCAACGCATACCACGCCACCCCCGCGCTGATATAAAACCGCTGCAACGCATGCAACGGAACCGGCTCGATCGGCGTCGGCGGGAGCGGCAAGCCCTTCGCCGCCCCTCCAAGATACGCAGCCAGGTGCTTGCCTAACGTCGTCGCCATCGCGATGCCGCGTCCGTTGTAACCGAGCGCGATAGTCATACCTTTCGCTGGCATATGCACGTGCGGCAAGAAGTTGCGCGTAATGGCGATGCGGCCCGCCCAGCGGAATTCGTATTCGGTGCCCCTCAGTTGCGGAAACATCAACTGAGCGGCTCGCTCGAGATGCGCCCAATCCGCCGCGTTGCGAGGCTCGCGAAACGGACCGCGTCCGCCCATCAGCAAACGTCCATCCGCGTCCTTGCGAAAGTACAGCAGCAGCCGCCGCGAATCGGACGCCACTTCTCCGCCCGCCAGAATCGTTGCGCCGACATCGTCCGCCAGCGGCTTCGTCGCGACAATGAAGCTGTTTGCCGCGATCACCGATTGCGCCAGTCGCGGCCAGAGTCCGTCGGTATAGCCGTTGGTGGCGAGCAGCACCTGTTTCGACTCGATGACCGGACCGTGCGCCGTGCGAATGCGCCATCCGTTCGCGCCGCGCTCGATGCCCGCGGCGCGAGTCCCGCCATGAATCTGCGCGCCCGCTGCTTGCGCCGCGCGCGCAAGGCCGCGTGCATAACTCAGCGGTTGCACGCTGCCCGCACGCCGATCGACCCAGCCGCCGACAAACGCGTCAGTGCCGAGCCGTTTCGATACCTGCGCACGGTCGAGCAACTCGACCGGCGCGCCACGCGCTTCCCACTGTCCCGCGCGAGCGTACAGCGTCTTCAGCAGCTTGTGCGAATGGGTCGGCTGAATCCAGCCCGCGCGCGTTGCATCGCAGCGAATGCCGTGGCGCGCGACCAGATCGAAAACCGTATCCGCAGCACCGCCCGCCATTTGCACGAGCGCGTTGCCATCGCGCGGACCATAGCGTCGGATGAGTTCATCGGGATCGTATTTCAGGCCGGGAATGACCTGGCCGCCATTGCGGCCGGACGCTCCCCAGCCGGGCTCGTTGGCGTCGATCACGCAGACGCGCAAGCCCTGCTCCGCCAGATGCAACGCCGTCGACAAACCGGTATAGCCGGCGCCGACGATCGCCACGTCCACGACCGTCGAGTTATCGAGTGGAGGCGTTACCACCGCGGGTTCCGCTGTCGCCGCCCACAGCGAGGGCGGCAACGGCTTTGCAACTTCAACTTCAACCAGGCTCATGATGGTCTTCAAATCCGGGGCGCTTCGGACAGCGCAGGCATCTTGCCGAGAAACTCGCGCGTGCGGGCATGGCGCGGACGGTCGAACAACTCGGCCGCGCTGCCTTCTTCATGGATCGCGCCGTCGTGAAGAAAACACACACGGTCGGCCACTTCGCGCGCAAACGCCATTTCATGCGTGACGACGATCATCGTCATGCCGTCGTCGGCCAGTTGGCGCATCACGCCGAGCACTTCACCAACCAGCTCCGGGTCGAGCGCCGAGGTGGGTTCGTCGAAGAGAATCGCTTTGGGCTCCATGGCCAGCGCTCGCGCGATCGCCACGCGCTGCTGCTGTCCGCCCGACAGTTCCGCCGGATGCGCGTTCATACGATGCGCAAGCCCGACCTTGTCGAGCAGGTGCCGCGCGCGCTCGCGTGCCTGAGCGCGCGCTTGCTTCTTCACGAACACGGGACCCTCGAACACGTTTTCAAGCGCCGTGCGATGCGGAAACAGATTGAAACGCTGGAACACCATGCCGACCTGCGCGCGCAGTTCGTGGATCTGTTTCGATTTGGCATCGACGGTGCGACCCTCGACGGTGATCTCTCCGGCGTCATGCCGTTCCAGCCCGTTGATACAGCGTAATAGCGTGGATTTGCCCGAGCCCGATGGGCCGATCAGACAGACCACCTGGCCGCGTTCCACATTTAGACTGACGCCTTTCAGCACGTGCTGATCGTGAAATCGCTTGTGAATCGAGTCGACCTTGATCATCGTTTTCCCTTCAGTCCAAGGCGGCGTTCGAGCCGCCGCAATCCATAGACGAGCGGCAGGCTGAGTCCGAGATAAAGCAGCGCGACCAGCGTGAAAACCGTCATGTTCTGAAACGTGGACGATGCAATGAGCTGCCCGGCACGCGTCATTTCGGCAACCGTGATGGTCGAGGCGAGCGACGAATCCTTCAGCATCATCACGAGCGTGTTGCCGTACGGTGGCAACGCGATCCGGAACGCTTGCGGCAACACCACGCGCCGCATGATCATCGCGCCGCGCATGCCGATGGACTGCGCCGCTTCGATCTGCCCGTGATCGATCGCCTGAATGCCCGCGCGGAAGTTCTCCGCCTGATACACCGAGTACGCAATACCGAGGCCGATAAACCCGGCCTGGAAGGCGGACAACTGCACGCCGAGATCGGGCAGCACAAAGTAGATATAGAAGAGCTGAACGATGATCGGCAGTCCGCGAATCACGTTGATGAAAGTAGCGGCCGCGTTCGACACGACGCGGTTGTCGGACACGCGCATCAGCGCGAGCAGCAACCCGAGCACGGTGCTCAGAACGAACGAGCAGAAAGTAATCTCGATCGTGACGACCGCGCCTTTCAGCAGGATCGGCAGGAATTCAACGGCGTTCTGGAAGAACATGGCGGGCAGTCCTTATTCTGAAAACGGCGTCATTCCACCTGCCACTTCTTGACGATCTGCGTGAGCGTGCCGTCGGCCTTGATCTTTTTGATGCCGGCATTCAACTGCTCCAGCGTGGCCGTGTCGCCCTTGCGCACGACAAAGCACAACTGGCCTTTCACCGAAGGCTGATATCCGCTGACGAGGCGCAGTTGCGGATTCGGATTGTGCTGAAGCTGATAGGCAATGATCGGATGATCGCCGAAGCCCGCTTTGATACGGCCCAATGCGACGTCGCGCATGATGTCGGCGACCGAATCGTAAGTGCGGACTTCCTTGAAGATGCCCTTCTTGTTCAAGGCGTCGACGAACGCGGTGCCGACCTGCGCGCCGACGATCTCGCCCTTGAGATCGTCCATGGACGTGTACTGACCTTTGTCGTCGGCGCGAACGATCAGGCCTTCGCCGTACGAATAGACCGTATCGGAGAAATCGACGACCTGTTCGCGCGCTGGCGTCTTCAGCATGGCTGCTGAAATGATGTCGATCTTTTTGGTGGTCAGCGACGGAATCAGCGACGAGAACGTGGTCTGCTCGATCTTCACATCGAAGCCCGCCGCCTTGCCCGTTGCCGTGATCGCATCGACCAGCAGCCCCTGGATCGAATTGCTCTTCACGTCGAGAAAGGTGAACGGCACGCCGGTGGCCGTCGAACCGACCTCGTAGGTGGTGGCGGCAACCGACCAGGCCGGCGCGCCGGCGAGCAGCAATCCTGTTGCAAAGACACTAGCGAAGCGTTTGGCGAACTGGAACATGAGTCTCTCCACGGAGTTGGCGAGGGCCGACAGGAATATCGGCCACCATCGGTCTAACTATGATATTCGAATCAAAAATATCGACTAACGGAAATTGCGTATCGATATTCGATATGCTAGTCTCGATGCTACGCCTAAACAATTGGGTAATTCCATGACACGCAAGACGCCCGACGCGCCGCCGGAAGCCTCTCCGGAACCGGATGAGACGCCGGATGCGCTGTTCAATCAGTCGCTGGAGAAGGGAATCGCGGTGCTACGCGCGTTCAGCGCGCAGCGCCGGTCGATGACGCTGCCCGAAGTCGCGGAAGCGACGTCGATTACCAAAAGCTCTGCGCAGCGCATGATCTACACGCTGGAGAAGCTCGGCTACGTGAGAAAGCATCCGCGTACGAAGCGGTATCAGCTCGCGCCGCGTGTGATGCAAATCGGTTTCAACTATCTTGCCGCCGACACGCTGATCGACGTCGCCAACCCGTTTCTGTCCGAACTCACCAATGTCACCGGGGAGACCACCAATCTGACCGAGCCGGACGGCGTCGACATGGTCTACGTTGCACGCTTCGTCTGTACGAAGTTCGTGCCCATTCATATGCCGATAGGCAGCCGTATTCCGATGTACTGCACGGCGTCGGGGCGGGCTTATCTCGCGGCGCTGCCGGACGACGAGTCACGCGCGCTGCTGGTGGCCAGCGATCGCGTGACGCACACGCAGTACACCGTCACGGATCTCGAGGAGATCGGCACGCGTCTTGTGCTTGGGCGGCGCAATGGTTATGCGTCGAACCGCGAGGAGTTGTTTATCGGCGATATGACCATCGCGGCGGCGGTGCTCGACGGCGAGCGCCGCCCGGTCGGCGCGGTTCACGTCGTCGCGCCGACGAGCCGCTGGACGCTGGCGGACGCCGAAGCGCGGCTGGCGCCGGCGGTGATCGATTGCGCGCGTGGTATCAGTAGTTCGATCAGGACACTGGTTTGAAATGACGTGTCGTGTGCGGCGCTTGGGGCTACGCTACAGAATGTTCACCGTAGCGTGACTGTGCTCGCATCCTGCTGGCCTGAAGAAGAAGCCGACGGAAACACCATCCCTCCTTCGGCCTCGCTCCAGCGCGCGACCCATTCGGGCAACGCCGGCGATGACTGCGTCACGCCGGAAAGTTGCATCAGCTCGGCGGTCGTCACGACACCACCGCTTCGCTTCAGAAAGCGTGCTCGCACGACGGCCAGCGCGACTTGTGCATCGTCGCGCACGAAGCCTTGTTCGATGAAGATGTGTTTCTCATCCCAGCCGATCACACGGGTCCGAACGTCATAGCGATTGCCGAGTTCGAGCGAGCGGTGAAAACGCATCGTTTCCAGTGTGACGACCGGATACCAGCCTTGTGCCTTCAATTGACGCCACAAGCCGCTGCGCATCATCAGATCGACGCGTGCCAGATCGAGGATCGTGAAATAACGGCCGTTGTTCATGTGAAGCAATACATCCAGGTCATTCAACCAGACGCGAAACGGCGTGACGCACGTATCGAGCACATGCAAGCGGCTGCGGCGACGGCTGGTGAATATCAGAAGCAACAAACGAAGTAGCAGACTCATGCGAAAACCCGTTGATCATGACGCGCCGCGCGCGGCGGGCAAACGTGCATGGTAGACGCGCGCGTGGGAGACGGGACGCGGGTGATGGGCAAATCTATAGAGCGCCTATTCGAAAACGAGCGGCTGCGGTTGAAGCGCTCGTCGCAACTTCGCGCACTGGCTTGCTCCGGGTCGAGCGAGCCGGGGCCGAGCCTCTCCCCCTCAATCATCCGCTGACGGACTACGCGACGTCTCCTTGCTCGCCAGCATCGCCACGAGCGCGACGCCCGCCGCGCCGATCAACCGCGTGGCGACGAGCGGCATCGTCTTGCGGCCGGCCCGGTCGGAGAGTTTCCGCATTAGAAAAGCGGTTGATATTTATTCGTGGGCAGCGTGAGATCGTAGGAGACGATAACCGCTTCGAATTTTCGTTGATATTCAGCGATGAGGGCGTGCGCCTTCGCAGCCGCTTCGTTACAGTCTGAGGTGCCCAGGCTTTTGCGATAGGCATCGACGGCGTACTTACCATTCGCTTGGCGGGGCCATGGATGTTCACATCTTTGGGCACAACAATGCGCAGGTGGCACACGGAACCGCGAAGGCTAACGCCAGCAGGAAGAGTAACGGGCATGTCGGTCATCTCCGTAGATTCGCACAGCGGATTGACACACTCCACAGACACAGCCGTAAACGAGAAAGCCCGGTGAGCCTTGTCAGCATTGGCTTCTCCAATACTGGCTTGACTTACCGGGCTATGTCTCTTGGTCGGGGCGAGAGGATTTGAACCTCCGACCACCTGCACCCCATGCAGGTACGCTACCAGGCTGCGCTACGCCCCGAACAGCACAAAATTATAACAGACACTTTATTCGATTAGAACCGCCATCTGCCAACAAAGGCGACTAGTGCCCCAACAAATCGATTACGTGCAGCAATTCTTTACGCAACTGCTCGACGTCCACCGCCGCGGCTGCAGTGGTTGCCGCCGGCACCACGGCGCCCTCGCCTTCATCGACCAGATCGCCCGGCGCACCGTGCGCCCCGCCGCCGTGTGAATCGAGCCGGTTGCGCGCGCCGTTGATCGTGAAACCCTGCTCATACAACAACTCACGAATCCGCCGGATCAACAGCACCTCGTGATGCTGGTAGTAGCGACGATTGCCGCGCCGCTTGACCGGCCTCAACTGCGTGAACTCCTGTTCCCAGTAGCGCAGGACATGCGGTTTCACACCGCATAGTTCGCTGACCTCACCAATCGTGAAGTAGCGCTTCGCCGGAATCGGAGGCAAGACGACTTTTTCGATCGTCGCTGTCATCGTCAGTTAGCCGTCGTGGTGGGTTGCGCAGGAACGCGCCAGTCGGTTAGCGCGTGAAGCTCGCTTCAGCGCCGTTCTCGACCAGTGCTTTCAGCTTTTGACTTGCATGGAACGTCACAACACGGCGCGCGGCGATCGGAATCGCCTCGCCGGTCTTCGGGTTTCTGCCGGGACGCTGGGGTTTGTCGCGCAACTGAAAGTTGCCGAACCCCGACAGCTTCACGCTGTCGCCACTCTCCAGCGCGTCGCGGATCACCTCGAAAAACGCTTCGACCATGTCTTTCGCTTCCCGCTTGTTGAGTCCGACATTGTCGAACAGCAACTCAGCAAGTTCCGCCTTGGTAAGCGTCGGCGTTTCAGTGGAAACGACGGCGGGTGATGTCGGAATTTCGCGAATCATGGCGCTGCGTTGCGCCGTAAGAAGGGCTTCGAAATCACTCGAGTTCATTTCATTCATATCTATCAAATGGCGCGCCAAGCAGAAAACAATGGATGCGGAAACAGCCGTGCAATTGTTAAATGCGGGTTATCCGCGCAACCGTGCGCCATATACTCGAGCCAGACGTTCCACCAGAGTTTGAATAGCCAGATCGACCGTTTCATCCTGAAGGGTTCCGCCAGTATCTTGCAAGGTCACACGGAACGCAAGGCTTTTCTCGTGAGCGCCCAGACCACCGGAAGTGTTTGATTTTGGACGGAATTCGTCGAAAAGCACAACCTTCTGAACAGTCTTGCAGGCGGGTTCGGACTGGGCCTTCTGAAGCTCATCCAGCAGTGCCTGAGCCTCGATTTTCTGATCGACGACCACCGCAATATCACGACGCACCGGCTGAAATTTAGACACCTCAGACGGAATGGGCAATACGCGCTGCATTAATGCTTCCGCTTCGATTTCAAACAGAATCGGCGCAAGCGGTAAATCATATTTTTGCATCCAGCGCGGATGCAATTCGCCAATCCAGCCAACTGCGCGGCCATTCAGTTCGATACGCGCGCTGCGTCCCGGATGCAATGCCGGATGTTCCGCTTTAACGAAGCGCGCGACCGCCGGTGCCAGCACGGCTTCCAGATCGCCCTTCACGTCGAAGTAGTCGACCGTGCGCGTCGCCGCGCCCCACTGCTCTTCGAGCGCGGGACCGTACGCGAGGGCGCCGATCATTTTCGGCTGCGCGAAACCTTCGACTGTCAGCTCGCCGGCCTTGATCGACGGATCGTGCAGGAACACGCGGCCGGCTTCGAACACGCGCACGCGATCCGCCGCGCGGCGGTTCAGATTCGTACGCAGCACGTGGATCAGGCTGCCGAACAGCGTGGTGCGCATCACCGACAACTGGCTTGCAATCGGGTTCAGCAAACGTACCGGCTTGTCGTTGCCGGCAAAGTCCTGCTCCCACTCCGCATCGACGAAACTGAAGTTCACCGTTTCCGCGTAGTCGCGCGCGGCGAGCGCGTGACGGATCACGTGGATCGAGCGCTGCGTTTCGTTGGTCGCGCGCATTTCGCTGGTCGCGACCGGCGGACGCGCCGGAATTTTCTCGAAGCCATAGATGCGCGCGACTTCTTCGATCAGGTCTTCTTCGATTTCGATATCGAAGCGATACGACGGCGGCATCACCGAGAACGTGTCTTCACTGCGCTCGAACGACAGGCCGAGGCGCGTGAAAATCTGCGCGATTTCGTCGGCGTCGATCTTGATGCCGATGATGCGATTCGCACGCGACACACGCATCTTCACGGGCTCGCGCTTCGGCACGTTGACGATCTGATCGTCGACCGGACCGGCTTCGCCGCCGCAGATGTCGAGAATCAGTTGCGTGATGCGTTCGATATGTTCGACGGTGGTCGCGTAGTCGACGCCGCGCTCGAAGCGATGGCCGGCGTCGGTCGAGAAGTTGTATTTGCGCGAGCGGCCGCGGATGCTGTCGGGCCACCAGAAGGCGGCTTCGAGATAGATGTTGGTGGTGTCGAGCGTGACGGCCGTGCTGTCGCCGCCCATGATGCCCGCGAGACTTTCGATGTGCTGCTCATCGGCGATCACGCCGACGGTTTCATCGAGCTCGACGGTATTGCCGTTCAGCAGCTTGAGCGTCTCGCCCTTACGGCCCCAGCGAACGTCCATGCCACCGTGGATCTTGTCCAGATCGAACACGTGCGACGGACGGCCCAACTCGAGCATCACATAGTTCGAGATATCGACGAGCGCGGAGATGCTGCGCTGACCCGAACGCTCCAGACGCTCGACCATCCAATGCGGTGACTTGGCGTGTGCATTCACGCCACGAATCACGCGACCCGAGAACCGGCCGCACAGATCAGGCGCCGAGATTTTGACGGGCAGCGTCTCGTTGAGTTTGACTTCGACCGGTTTGATTTCCAACGGACGCAACGGCGCGCCGGTAATTGCCGAGGTCTCGCGCGCCACGCCGAACACCGACAGGCAGTCTGCCTTGTTCGGCGTCAGCTTGATTTCGAAAACCGTGTCGTCGAGATTGAGCGTTTCGCGGATGTCCTGGCCGATCGGCGTATCTTCCGGCAGGATCATCAGGCCGCTATGATCTTCGGAGAGCTTCAGTTCGCGTGCCGAGCACAGCATGCCCTGGCTTTCCACGCCGCGCAGCTTCGAGAGCTTGATCGCGAACGGCGCGCCGCCTTCTTCGGCGGGCGGCAGTTGCGCGCCCACCAACGCGACCGGCACCTTGATGCCCGGCGCCACGTTCGGCGCACCGCACACGATGTTCAGCGTCGCGCCCGTGCCGGCGTCGACCTGACACACGTTGAGCTTGTCCGCGTCCGGGTGCTTGACGACTTCCAGCACCTGGCCGACAACGATCTTCGAGGTCGGCGGCGCGGCCGGCCGCAGGTCTTCGACTTCGAGACCCGCCATCGTCAACGCGTGCGACAGTTCGTTGGTCGTCAGTTGCGGGTCGACAAAGGTTCTCAGCCAGGATTCCGGGAATTGCATGGTTCTGTGTACGTTCTGATCAGGTTAGGTCCACGTCCGGCAATGTTTCGACTCGGCGCGCTGTTCATGCGAGCGATTCATCGAACATTGCCGGGGACGCTGTGGCGGCATGTACTGCATACCTTGCCGCACTCTATGCTCGTCGCGTTCGACCGCGCCGGTTCAGGCGAATTGACGCAGGAAACGCAGGTCGTTTTCGAAGAACAGACGCAGGTCTTGCACGCCATAACGCAACATGGTGAGCCGCTCGAGGCCGCTGCCGAAAGCAAAGCCGATGTAACGGTCCGGGTCGAGGCCCATGTTGCGGATCACCGTGGGGTGAACCTGGCCCGAGCCCGAAATTTCGAGCCATTTGCCGGCGTTCTTGCCCGTTTCGAACAACATGTCGATCTCGGCCGACGGTTCGGTGAACGGAAAATACGACGGACGGAAGCGCACGAGAATGTCGTCGCGCTCGAAGAACTTCTTGAGGAAGTCGGTGTAGACGCCCTTCAGATCCGCGAAGCTGATGTTCTCGTCGATCCACAGGCCTTCGACCTGGTTGAACATCGGCGAATGCGTCGCGTCGCTGTCCACGCGATACGTGCGGCCCGGCACGATCACCTTGATAGGCGGCGTGTTGGTGCGCGCGTAGCGAACCTGCATCGGGCTGGTATGCGTGCGCAGCAGCAGTTGGCGGCCGTCGGCATCTTTGCCGTCGACGTAGAAGGTGTCCTGCATGGAACGCGCCGGATGATTTTCCGGGCTGTTCAGCGAGGTGAAGTTGTACCAGTCGGTTTCGATTTCGGGGCCGTCGGCCACGTCGAATCCAATCGTACGGAAAATCTGTTCGACCCGCTCCCACGTGCGCATCACCGGGTGCAGGCTGCCTGCGCCGGTGCCGCGGCCCGGCAGCGTCACGTCGATGGCTTCAGCGGCGAGGCGCTGATTCAGCAGCACGTCGGCCAGCGCCTGACGGCGCGCGGTCAGTGCGGCTTCCACTTGTTGCTTGACGAGGTTGATCCGTGCGCCTTCGGACTTGCGCGTTTCGGGATCGAGTTTGCCGAGGCCCTTCAATAGCTCGGTCAGCGCACCCGATTTGCCGAGAAAGCGTGCTTTCTCGTTCTCGAGGGTGGTGACGTCGGAGGCTTCTGCGAAGGCTTTTTGCGCGTCGGCGACAATCTGGTCCAGATCCATTGATCCCATCATTTCAACGTCAGTGTTCAATCGAAGCAAAACTGGTTCTACCAACAAAAACGGGGCTCGGTGAGGAGCCCCGTTTTTGCTGCAGCGTCACCGAGACTACCGGATGTTCGCTGCAACGAACCACGCAGTTTTAATTGCCAGAAGCGCAATCAGGCTGCAACGGCGGCTTTCACCTGCTGAACGATCGCAGCAAAAGCAGCCTTGTCGAACACAGCCATGTCGGCCAGCACCTTGCGGTCGAGTTCGATCGAAGCCTTCTTCAGGCCGTTGATGAACACGCTGTACGTCATGTCGTGCTGACGCACCGCCGCGTTGATACGCGTGATCCACAATGCACGGAACACACGCTTCTTGTTGCGGCGATCGCGGTAGGCGTATTGGCCTGCACGCATGACCGCCTGCTTGGCGATGCGATAGACGTTATTGCGACGGCCGCGGTAACCCTTGGCCAGCTTGATGATCTTCTTGTGACGGGCCCGTGCGGTAACCCCACGTTTTACTCGAGGCATGTCTTGCTCCTATGAGTGTCGGTTAAGGGTTAAGCGAACGGCAGCATTGCGCGCACGGAGTTCATATCTGCATCATGAACTGCCGTCGAACCGCGCAAATGGCGTTTGTTCTTGGTGGTCTTCTTGGTAAGAATGTGGCGCTTGAAGGCTTGACCGCGCTTGACGGTACCGCCCGGACGCACCACGAAGCGCTTTGCAGCACTCTTCTTGGTCTTCATCTTCGGCATGACAACTCCATTATTTGATGGATATGGGTGTGCGGTCGGCCATTGGCCATTACCCGCCCTTCGAAACCCACTCCACTTGGTATGCAGACCGCCTGAACTGCCGACAGCCGCTTTTCGGGAAACGACGCGCATTGTACACACGTCGTTCCGAAACCTGCTGACACAGCACCGGACACCCGGCGCCGCGTCGTTCAATCTTTTCACAAACAGAACGCGCGCCACACGGCGCGCCGCTGCTCTGATTGCTTACTTCTTTTTCTTCGGAGCGAGCACCATGATCATCTGGCGCCCTTCCATTTTCGGCATCTGCTCGACCTGACCGACTTCGTCGAGGTCCGTGCGCAGGCGCTCGAGCATGCGCATACCGATTTCCTGGTGAGCCATTTCGCGGCCACGGAAACGCAACGTGATTTTCGTCTTGTCGCCGTCGTCGAGGAAGCGGATGAGGTTGCGCAGCTTGACGTTGTAGTCGCCGTCGTCCGTGCCCGGGCGGAATTTGACTTCCTTGACCTGGACGATCTTCTGCTTCAGCTTGGCCTCGTGTTGCTTCTTCGCTTCCGAGTACTTGAACTTGCCGTAGTCCATCAAGCGGCAAACCGGCGGAACCGCTTGCGGAGCAATTTCGACCAGATCCACGTCTTGCTGTTCCGACATGCGGAACGCATCAGCGAGTTTCACAATGCCGAGCGGTTCGTTCTCGACGCCGACCAGACGCACCTCGGGTGCCGTAATTTCACCGTTGATGCGGTGCGCAGACTTATCAGTAGCGATGTTACGTTTCCTCTAAAAATTAAAAAAACGAGCCGGGCTGCCAAGTGGCTCAATTGAACGACTGCACATCCTGGCGCAGACGCTCAATGAAAGTGTCGGGAGGCATCACACCCAGATCGACACCACCACGGGCACGCACGGCTACCGTTTGGGCTTCACGCTCTTTGTCGCCGACCACAAGCAGGTACGGCACCTTTTCCAGCGTGTGCTCACGTATTTTATAGCTAATCTTCTCGTTGCGCAAATCGGCCTCTACTCTAACCCCTTGTTTTTGCAACGATTGGGCTAAAGATTGCGCATATTCGGCCTGACTTTCCGCGATATTCATCACCACGACCTGCATCGGCGCGAGCCATGCGGGCATTGCACCGGCATGGTGCTCGATCAGAATGCCGAGGAAACGCTCCATTGATCCGACGATTGCCCGATGCAGCATGATCGGACGGCGGCGGCTGTTGTCTTCAGCGACGTACTCGGCGCCCAGACGCTCCGGCAGCACCATATCGAGCTGCAGCGTGCCGCATTGCCACGAGCGGCCAAGCGCGTCCTTGATGTGGTACTCGACCTTCGGGCCATAGAACGCGCCCTCGCCCGGCAACTCTTCCCACGTCACGCCGCAGGCCGTCAGCGCCTCGCGCAGGCCCTGCTCCGCGCGATCCCACGTTTCGTCCGTACCGGCGCGCGCGTCCGGGCGCAGCGACAGCTTGATCTCGACGTTGTCGAAGCCGAAGTCTTTATAGACGCTCATCGCCAGCGTATTGAACGCGATCGATTCGCTGATGAACTGGTCTTCGGTACAGAAAATATGCGCGTCGTCCTGCACGAAACCGCGCACGCGCATCAGGCCGTGCAACGCGCCCGACGATTCATTACGGTGGCACGAGCCGAATTCCGCGTAACGCAACGGCAGATCGCGATACGAGCGCAGACCGTGGTTGAACACCTGCACGTGACCCGGGCAGTTCATCGGCTTGATTGCGTAGTCGCGCTTTTCCGATTCCGTCGTGAACATGTTTTCACGATAGTTCTGCCAGTGGCCCGACGCTTCCCAGAGCGAGCGGTCCATGATCATCGGCGTCTTGATTTCGAGGTAGCCTGCGTCGTTCACGCGACGGCGCATGTACTGCTCGACCTGCTGCCACAGCGTCCAGCCGCGCGGATGCCAGAACACCATGCCCGGCGATTCGTCCTGCATGTGAAACAGATCGAGTTGCTTGCCGAGCTTGCGGTGATCGCGCTTCTCTGCCTCTTCGAGCATGTGCAGATACGCTTCCTGGTCTTCCTTTTTCGTCCAGGCCGTACCGTAGATGCGCTGCAGTTGTTCGTTCTTCGAATCGCCGCGCCAGTAAGCGCCCGCGACCTTCATCAGCTTGAAGACTTTCAGCTTGCCGGTGGACGGCACGTGCGGGCCGCGGCACAGATCGGTGAAGCCGCCGTGCGAGTACAGCTTGATGTCGTCGGTAGCGGGAATCGATTCGATGATCTCGGCCTTATACTTTTCGCCGATGCTCTTGAAGTAGTCCACCGCTTCGTCGCGCGACACCACGCGGCGCGAAACCGGCTCGTCTTTCTTCGCGAGTTCCTGCATGCGCTTTTCGATCTTCTCGAGATCTTCAGGCGTGAAGGGGCGGTTGTACGCGAAGTCGTAGTAGAAGCCGTTGTCGATGACCGGGCCGATCGTGACCTGCGCTTCCGGATACAAATCCTTCACCGCGTACGCGAGCAAGTGCGCCGTGGAGTGGCGGATGATATCGAGACCGTCTGCGTCTTTCTCGGTGACGATGGCCAACGCCACGTCGTGATCAATCAACGCGGACGTATCGACCAGCTCACCGTCGATCTTGCCGCCGAGCGCGGCTTTCGCGAGGCCGGGGCCGATCGAGGCGGCCACTTCGGCGACGGTCACCGGATGCTCGTACTGTCGAACAGAACCGTCAGGCAGACGTATCGAAACCATTGCGTTCTCCGTGGTGCCGACCGGCGGCGGCACATACAACCAGGTCAAAAAAACAAAAAAAATGCGGCCCCGCTTTCGAGGGGCCGCATTCACATTTCCTGCTAACTACAGTGGCGAAAGTGGTCCTCGACTAGCGTCGCTCCGAAGTAGTTTCGGTCAACGTTCGCGGTGTCATAACCGTATTCGCCTTTTGCGCCAAAGGCGCTTACTGCAGCTTGCGAAACCCCGGCAAGACCGGAATTTCTCTTTCGTTGGTAGGCTCGATTGGACTCGAACCAACGACCCCCACCATGTCAAGGTGGTGCTCTAACCAGCTGAGCTACGAGCCTGAAGAAACGAGATTATATGGAGCGCCACACTGCTTGGCAAGTACTTTTATGCACCGACTTTAAATTTCTACTCACGCGCTCATGCATGCCCAGAAGATACCTCGACTGGCCATGCGTTCGCCGCACACTCATCAACTCTTGCGTGAAGCGCGCACCACGCCCGTGACTTCGCCGAGCAGCGTACACGCGCGCTGAATCTGCGCCGCGCTCGACACCTCGACGGTAAATTGCATGAACGCGGCGTTACGTCGCGTCTGCGTTTTCACGCCGATCACGTTCATCTTCTCGCGCGCGAACACTTCGGAAATATCGCGCAGCAGGCCCTGCCGATCCGTTGCATCGATCGAGAGATCGACCGGATAGACCGACTGGCCACGGCCGCTCATCACCTCCGCCGACCACGCCGTTTGCAACACGCGCTCGGGCGCCCGGTCCGCCATGCGCAGAAACGTCGGGCAATCGCTGCGGTGAATGGACATGCCTTTGCCGCGCGTAACAAAGCCGCAGATATCGTCGGGCGGCGCGGGCCGGCAGCAGCGCGCGAGTTGCGTGAGCAACGCATCCACGCCGACCACCAGCACGCCCGTGGACGCTCCACGCGCCACGCTCGCGCCGCTGCTACGCTTCTCGAACTGCTCCGGCGCTTCGACCACCGGTTCCGGCGGCGGCGCATCATGCAGCGCCTGCTCGACGAGCCGCAAACTGAATTCTTCCTTGCCCACCACCGAGAACAGATCGTCGGTGGTCTTGAAGCCGAGCTTGGCCGCGAGCTGATCCAGATTGACCGACGTCTTGCCCTCGCGTTGCAAGGTCTTTTCGACCATCGCACGGCCGCTCGCGATATGTTCCTGCAGTTCGACCGCATTGAACCAGGCGCGCACCTTCTGCCGCGCTCGCGGACTTTGCAGATAGCCGAGTTGCGGGTTGAGCCAGTCGCGCGACGGACCGCCCTCCTTCACCGCGACGATCTCCACCGTCTGACCGTTTTGCAAAGGCGTGTTCAGCGGCACCATCGCGCCGTCGACGCGCGCGCCCCGGCAACGGTGCCCCAACTCGCTATGCAAGTGGTACGCGAAATCGACAGGCGTGGCGCCGTGCGGCAACGGGATCACCCGGGCCTGCGGCGTCAGCACATAGATGTGGTCGTCGTCGAGCGTGGCCTGGCGCAGTTGTTCCCACGGCTGCGATGCGCGCTTCTCACCGTGCTCGCCTTCGGAGACTTCGTCCTTCCACGCGAGCAATTGACGCAGCCACGCGATCTTCTCGTCGTACTTCTCGTTGGCGGCGAACTGGCCGCCGTAGCCGCGCGTGCCGGCTTCCTTGTAACGCCAATGCGCGGCCACGCCGTATTCGGCGAACTGATGCATTTCCTGCGTACGGATCTGCACTTCGAACGCGCGGCCATCGTCGCCGATCACCACCGTGTGCAGCGACTTGTAGCCATTAGGCTTCGGTCGTGAGATGTAGTCGTCGAACTCTTTCGGCACCGGTTGCCACAGGTTGTGCACGATGCCGAGCACCGTGTAGCAATCCTTGATGTCCGGCACGATCACGCGAAACGCTCGCACGTCGTAAAGCTCGGCGAAGTCCAGCTCCTTGCCGCGCATCTTGCGCCAGATGCTGTAGATATGTTTCGGCCTACCACTCACTTCCGCACGAATATTCGCTGCGGCCAATTCCTTTTGCAGGCGCTCGATAGCCTGCGCGACATAGCTCTCGCGCTCGACGCGTTTCTCGTCGAGCAACTTGGCGATGCGCTTATATGTGACCGGCTCTTCGAAGCGTAATGCGAGATCCTCGAGTTCCCACTTCAACTGCCAGATGCCCAGGCGATTGGCGAGCGGCGCATAGATATCGAGCGTCTCGCGCGCCACGTCCGGCGAAGGCGTGATTTTCGCCGCCGCGTAGTAACGCAGCGACTGCAGTCGCGACGCGAGCCGGATCAGCACCACCCGGATATCCTGCGCGAAGGCGAGCAGCATCTTGCGCAGCGCCTCGACCTGCGCGCGGCGCGCGGCTTGCGCATCGCGCCCGGCTTCGGGCATGGCATTCTGTGCGGCACGCAAGCTCACGGTGCCGAGACGCAACAACTTGCGCACGTCGCCGACCAGTTGCGCAACTTCTTCGCCGAAGTTGTCGGCGATCACGCGCTCCGGGTCCTGCAGATGCGGCGTCAATGCAAACAGCGCCGCCGCCAGCACCGCCGGCGGATCGACGTTGAGCTTGCGCATGATCGACGCCGTACCCGCCGCGTGATCCGCCAGCATTTCGCCCGACGACAGCCGCACCTCGCCCGCATGTTCGCGCACGAACGCCATCGCTTCATCGAATGAAGGAAGGGGGTTCGGCGCGTTAGTAACGGTTTCGGTATTCATGGTGCGACGGCCCACCGGGCCAGGCGATTCAACGGAAATTCAACTACGCGTGCACGACTTAGTCGCGCTGCGCCGCGACCACGCAGATTTCAACCAGGCACTTCGGATTGGCGAGCTTTGCTTCGACCGTAGCGCGCGGCGGCGTGGCGCCTTGTGCGACCCACTCGTCCCACACCGCGTTCATGCCCGCGAAATGCACCATGTCCGAGATGTAGATCTGCACCGACAGCAAGTGCGACTTGTCGCTGTTCACTTCGCCCAGCAGACGGTCGATATGGCCGAGCACTTCGCGCGTCTGACCCGTGATGTCCTGATCCGCGTCTTCAGCGATCTGGCCCGCGAGGTACACGGTGCCGTTGTGCACGGCGATTTCCGAGAGGCGCTTGCCGATGTGGTGACGAATGACTGCCATGACGAATCCTGAGTTGGTTTGAAAATTGATCGGAGATGCGTTCCGCATGGCGCCCCACTGAGGACGCCGCGCGGAACTGCATATTATGACGCGTCGGCGGCCGGTCCGATAAAGAACTGCCGCGCGATGTCGATCTGCTCGGCCGACAGAAACGCCGGCGCGTGTCCGACACCGGCGATTTCCGCGCTCGACACCGCGCGCCCGGTCTCGATCATCTTCGCGACGGTTTCACGCGAGAGCAGATCGGATAGCTCGCCGCGCACCACCAGCACCGGCCCCTGAAACGAGGCCAGCGAATGCCACAGCGCGGCCTCGCCGAGTTTGGCCGCTTCTTCGGTGATCGCGGTAAAAGGCTGCGCGATCCGCGGGTCGTAACGGAACAGCCACTTGCCGTCCTGTTCGTGCAGAAGCGGCGTGTTGATCTCGCGCCACTCGTCTGGCGTGAGCGGGCCAAAAGTCTGCGCGAGCAAGGCTGCGTAATCGATACCTTGCTGCAGCGTTTCAAACTGCACGGGCTTGCCCAAATAATCGCCGATGCGTTGTACCGCAGCCGGCTCCAGATGCGGACCGACATCGTTCAGCAACATCTTGCCGATCGGCGTTTCGGGCAAGCCGGCCAGTCCAAGCCCAATCAGGCCGCCCATCGACGTGCCGAACCAGTCGATCGTCTCGACGTTCAGGCGCGCGATCAGCGTGACGATGTCGGCGACGTATTGCGGCACCGTATAGAAGTTGGGGTTGGCGAGCCACGATGACAAGCCCCGCCCCGCGACATCCGGGCACACCACGCGGTAAGTGCCGGCGAATTCCTCCGCGAGGCGGTCGAAGTCACGCCCTGAACGGGTCAAGCCGTGCACGCACAGCAACACGCGCGGATTGGCCGGGTCGCCCCACTCGGTGTAGGCAACGCGATGCAAGCCTCCAGCGCTCGCGCACTGCACGTAGCGTTGACGCGGCGCAAGCCGACCGGCGGTGGAAGCGGACGTGATTTCGGTCATCTGGGTTCCTTGCAAAAGCGCTGCGGGTTCGGCATGGGCACAGCAGGGATCGACGTGCGTTCAATCTTCAAACGATTGTAAACCGCTTTGCCGCGCGGCAAGAGTCGGCCAGATGGCATAGGACGGCTCCGAACGAATGTCCTGCGCACAAAAGAAAGCGGGCGAGACTCACGCCTCGCCCGCCTTGGAACCGCCTCGCGGCCGCCTGCCGCTCACACCAGCCGCATCTGGCCGCCAGCGGCCTCAAACAGCCTCGAACCGCTTCAGCTGGCCTCGCCGCACGCCATTCAGCTAACCGCGCTCACATCGAGCGGCGCGCCCGTCTTCGCCTTGATTTCCTCGACGCTCACGCCCGGCGCCAGTTCGGTCACCTTGAGCCCGTTGTCCGTGACTTCGATCACGCCGAGATCGGTGATGATCTGGTCGACCACGCCCACGCCCGTGAGCGGCAGCGTGCATTCTTCGAGGATCTTGTGCTGGTCGCCCTTCGCGACGTGCTCCATCAGCACGACCACGCGCTTGACGCCCGCAACCAGATCCATTGCACCGCCCATGCCCTTGATCATCTTGCCCGGGATCATCCAGTTGGCCAGGTCGCCCTTCTTGCTGATCTGCATGGCGCCGAGAATCGCCAGATTGATGTGGCCGCCGCGAATCATCGCGAACGAGTCCGCCGACGAAAAAATCGACGAGCCCGGCAGCGTGGTCACCGTTTGCTTGCCGGCGTTGATCAGATCGGCGTCCACTTCCTCTTCGGTCGGCGACGGGCCGATGCCGAGCAGGCCGTTTTCCGACTGCAGCCACACTTCGACGCCGGGCGGGACGTGATTGGCCACCAGCGTCGGCAGGCCGATGCCGAGGTTCACATAAAAACCGTCCTGCAATTCCTTCGCCGCGCGTGCGGCCATTTCGTCACGAGTCCATGCCATGATCAGTCTCCTTTCGCGCGGACAATGCGTTGTTCAATGCGTTTTTCCGGATTCGCATTGAGCACAATGCGCTGCACGAAAATGCCAGGCGTATGGATCGCGTCCGGATCGAGTTCGCCCACTTCGAGAATCTCTTCGACTTCCGCAACGGTAATCTTGCCGGCCATCGCGCACATCGGGTTGAAGTTGCGCGCGGTGCGGCGGTAGATCAGGTTGCCCGATTTGTCGGCCTTCCATGCCTTGACCAGCGCGACGTCGGCCGTCAGCGAATGTTCGAGCACATAGTGGTTTTCGCCGAACTGGCGGGTTTCCTTACCTTCGGCGATCAGCGTGCCGTAGCCGGTATTGGTGAAGAACGCCGGAATGCCCGAACCGCCCGCGCGCAGCTTCTCGGCGAGCGTGCCTTGCGGCGTGAATTCGAGTTCGAGTTCGCCGGCCAGATACTGGCGTTCGAACTCCTTGTTCTCGCCGACATACGACGAGATCATCTTCTTGACCTGGCGCGTTTCGAGCAGCAGACCGAGGCCGAAACCGTCGACGCCCGCATTGTTGCTGATGCAGGTAATGCCCTGCACCTTCGAATCGCGCAGTGCGCCGATCAGCGCCTCCGGAATGCCGCACAGCCCGAAACCGCCGACGGCGAACGTCTGCCCGTCCTTGACGATGTCTTTCAGCGCCTCGGCGGCGCCTGGATAGACCTTGTTCATCAGTATGTCCCTTCCTTTATGGAAACCCGAAATCGGATCGTTGCGGCTGGTATGACGTTGCGCGGGCCCGCGCCCGACACGTCATTCTAGTCATCCCCGGCGGGCTGTGCGCCCAGGTTTCCCTGTGCGCCGTACAAAGCCCGCCGCGGACGGCTTCGCCGCGTTGTCATGTGCCCGAAAGAGTACGCTGGGCGCGCCATGCGGCACAATACGCAAAAATACATAAGTACTCGCCGCCAATTCATGCCCGCACTGGATTATCAAACCGCGTTCCAGCTCGCCCCGATCGGACTCGTGCTGTCGCGCGAACGGACTATCGAAGACTGTAATGACGAGCTCGCGTCGATATTCGGCTGCACGCGCGAGTCGCTGCTCGGCCAGTCGTTCCAGGTGCTGTATCCGTCGACGGACGAATTCGAGCGGATCGGCGCGCGGATTCCGCCGATCATGACCGCGCACGGCAGCTACGCGGACGACCGCATCATGAAGCGGGCCAACGGCGAATTATTCTGGTGCCACGTAACGGGCCGCGCGCAGGAGCGCGCCGACCCGCATGCGGCGGGCGTCTGGACCTTCGAGGACTTGAGCGCGACGCGGCGCGTGGCGGTCGAACTGACACCGCGCGAACGCGAAATCGCCGCGCAACTGGTGACAGGCAAAACCAGCAAGCAGATCGGCCGGGCGCTGGATATCAGCCCGCGCACCGTCGATGTCTACCGGGCGCGGCTGATGCGCAAATACGATACGGGGAACGCGACGGAGTTGTTGCAGCGCCTGCTCGGGCATTGAAGCAGCGGGCGCGTGTGTCCGGTCACTGGTTCGCGCGACGCTGAGTCGCGCTTGGGCAAGCCATCTCGGAGGCAGGCGGCAATGTGCCGCGACGTTAGCGATTGCCGCCGGTTCGCCACGAAAGCCGGCTGAAGGTCGGCTATTACGCCACCTTGACCAGCGCAGCCCGCTCGATGGTTTCGCGCAGCAAGTCCGGCACCGGCACCGACTTGCCAGCCGCGTAATCGATCCAGACGCAGCGCGCGGCACCGCGTGCATAGACGGTATTCGGATCGTCCGCGCGCACCAGCTCGAAACCCGTGTCGAAGCTGCTGCGGCCGGGCGTGGCGACCGTCATCCGGCCGATCACGTCGCCGGGATAATGCAGTTGCTTGAGAAATTCCATCGACGCATTGACGATCACCGGTCCCTGGCCGTCGGCGTTGTTACCGGCGAGGCCCAGCTGTTCGAACCAGGAAATCCGCACCTGCTCCATGTAGCGGAAATAGACCGTGTTGTTCACATGGCCGAAGGCGTCCATGTCGCCCCAGCGGATCGGCATCGACATCTCGAAAACTGCGTGAAAATCGCTCATCGTACTTCTTTATCGGGTTGAAATCAGGTTGAAGCCGGCGCGTGGACCGGCGTAGAGACAGACAGCAACATAGCGCACGCCCTCAGGCGGCACAAAGGCCCGAGTGCGTAAAACAGTTTCTTCGAACGGACGCCAATCCGGGCCCTCGCGACCTGAAAACGCGAGCGCCGGCTGCGCCGTCTTGCGTTCAGGAGAGCCCGAAGCCGTCGTCGGCGGCAATCACCGAGCCGTTGATGAACTGCGATTCGTCCGCCGCCAGCAGCAGCAGGAGCCCGTCCAGATCCTCCGGTTTGCCGACGCGGTGACGCGGCAGCATCGACACGAGCTTCTGCCCTTGCTCCGTCGACCAGTGATGATGGTTGATCTCAGTGTCGATATAGCCAGGACAGATCGCGTTCACGTTGATGCCGTGCTTGCCCCACTCGAGCGCCATGGCTTTCGTCATATGCACGACAGCCGCCTTGCTGATCGAATACAGGCCGATTTGCGGCAGCACGCGCAAACCCGCCATCGACGCGATATTGATGATGCGGTACGACGGTTTCTGCGCGCCGTTACCGCGCATGATCATGCGCTTGGCGACTTCCTGCGCGACGAAGAACGCGCCGCGCGTGTTGGTATCGAACACGTATTCGAAGTCGGCGGGCGTGACCTCCGACAGCTTCTGCGTGGTCGACACGCCCGAATTGTTCACCAGAATATCAATCGTGCCGGCCTCGGTTTCCGCATGGGCGACCGCGGATTTGATGCTCTGGTAGTCGGTCACGTCAAGCGAAACGACGTGCGCCGCGCCGCCGGAGGCCTCGATCTCGGCGCGCAACTCCTTCAGACGCTCGGTCCGCCGGCTCGCCAGCACGACCTTGGCGCCCGCCTGCGACAACACTTGAGCAAAGCGCTTTCCCAACCCGCTCGAGGCGCCGGTAATCAGCGCGACCTTGCCTTCCAGATTGATCGAACGGCCCATTGTCGTTCCTTGTTCGGTTGTTGTTACGGCTGCGGTTGACGGGTGCGGTAAGCCCGTCGCTACGGGTCATACCGTATCACAAAAATAGAACGATCGTGCTAATCTCTGCTCATCTGGTTGCAGTGCGGGTGTGCATCGCCCACAATACGAACCCGAAAAAAGCATTCTAACGGTAAGAGGAGCATCAATGACCCCCGCAAGTCTCATTGAGCAATACGGTCCACGCGAGTCGATGGAATACGACGTCGTGATCGTCGGCGGCGGCCCGGCTGGCCTGTCCGCGGCGATCCGCCTGAAGCAGCTGGCTGCTGAGAAAAGCGTCGAGATTGGCGTGTGCGTACTGGAAAAAGGCTCGGAGATCGGGGCTCATATCCTGTCGGGCGCGGTGATGGATCCGCGCGCGATCACCGAACTCATTCCCGACTGGAAGGAAAAAGGCGCGCCGCTGACGGTGGATGTGACCGAAGACAAATTCCTGTTTCTCACGGAAACCGGCTCGAAGAGCGTGCCGACCTGGGCGCTGCCGGATAACTTCAAGAATCACGGCAATTACGTCATTTCACTGGCCAATGTCACACGCTGGCTGGGTCAGCAGGCCGAGGCGCTGGGTGTCGAGATTTTCCCGGGCTTTCCTGCGGCTGAAATCCTGTACAACGACGACGGTTCGGTTAAAGGTGTCGCCACAGGCAACCTGGGCATTGGCAAGGACGGCGAGCCGACCGAAAACTTCCAGCTCGGCATGGAACTGCACGCGAAATACACGCTGTTCTGCGAAGGCGCGCGCGGTCACCTCGGTCGCCAGCTGAACGATAAATTCAAGCTGCGCGAAGGCGCCGATCCGCAGGTCTACGGTATCGGCATCAAGGAACTGTGGGAAATCGACCCGTCGAAGCACAAGCCGGGTCTGGTGATGCACACGGCCGGCTGGCCGCTGGAAAACGACACGTACGGCGGCTCGTTCCTCTATCACATGGATAACAACCAGGTGGTGGTGGGCTTCGTGGTCGGCCTCGGCTACACGAACCCGTATCTGTCGCCGTTCGAAGAATTTCAGCGCTACAAGACGCATCCGGCGATTCGCGCCGTGCTCGAAGGCGGCAAGCGCGTGTCGTATGGCGCGCGGGCCATCACGGCGGGCGGTTTGATGTCGCTGCCGAAGCTGGTATTTCCGGGCGGCGCGCTGGTGGGCGACGATGCGGGTTTCCTGAACGCGTCGCGGATCAAGGGTTCGCATGCGGCGATCAAGACCGGCATGCTGGCTGCTGAAGCGGCTTTCGACGCCGTGCAGGCAGGACGCACCAGCGACGAACTCACCGCCTATCCGGAGAGCTTCAAGACGTCGTGGCTGCACACCGAACTTCACCGTGCGCGCAACTTCAAGCAGTGGATGAGCAAGGGACTCTACCTCGGCACGCTGATGGTCGGCATCGAGCAGAAGCTGCTGGGCGGCAATGTGCCGTGGACGCTGCATCACCAGCATTGGGATCACGAGATGCTCAAGCCCGCGTCGCAATGCAAGCCGATCGTGTATCCGAAGCCGGATGGCAAGCTCACGTTCGACCGGCTGTCTTCGGTGTTCATCTCGAACACGAATCACGAAGAGAATCAGCCGGCGCATCTAACGCTGAAAGATCCGTCCGTGCCGGTGAACGTGAACTGGCAGACGTATGCCGGTCCGGAATCACGCTATTGCCCGGCGGCCGTGTACGAGTTCGTGAAAAACGACGACGGCAGCGAGCGTCTCGTGATCAACGCGCAGAACTGCGTGCACTGCAAGACGTGCGATATCAAGGACCCGACGCAGAACATCGTGTGGGTCACGCCTGAGGGCGGCGGCGGTCCGAACTATCCGAACATGTGATCGATGCTTCACTTGCCTTCGCAGCGCCTGCTTCTAAATGCCGGCGCTGCGAAAAGGTAGGCAACTCACCGCCGTCCCACCGCTTCAATCCGCTCCCGCACCCTCGCCACCACCGGCGCCCAGTCGCCGACGCGTAGCTGTCGAACCAGCTCGATCGAATCGTACCAGACCGTCTCCGGCGTTTCGTCGCCCCAGAACCAGGCGGAGACGTGGTCGATCATCAAACAGGTCGGCACGCCAAGCGCCCCCGCCAGATGCGCGGGCCCGCTATCGATCGTGACCACCAGATCCAGATTCGCCAGCAGCGCCGCGACATCGTCGAAGCCTGATTGAAAATGATGCGTCAGATCGACGACGTCGAGACCCTTGGCGCGCCACTGCGCGACCGTCTCTCCGCGCCCCGGCGACACAGCAAAATAGGTCACACCGGCTACATCCAACAGCGGCTCGATTTGCCCGACCGGCACCGAACGCCGCATGTCGCGGATATGGTCCGGATTACCGTTCCACACCAGACCGACCTTGCGATTGCCCCGCGTGCCGGCCATATGCGCTTCGACCCGCTCACGCCATGTCTGCTCAAGCGCGGCATCAGCGCTTAAGTACGGCGCGCCCCATCCGGTTGCGTCGACAATGCCGAGCCGCAGTGGCAGGGTCATCAGCCCGCAATGAAAATCCGGCTGCGTCTCCAGACTCGTTTCGAGCGGCAAATCGGCGGGCAGCATGCGTTCGAATAGATGCCGCAAAGGTCCGTCGTGGCCGAAAATCACCCGGCCGCCCTCGCGCCGCGCCCGCTCGGCGAGCAGCGGCAAAAACCTCACCGCCCAGAGGCAATCGCCGTTGCCTTGCTCGCCGTACACCACGAGCGTTTTGCCAGCTAGCGATTCGCCCTGCCAATGCGCGCTGATCGCCGCGAGGGCTTGCTGCGCGTTGTTCAGTTCGCCCGCGGCAAACGCGATACGCGACTCGTAATGCGCCCAGCCTTCGGCAAGACGCCCACTGCGAATCTCGAGTTCCGACAGATCGAACAACGCATGGGCATTGTCCGGCGAAAGCATCAGCACTTGTCGCAGCAAGCCCTCGGCCTCGGCGAAGCGCGCCTGCTCCTTGATGCATAGCGCCAGCTTGTGAAGCGCCACCGGGTTGCCCGGCACGACGCGCACGGCTTCGCGCAACAGCGCCTCGGCCGCGGCAAAGTCGTCGCGCTGCTGAACGGCCGCCGCGCGCCAGATCAATGCGTTGGCGTCTTCGGCATGGCGCGCGAGCAGCAGGCCCGTGGCCGAGTCGACCAGCGCCCAGTCGCGCAATACGAACGCCGTTTGCGCAATGGTATGCAACAGTGTGGGTTCGCAGGAAGCATCGAGTTGATAGGCGCGCACCAGCGCAGCAAGTGCCTCGCGCTGGCTCGCCTTGTCGCGGCCGGCGTGTTGCAGTAGCGCCTGACCGAACGCCAGGCAGTCGCCGGCGGCGGCATCGGGCGCGGCGGCGCGCGCACGCAGGCCCGCGAGGGCGCTCGCGGACGGCCCGGAATTGAGATCGGTCATGGAGAGCACTGCCCACGCAGAACGGCTACAGAGGCGCTCGAAGCAGGCCCGTTAAGGCGCGCTCGCGGCGATCTTCGGCGTGCTGACGGCCACGTCGCCGCATTGCGCGCGATGACGCAGCGCATGGTCGATCAGCACCAGCGCGAGCATGGATTCAGCGATCGGCGTGGCGCGAATGCCGACGCACGGATCATGCCGTCCGAACGTTTCGACGACGACCGGTTGCCCCGCCTTGTCGATCGAGCGGCGCGGCGTGCGAATGCTCGACGTCGGCTTGATCGCGATCGACACCGTCACGTCCTGTCCAGTCGAAATACCGCCGAGCACACCGCCCGCGTGATTACCGACGAAGCCCTCCGGCGTCAATTCGTCGCCATGCACCGAGCCTCGTTGCGCGATGCTGGCAAAGCCCGCGCCGATCTCGACACCCTTCACCGCGTTGATGCCCATCATGGCGTGCGCAATGTCCGCGTCGAGGCGGTCGAACAGCGGCTCGCCGAGGCCGACCGGCACGCCGGACGCCACGACGTTAATGCGCGCGCCGATCGAGTCGCCGTCCTTGCGCAGCGCGTCCATGTACGTTTCCAGTTGCGGCACGATCTGCGCGTTGGGCGCGAAGAACGGGTTCTCGCGCACGTGTGCCCAATCGACGAAGGGCACGTCGATCTCGCCAAGCGCTGCCATATAGCCGTGAATTTCGGTGCCGAACTTCTCGCGCAGCCACTTCTTGGCAACCGCACCGGCGGCCACCGTCGGTGCCGTGAGACGAGCCGACGAACGGCCACCGCCGCGATAGTCGCGGATGCCGTATTTCTGCCAATAGGTGTAGTCGGCGTGGCCCGGGCGGAACGTGTCGGCAATGTTGCCGTAGTCTTTGCTGCGCTGGTCCGTGTTGCGGATCAAGAGCGCGATCGGCGCGCCGGTGGTCTGGCCTTCGAACACGCCCGACAGAATCTCGACCTTGTCTTCTTCCTGACGCTGCGTGACGTGGCGCGACGTGCCGGGCTTGCGCCGGTCGAGTTCGAACTGGATGTCGGCTTCGTTGAGCGCCATGCCCGGCGGGCAACCGTCGATCACACAGCCGATAGCGGGGCCGTGCGATTCGCCGAAGGTCGTGACAGTGAAAAGCGTACCGAGCGTGTTGCCGGACATGGGCGTCGTCCAAAGAAATGCGGGGAAGACGCTATTATGCCAGCCCCGTGGCGGCTGGACCGCGCCGCGCAGTCGCGTTGGCCGATCGGCCAGGATGTGTATAAGCAGGCATTCCGGCCGGACCACCCGGCTTGTCGGGACGCTCGCTGCGCCGTGCAGGATTGTTCGCATCGCCGCCGCTGCCCAGGTCACTCAGGCGGAGCCGCGCAAAACATCGCACGTCAGGAATTTCTGCGCCGATATTGCGCGCTACTTGCGCGATCGATTGGCGTTCTGGCGGCGCTGGCATTCCAGCATCTTGCGCCTGGCCGGCGTCCGCGCGGGCATCGTTCGATTTCCGTGACACCGCGCGCGCTTCACCGCTGCGGCCGCGCTACTTGCGCGCCCCGCGCAACTCGGTGACGATCTGCTGCAACGTCTCCGGCGTCGCCAGTTCCGGTTCGATCGGCTCGCCCACCGCCAGCGTGAGACGGCTCATGACGCCCTTCTGGATCGGCCGCGGCCAGCGCGCGTCGCCCGCGCGCGAAAACACGCTGCCCCACAGGCCGCGCAGCGCCATGGGAATGACCGGCGCGGGCGTGCGCCGGATGATCTCGGTGACGCCATGACGGAACGGATTCATGTCGCCGGTTCTGGTCAGCTTGCCCTCCGGAAAGATGCAGACCAGATCGCCCTCGGCAAGCGCCTGCGCGCAGCGCTCATAGGCGCGCGTCAGCACCTGCGGGTCCTGATGCGCCGGCGCGATAGGAATCGCCTTGGCGTGACGGAACACCCAGCCGGCAAACGGCGACTTGAAGATCTGGTGGTCCATCACGAAACGGATCGGCCGCGGGCTCTCGGCCATGATGACGATCGCGTCGACGAAACTCACGTGATTGCAGACCAGCACGGCCGCGCCCTCTTCCGGAATCCGCTCAGCGTGCACGAGGCGAATCCGGTAGAACGTGTGCACCAGCACCCACGCGATGAAGCGCAGCAGAAACTCCGGCACCAGCGAGTAGATGTAGGTCGCCACCACGATGTTGAGCAACGCAGTGACGAGGAAAATGGCCGGAATGCTAAAACCCGCCGAGGTCAGAGCGACCGCCATCAGCGACGAGACGATCATGAACAGCGAGTTCAGGATATTGTTCGCCGCGATGATGCGCGCACGGTGGCTCGGCTGGCTGCGGCTCTGGATCAGCGCATACAAGGGCACGCTGTAGAAGCCCCCGAACATGGCGAGCAGGAACAGATCGGCCAGCACGCGCCAGTGCGCGGGCCGCACAATGAACTCGCCGACGCTCAGCAGATGTCCCGGTAGCGGCAACGCATGGCTCGCGAAAAACAGGTCGATCGCGAATACGCTCATGCCGATCGAACCGAGCGGCACGAGGCCGATTTCGATGCGTCGCTTCGAGAGTTTTTCGCACATCAGCGAGCCGAGGCCGATGCCGATCGAGAAGGTGCCGAGCAGCACGGTCACGACGTCCGGATCGGCGGATAGCACATTCTTCGCGAAGCTGAAAAACGACGACAGGAAGATCGCGCCGACGAACCACAGCCAGGAAATCCCAAGCAGACTCAGAAACACCGTACGGTTCTCGCGCGCCAGCTTGAGATTGCGCCACGTCTCGCTAACCGGATTCCAGTTGATGCGCAGATCGGCCTGCGGCGCCGGCGTCACGGGAACGAAGCTCGACACCACGCGCCCCACCAGCGCGATCGCGACGCACGCGCAGGCCAGCACCACCGCGCCATGTTCGGCGAAACCCGCGCCCACGCCGCCGACGATTGTGCCGATCAGGATGGCCACGAAGGTGCCCATTTCAACCATGCCGTTGCCGCCGACCAGTTCCGCCTTCGACAGATGCTGCGGCAAATAGGAGTATTTGACCGGCCCGAACACGGTGGAATGCACGCCCATCAGAAACGTGCACAGGTACAGAAGCGGCGCGCTATGCAGCCAGAAACCCGCGCCGCCGATCAGCATCACGACGATCTCGAAGCTCTTGACGAAGCGCGTGAGCATCGCCTTGTCGTACTTGTCGGCGATCTGGCCGGAGGTGGCCGACAGCAGCACGAACGGCAGAATGAAGATGGCGGAGATCAGGAACGCCGCCGTTTTCGGATCGACTCCGGAAAAGCGCGCCGCCTGATACGTGACGAGCGACGTGAAACCGATCTTGAACACGTTGTCGTTCATCGCGCCGAGGAACTGGGTCCAGAAAAACGGTGCGAAGCGGCGCTGGTTGAGCAGCCGGAACTGGGATTCGTGCGCCTCGTGTTGACGCGCGGCGCGGCGGGCAGCAGGTAACGGACGATCGCTCATGGAGTTCCGGAAGCAGGCTAAAAGAACGACAGGTAAGAAAGTGCGATGCGCGGTGTCGCGTACGGGCGGGTCGCCGGGCGGCACGCGGTGCCGGATTGCAAACCCGCCACGCGGACTCGCACCGGCCCTGACGTCGAGCCGGCTACCGAACCGGACACAAGACTCCTCATAGGCCGAGCACAGCGCCGGACACAAAAAAAGCGCACGCTTTCGCGCGCGCCTCGACTGCCTTTTCGCGCTCACCGCAACGGCTGGCGCGTCGCAGTGAATCGCCGCGCATTAACGCGCCGGCTGCTGCTCCTGCTGTTCTTCCGGCCAGTCGCGGATATAGGCCTTGAGCATGCGGTTTTCGAAGCCCTGCTCTTCGACCACCGCCTTGGCGACGTCGTAGAACGAGATCACGCCCATCAGCGTGCGGCTTTCGAGCACCGGCAGATAACGCACGTGATGCTCGAGCATCATGCGGCGAACTTCGTTGACGTCCGTTTCCGGCGTGCAGGTGAGCGGATGGTCGTCCATCACTTTGCGGATCGTCGACGTGCCGACGCTGCCGCCGTTCTTGCTCAGCGTCAGCATGATTTCGCGGAATGTGAGCATGCCGACGAGGTCGCCATACTCCATTACCACCAGCGAGCCGATGTCGTGCTCGGCCATGGCGTTGACTGCGTCGTGCAGCGTGGTGTCCGGCGTGACCGTGAATAGGGTGTTGCCTTTGACTTTAAGGATGTCGCTGACTCGCATGATCTGTCTCCCGTAGTGCCCGCTAAGCTGGTAATGCATCGATGTCTTTCGATCCTAGCGGAAAGACCCATAAAAGGAAAGCGGCCCGCCCACCAAGGCGCAGCGGGCGTTCGCAGGTTCGAAGCCGTGCTTGCACGCGCACGCGCATCGGGAAAACCGCGCTTGATGCGCCGCGTGCCGGTGATAGGATGGCCGCCACTTTCACCTTTCGCGAGGCCGTCCGTGGCCTCGCCGCTCCGCATGTCCGCCAACCGTTTCGACACGCTTGCGCTGCACGCCGGCGCTGCTCCCGACCCGACAACCGGCGCGCGCGCCACGCCGATTTACCAGACTACCTCGTTTTCGTTCCGCGACTCGGACCACGCCGCGGCGCTCTTCAATATGGAGCGCGCCGGCCACGTCTATTCACGCATCTCGAACCCGACCGTGGCCGTGTTCGAGGAACGCGTCGCCGCGCTGGAAAACGGCGCGGGCGCGATCGGCACGGCAAGCGGCCAGGCGGCCTTGCATCTGGCCATCGCCACGCTGATGGGCGCGGGCTCGCATATCGTCGCCTCCAGCGCGTTGTACGGCGGCTCGCACAATCTGCTGCACTACACGTTGCGGCGCTTCGGTATCGAGACGACCTTCGTCAAGCCCGGCGACCTCGACGCGTGGCGCGCCGCGCTGCGCCCGAATACACGACTGCTGTTCGGCGAAACGCTCGGCAATCCGGGCCTCGACGTGCTCGATATCGCCGCCGTGGCGCAGATCGCGCACGAGCACCGCGTGCCGCTGCTGGTCGACTCGACCTTCACCACGCCTTATCTGCTCAAACCGTTCGAACATGGCGCGGACTTCGTCTATCACTCGGCCACCAAATTTCTCGGTGGCCATGGCACGACGATCGGCGGCGTGCTGGTGGACGGCGGCACGTTCGACTTCGAAGCCTCCGGGCGCTTCCCCGAATTCACCGAACCGTACGACGGCTTTCACGGCATGGTGTTCAGCGAGGAAAGCACCGTCGCACCGTTTCTTCTGCGTGCACGCCGCGAGGGCCTGCGCGACTTCGGCGCCTGCCTGCATCCGCAGGCCGCGTGGCAACTGCTGCAAGGCATCGAAACGCTGCCTCTGCGGATGGAACGGCACGTCGCCAACACGCGACGCGTGGTCGAATTCCTCGCCGCTCACGCGGCAGTCGAATCCGTCGCCTATCCGGAGTTGCCGACGCACCCGGATCACGCCCTTGCGAAACGCCTGTTGCCGCGCGGCGCCGGCGCGGTGTTCAGCTTCAATCTGCGCGGCGACCGCGCCGCCGGGCGCAGTTTCATCGAGGCGCTCTCGCTGTTCTCGCATCTCGCGAACGTAGGCGACGCACGCTCGCTCGTCATCCATCCCGCATCGACCACGCACTTTCGCATGGACGCCGCTGCGCTCGCCGCGGCCGGCATCGCCGAAGGGACGATCCGCCTTTCGATCGGCCTCGAAGATCCCGACGATCTGATCGACGACCTCAAGCGCGCGTTGAAAGCCGCACAGAAAGCGAGCGCTTCGAGCGCGCCGCACGGCGGCGCAGCCGCTGCGGCCGCCCAAACTCGCCCGGAGTCCGCATGATCCTGACCGTTCAAGGCAAACCTGCCTACGCCTACACCGGCGGCAAAGCGTTCGATGCGAGCCTGCCGACCGCCGTATTCATCCACGGCGCGGAGCACGATCACAGCGTGTGGGCGCTGCAAACCCGCTACTTCGCGCATCACGGCTTCAGCGTGCTGGCCGTGGATCTGCCCGGTCACTGCCGCAGCGCCGGCCCGGCGCTGACCACCGTGCCGGCCATGGCCGACTGGCTGGCAGCGCTGCTCGATGCCGCCGGTGTGCGGCGCGCCTTCGTGGCCGGTCACAGCATGGGCTCGCTGATCGCGCTCGATTTCGCCGGCCGCTATCCGGAACGGGCAACGCATCTCGCCCTGCTCGCCACGGCGATTCCGATGGCAGTCTCCGACGCACTGCTCGACGCCGCCTTGCACCGTGAGCCCGAAGCGATCGGCATGGTCAATCAATGGTCGCACTCGACCTTCGCGGCCAAGCCCTCCTGCCCCGGCCCCGGCTTCTGGCTGCACGGTATGAACCAGCGCTTGATGGAACGCGTCTCGGCAAGCGGCGAGCCGAACCTGTTCCACACCGACTTCGCCGCCTGCAACAGCTATGCGGACGGCCTCGCCCGCGCTGCGCAAGTGCGTTGCGCCGCACGCCTGATCGTCGGCCGGCGCGATGCGATGACGCCGCCGCGCGCCGCCAAAGCGCTCGCCGGCGCCCTGGCGCAAGCCGGTGTACCGGTCGACACGGTCACACTCGACGCCGGTCACGCGCTCATGTCCGAGCAACCCGACGCCACGCTCGACGCCCTCTTCAGCTTCGCCACCAGAGCGCCTCGCGAGGCCGGATAAAGGTCACGAGCCGTCACGATAACGGCGTAAAGAGCGGCGCGCCATCGGCCGAATGGCCAGGTTGCGCGCGTCGTCCGATAGCCGCACAATGGATCAACCCTGTCCTGTTTCGAGCGCGCGTGCCTGGCATGTTGGCGCACGCCGAAGCATCGGGAAGCGTCGCAATCCGGAGGCCGTGATGGCGCAAACCGCGCACACCGATCACTTCGCGAGTTTCGCGGAGTTTTATCCGTACTACCTGAGCGAGCACCGCAACACGGTCTCGCGGCGGCTGCATTTCGTGGGATCGCTCGGCGTGATCGGCTGTCTCGCCATGGCGCTCGCCACCGGCGACTGGCTATGGCTGCCCGCCGCCGTGATCTGCGGATACGGCTTTGCCTGGGTCGGACATTTCTTCTTCGAGAAGAACCGGCCCGCTACCTTCCGGCATCCGCTTTACAGCCTGATGGGCGACTGGGTGATGTTCAAGGACATCTGCGTCGGCAAGATTTCGCTGTAGCGATGCATTAGTTTTAGCGCCGACCAGTACGCACTCCGCGACTCAAGCAGCCTGATGCGGCATGGAAGGCGTGCCGGGTTCGCTCTGCTCGGCGCGCGCCGCGCGAGCGGCCGCGCGCGCCGCCAGCAATGCGGCAAGTGTGACTTTCAGCTTGTCGTTTTCCAGCGCCGCCAGCAGCATCTCGCCATCCACGCGGGTGGACGCCAGCTGGAGTTGATACTCGAGTTCCGCGCGGTCGATCACGAACATTTCGAACAGGCGCTCCACTGTGATTTGCGCCGGATTTGCCAGCAGCAGGAAATGCGGACGCAGCCCGTCCTCCTGCAAGCGCGCGATCCATTCGATCTCCTCGAGCTTTTGCAGCAGGTTGATCGTGGTGTCCATATCGCGCCGAAGCATCCGCGAAAGTTCGGGTACGGTGTAGCCGCGCTTACCTGCTTCACGCGCTTCCGAGAGGCGTGCGAGCAGTTCGAGCGAGTCGAACAGATTGCTGCCCTCGAAGGTGGGCCGGTGAAACTGGCCGATGCGAATGGCCGGCAACGCGGACGCGATCATTGCGCCCGCGAGCGTGATGAACCAGCACAGGTACATCCACACCAGAAATAGCGGCACGGCCGCGAATGCGCCGTACACCGCGGTGTAGGTCGGAATACGCCGCACGTAATAGCCGAAGCCGCGCTTCGCCAGTTCGAAGGCGATCGCCGCGGTCACGCCGCCAATCACCGCGTCGCGCCATTCCACACGGCAATTCGGCAGGTAGACGTAGAGAATCGTGAAAGCGACCGCAGTGAGCGGCAGCGCGGCGCCGGTAAGTGCCCACTCGATGACGGGCGTCATGCGCTGCGCCGCCGTGAAGGTCATGGACTGCGTAAACAGATACGACGATATCGACAAACTGACGCCGATCAGAATCGGGCCCAGCGTGATGATTGCCCAATACACCAGAATGCGCTGCGCGATCGGCCGCGCTTTGCGCACGCGCCAGATCACATTGAAGGCGGATTCGACTGTCATCATCGTCATCACGGCAGTGACAAACAGAAAGATCATGCCGATGGTCGTGAGGCCTTTCGCCTTCGACGCAAACTGATTCAGATAGTTAAAAATCTGACTGTTGAGCTGCGCTGGCATCAGATGGTCGGCAAGAAAAATCTGCAGCGACATCTGGAACGAAGCAAAGATCGGAAACGCGGTGAACAACGCGAACGCGACCGTCGCGAGCGGCACGAGCGAAAGCATGGTGGTGAACGTGAGGCTGCCGGCCACCTGCGGAATGCGGTCTTCGCTGCTGCGCTGCGCGGCAAATTGCGCGAGCCGTTTGAGCGTGTCGAGATCGAAACGCACCCTGGACAACAAACCCACCTCCTTGCTGCGTGCAACGGTATGACAGGACCGCGCGAGACCTGGCCGAATGGCTATGGGCGGCCTGTGGAGCGGACCCAGCCCCTATAATACCCGTTCACCGATGAGGCCTATGAAAGACATTCTCGTGCTCTATTACAGCCGTCACGGCGCCACGCGCGAACTCGCGCTGGCGATCGCGCACGGCGTCGACAGCGTTCCCGGCATGCAGGCGCGCGTGCGCACCGTGCCGGCGGTCTCCACCGTCTGCGAAGCGACCCAGCCCGATATTCCCGCCGAAGGCCCGCCCTACGTCGAACTGCGCGACCTCGAAGATTGCGCCGGTCTGGCGCTCGGTTCGCCTACCCGCTTCGGCAACATGGCGGCGTCGCTCAAATACTTTCTCGACGGCACCACGCCGCAGTGGCTGTCCGGCGCGCTCGCGGGCAAACCCGCTTGCGTGTTCACGTCCACAGGAAGTCTGCACGGCGGCCAGGAGTCGACTCTGCTCTCCATGATGCTGCCGCTTCTGCATCACGGCATGCTGATCGTCGGCATTCCGTACACGGAGAGCGCACTGAGCACCACGCAAACCGGCGGCACACCTTACGGCGCGTCGCATTTCGCGCGCGCGGGCAGCGCCGGACACGGCATCTCCGCGGACGAGAAGACGCTCGCCATCGCGCTCGGCGCACGCATCGCGCGCACGGCGGCATCCATGAGTGAAAGGCCGTGAACGAGCCGCACGCGCAACCGGCCGCCGCGTCTAACGCCCACACCGCAATGCAGGCGTCCACGCCTCCTACCGCTGCCCCCGTGCCGCGAAATCGCGCCGCTGCGCTCGGCGCCACCACTGCCCTGGTTGCGCTGATCGTCGTGTCCGTCGTGTGGGAATGGTGGCTTGCGCCGCTGCGTCCCGGCGGTTCGGCGCTCGTGCTCAAGGCTGTGCCATTGCTGCTCGCCCTGCCCGGTGTCTGGCGGCAACGGCTGTATACGCTGCAATGGGCGTCCATGCTGATCCTCCTGTTTTTTGCCGAGGGCATTGTGCGTGGCTGGAGCGAGCGCGGGCTGAGCGCGCGCCTCGGCTGGCTGGAAGCCGCGCTCTCCGTGGTCTTCTTCGTCTGCGCGCTGGCCTACGTCGCGCCGTTCAAACGCGCGGCGAAACGAGCGGCAAAGCAGGCTGCAAAGCAAGCTGCCACTCAGGCTGCAACCCAGCCCGCGAATCAAGCCGGAAGCGAGCCCGCCGACCACGCCAATCCGTCCGGCTGACAAAAACGCTCCGCCTCGCCCGACATTTCCGCCCGAATACGCTGACCGACCGACATGACCCAAACCGCTTTCCTCGCCGCCTGCCGCGACGCCATCGGCGCCGCGCAGGTGCTGACCGATCCGCACGACACTGCCCTGTACCTGACCGACTGGCGCCGCCGCTACGCCGGCGCGGCGTGCGCGGTACTCTGCCCGGCCACGCCTGACGAAGTCGCCGCACTCGTGAAGCTTGCTGTCGAACATCGCATCGCGCTGGTTCCGCAAGGCGGCAACACGGGTCTCGCCGGCGGCGCCACGCCGGACGCAAGCGGCGCGCAGGCGGTCATCAGCTTGCGGCGTCTGAACCGGGTGCGCGACATCGATCCGCACAACAACACGATCACGGTCGAAGCCGGTGTGATTCTCGCCGAGGTGCAGAAGCACGCCGACGAGGCCGGCCGCCTCTTCCCCTTGAGCCTCGCCGCCGAAGGCAGCTGCACGATCGGCGGCAATCTCGCCACCAATGCGGGCGGCACCGGCGTGCTCCGCTACGGCAACGCGCGCGAGTTGTGCCTCGGGCTGGAGGTCGTCACACCGCAGGGCGAACTCTGGGACGGCCTGCGCGGACTGCGCAAGGACAACACCGGCTACGATCTACGCGACCTGTTCATCGGCGCGGAAGGCACGCTCGGCATCATCACCGCCGCCGTGCTTAAGCTGCATCCGCGACCGGCCGCGCGCGTCACGGCGCTCGCCGCGCTCGCGTCGCCGCATGCCGCGCTCGACTTTTTGTCGCTCACGCAGCGTGTCGCCGGGCCGCTGTTGACCGGTTTCGAATTGATGTCCGATTTCTGCCTGCGGTTGGTCGGCCGGCATTTCGAGCAGATGCGCTATCCGTTCGCCGAGCCGCACGCGCAAGTCGTGCTGCTCGAACTGTCGGACAGCGAAAGCGAGGAGCATGCACGCGAACTGTTCGAGCGTCTGATGGAAACGGCGCTCGAAAGCGGTCTGGTGCAAGACGCGGTGGTCGCGGAAAATCTCAGCCAGTCGCGAGCGTTCTGGAATCTGCGTGAACACATTCCGCTCGCACAGGCCGAGGAAGGCCTGAACATCAAGCACGATATCGCGGTACCGATCTCGCGGGTCGGCCACTTCATCGAGGAAACCGACGCGGCGATCGCGCAGGCCGTGCCCGGCGCGCGCATGGTGACGTTCGGCCATCTCGGCGACGGCAATCTGCACTACAACGTGCAAGCGCCCGAAGGCGTCGATGCGAAAGCGTTCCTCACGCAATACCAGAGCCCGATCAACCAGATCGTCTACGACAGCGTGCACCGGCATCGCGGCAGCATCAGCGCGGAACACGGGCTCGGCCAGTTGAAGATCGACGAAGCGATGCACTATAAGCAGGACGTCGAAGTGCAGTTGATGCGCGCTGTCAAACGTGCGCTCGATCCGCTGAATCTGATGAATCCGGGCAAGGTGCTACGCTAGCGTCTGAAATTCCGCGTCCCCCCGCGGAGGCCATTTCAGGAGTCGTGGCCGTGAAGATTCGAGTGCTGTCCGATCTGCATCTGGAGAACGACGAGCCCGAGCTGATCCCGCATGCGCAGGCGGATCTGATCGTGCTGGCCGGCGACATCCACAATCACGCGGCCGGACCGCGCTGGGCCGCGCAGACTTTCGACGGCGCCGTGCCGGTGGTCTACGTGCCCGGCAATCACGAATACTACGACGGCGAGTTCAGCGCGCTCGACGCGGCGCTCTACGACGCTGCTGCGCAGGTCGAGAACGTGCACGTGCTGAACAACGCCGCGCTGGTCGACCCGCAAGGCCGGTGGCGCGTGCTCGGCACGACTTTGTGGACCGACTTCGCGTTGTACGGAAACGACCCGGACGCGCTCGCCAGTTCGATCGAGGCATCGCGCAAGGTGATGCTCGACTTCCGCGGACTGATCCAGATGAACTGGCCGCACGACACCCACGACGCCACACGCGATTTCACGCCCGACGACTCGCTTGCACTGCACCGGCGAGCGCGCACCTGGCTCGAGGGCGAACTCGCCAGGCCGTTCGGCGGCAAGACGATTGTGGTCACGCATCATGCCCCGCATCGGCTGAGTCTGGCCGAGCGCTATGCGGAAGACCTCGTGTCGGCGGGCTTCGTCAATCATTTGCCGGATCTGGTCGGCGCGCCTGTCGCGTTGTGGATTCATGGGCATACGCATACGCCTTTCGATTACAGCGTGAACGGCACGCGTGTGGTCTGCAATCCGCGCGGCTATCTCGACCGGCGCACTGGCCAGTTGGAGAATCCGCTTTTTGCGTGGGATAAGGTCGTAGAGATATAGCGGTCGCGTGAGGTGGCTTGGGGCCAATCTGAATAGCGCGCCCGCACAGCACGCACTACGCTATCGAGGTTGTCGAATCGCGGTGATCCAGCCGCGGCTATCGAAACCCACGCCGGTCGTCCCGGAGGTCGCTCATGTGTGGTCGAATCAGCCAGTACCGCGATCCGCATTTCTACGCCGGGCAGCTCGGCCTCGCCGACCCGCTCATGCTCTTCGATGCCGCCGACCGCCGCCCCGGCTACAACCTCGCGCCCGGTACTCACCCGCTCGCCATCTACCCGGATCAAACAGTGCACGCGATCCACTGGGGTTATTGCCCTGACTGGGCACGCGAACAGCATCTGCCGCAGACGATCAACGCGCGCGCCGACGCCGCGCCGAGCGGCCGCTACTTCAAGGACTTGTGGAAAACCGGAAGGGTGTTGGTGCCGGCAGACGGCTGGTTCGAATGGCGCATGGAAACCGCGTCACTGGCCAACATCGCGGATAGCAAAGACCGGCTAGACGAGCCACCGGGCCGCCAACCCCACTTCGTGCATCTGAAGAGCGACGCGCCCATGTATCTCGCGGCGCTCTCGAGCGTGCGCGGAACCGAACCGCAAACGGAAGGCATGGGGATGGTAATCGTGACGGCCATCGCCGACGCGGGTCTCGTCGACGTGCACGACCGCCGTCCGCTGGCATTCGCGCCGGACGCGGCGCGCCGCTGGCTGGACCCTGAATTGCCGCTCGATGAACTCGAGCAGTTGACGCGCACCGCCGGCATCGCCGCCGCGCGCTTTCGCTGGCACAGAGTGAGTCACGAAGTGGACCGCACGCTCACCGACGAGCCGGGTCTGATCGCAGCAGTGAACTGAATTTGAGCGCCGGATATGAGCGCGGATGGAGGGCGAACCGCGACGCCCGAAGGCGGAAGCGTCACTCGCCGCACACGGAACGCGACATCAGCGCCAGACGCGCGCCCGCATCAACCCGTCACCCCAAGAACAAAGACCCGGCCGCCCGGTAGCAAGGCCGCCGCAGCAAACCTCAACGATCGCGCCGCTGCCCCTGCGAATCCGGGCGCTCGACCTTGACCGGCACCAGTTGCGGCTGCTGATCGCGCAACCGGCGCAGCAAATCGCGCGACGCGGCAATCGCGATCAAGCCAAACATGACGGCCACGCCGATCATCAGATGCGTATCCATGAATCCCTCGTCCTTCTGTCGTTGCGATTTTGTTGCGATTTGCCGAACGGCGGCGAACTCAGCGCGTCCGGTGCAGACCGCGACGCATGAACGACACGTTAGCAAATCGACCGCGCGGCAGAAGTAAGGAAATGTTGCGACGCGGCAGCTATGTAACAGGCGCTCACGCCAGCTTCCGGCAGACCGCCGATCATCGCCGGAAACACCGCGCGGCACAGTATCAAGTGCGCGCGAACTGGCGCAGTTCCTCCTGATCCGCGGCTAGCGTGGCGGGCAATTCGTCGCGCAGGAACTCGACCCACGTGCGGATCTTGGCATCCAGATACTGCCTGGACGGGTACAACGCGTACAGATTCATTGGCTGCGACGTGTATTCCGGCAGCAGCCAAACGAGTTCGCCCTTTCGCAAACCGCTGATCGCCGAGTAGATCGGAATCAGGCCGACGCCCATGCCGCTCGACACCGCCACCGCCATGGCTTCGGCGACGTTCACCTGAAAGCTGGT
Source organism: Paraburkholderia phytofirmans PsJN (assembly GCF_000020125.1). NCBI lineage: Bacteria > Pseudomonadati > Pseudomonadota > Betaproteobacteria > Burkholderiales > Burkholderiaceae > Paraburkholderia > Paraburkholderia phytofirmans. Next base: position 3,136,569 of record NC_010681.1, read on the forward strand.
CGCGCCCAGCGCAATGGTTTCCTCGCCGTTCGGGCCGTCGAAGATCCATTTTTCGGTCGGGAAGACCGGTGTGACCATTTGCAGACACTCGTGGCGGGTGAGGTCCGCCGGCGTTTGCGGCACGCCGTGCCGCTCCAGATAAGCGGGCGACGCGCACGCAATGCTGAACGCGCTGCCGAGCCGCTGCGACACCAGCCCCGAATCCGGCAGACTGGTGGCGAGCGTGAGCGACACGTCGAAGCCTTCATCGAGCAGATCGGGCATGCGCTGCGCGAGCGTCAATTCGATTTGCACGTCAGGGTAACGCTCCTGGTAGCGGCCGACGGCCGGCACCACGTAGTGCTGGCCAAAGCTCGTCATGGCGTGCACCTTCAGCTTGCCGGACGGGCGGGCATGGGCGTCGCTCGCCTCGGCCTCCGCCTGATCCACGTACGCGAGGATCTGTTCGCAGCGTTGCAGATAGCGCTCGCCGGCTTCGGTCAGCGCGATCCGGCGCGTCGTGCGGTTCAACAGGCGCGTGCGCAGATGCGCTTCCAGATCGGACACCGCGCGCGACGCGTAGGCCGTGGTCGTATTCAGATGCTGCGCGGCGCCCGTGAAGCTGCCTGCTTCGACGACCCGGACAAATACGCGCATGTTTTGAAGCGTATCCATAACTTTCCCTTGTGATCGGAAGCGATTGTTACACGATTCGCAAAGGCGATTGTCTCATATCGCGTAAGAATGCCTTGCATCTTTACCGGTTATTCCGCAATCAATCGAAAAATATAATGACGCACATGCTTCTATAGCCAATTTTGGAGGAAATCGTGCAGTCTCCGGTACAGAAAGGGATCGCCGCAGCCGCGGTTCTTACGATCCTATTAACAATCGCCGGCTGTGCAAGTACCGGAGGCGTTGCGCCGCAGGCCAGCGGAATCGAACCCGCTTCGCTCGACGCGGGCAACGCGATCCGCGCCGCCAACGCGGACGCCCAATGGCCCGCGCTCGACTGGTGGCGCGCCTATAACGATCCGCAACTGAACCAGTGGATCGAAGACGCGCAAGCGGGCAACCCGAGCCTCGCGGCCGCCCAGGCGCGCGTGCGCGAAGCCATGTCGATGGCCGGCGTCGCCCGCTCGGCGTTGTCGCCGCAAGTCAACGGCAGCCTGTCGATCCAGCGCCAGAAGTGGGCCGACAACCTTTATTACGGCCCGGGACCGCTGGCCGGCGAGCAGTCGTGGAACAACACCGGCACGCTCGGCCTGTCGTATCACCTCGACATCTGGGGCAAGGACAAGAACGCCGCAGAGCGCGCGCTCGACGCCGCGCACGCGAGTTCGGCCGATGCGCGCGCCGCCCAGCTCGAACTGGAAGGCAACGTGGTGCGCACGTACATCGAGATGTCGCTGAACTACGCGCTGCTCGATATCGCCAAGGCCACCTTGCAGCAACAGCAGCAGATCGTGGATCTGGCCAACCGGCGTCTGAAAGGCGGCATCGGCACGCAGCTCGAAGTGAGCCAGGCCGAAACGCCGCTGCCGGAATACGAACGCCAGATCGACGAAATCGAAGAGAAGATCGCGCTCGGCCGCAATCAGCTGGCGGCGCTGGCCGGCAAAGGTCCGGGCGCGGGCGATTCGATCCAGCGTCCGAGCCTGTCGCTCCAGATGGGGCCGGCCGGTCTGCCGAGCGCCTTGCCCGCGGACCTGATCGGCCATCGGCCGGACGTGGTCGCGGCGCGCTGGACCGTCGCGGCGCAAGCGCGCGGCATCGACGTCGCCAAGGCCGATTTCTATCCGGACATCAACCTGCTGGCGTCGATCGGCGGTTATGCGGCGATGGGGCCGCTGTTCCAGTTCCTGAAGAATCCGTCGCATAGCTGGAGCGCGGGGCCGGCGCTGTCGCTGCCGATCCTCGACGGCGGACGGTTGCGTTCGCAACTCGGCGCGGCGTCGGCGGGCTATGACGAAGCCGTCGAGCGCTATAACCAGTCGATTGTCGGCGCGCTCAAGGACATTTCCGATCAGGTGATCCGCATCCGTTCGCTCGCCACTCAAGCCGACGACGCCGACCGTTCGGTCGCGGCGGCCCGCAAGAATTACGATCTGTCGCGCGAAGGATATCGGCGCGGCCTGACTGACTACCTCAACGTGCTGATCGCGCAGAATCAGTTGCTGCGCGCGCAGGAAGGGGTCGCGAAGATTCAGGCCGAACGGCTGGGCGCGCATGCGTCGCTGGTCACCGCGTTGGGCGGTGGACTCGACGACCCGGCTAACGGTCCGCAGGCGAATGAGACGTTGCCGGCGCATGGGAAGGGGAAAGCGGCGGGTTCGGCCGTTGGCGGTTTGCCGGCGAATGGGGCGGCGGGTTCCAGCGCTGGGTCGATTTCGGCGAACACGGCGGTGAAGTCGAGCGCTGGGGCGATGTCCGCGAACACGGCGGTGAAGTCGAGCGCTGGGTCGATGCCGGCGAACACGGCGGCGAAGCCGAGCGCTGGGGCGATGTCGGTGAACACGGCGGCGAACTCGAACACTCTGTCCACGTCGCCAACGACACCAGCGAATTCACGCGCCGGATCAATACCCGCAAACGCGTCGGCGAGCACAAATGCCGCTCCCCGGTCGGCTAAGTCGGGAAGCTGATCATGTCCGCCTCCCCTGCCTCCGCCTCGCGGTCCGTGTTGACAGCGAAGTTCGCCGCGCTCTACGCGGCCGCCGCCGACTGGGCCCGCAACGACGGCCTCACGTGGATCTACCTTTTCAAAGCGCTGGCCGCCTGCTTCCTCGCGCTCGGCATTGCGATGAAGCTCGACCTGCCGCAGCCGCGCACCGCGATGACCACTGTGTTCATCGTGATGCAGCCGCAAAGCGGCATGGTGTTCGCGAAGAGCTTCTACCGGATCTGCGGCACTCTGGTCGGCCTTGTAGTGATGCTCGCGTTGATCGGCCTGTTCGCGCAGCAGCCCGAACTTTTCATCGTCACGACGGCGATCTGGGTCGGCATCTGTACCGCCGGCGCCGCGCGCAACCGCAACTTCCGCTCGTACGGTTTCGTGCTCGCCGGCTATACCGCCGCGCTAATCGGCATTCCCGCCTCGCAGCATCCGGACGGCGCGTTTCTGAGCGCGCTCACGCGGGTGGCCGAAGTGGTGGTCGGCATCGTTTGCGCGGGCGCGGTGAGCGGCCTCGTGTTTCCGCAGTTCGCCGGCTTGCAGATGCGCGGCACCGTGCGCGCGCGGTTCTCGGCGTTCGTCGAGTATGTGTCGGCGTCGCTCGCCGGCCGCAACGACCGCGCGCAAATCGAAGCGACCAATGCGCGCTTTGTCGCCGACATCGTCGGATTCGAAGCGGCGCGCAGCGTGGCCGTGTTCGAAGGCCCTGATTCGCGCATGCGCGGCGGACGTCTCGCGCGTCTGAACAGCGAGTTCATGACCGCGTCGACACGCTTTCACGCGCTGCATCAGTTGATGAACCGCTTGCGCAACACGAACACGAGCGGCGCGGCCACCGCGATCGACGCGCTCGAACCGTACTTCAAGGAAATCGCCCCGCTGCTCGAGAAGTCCGGCGAACCCGTGCTGAGCGCCGCCGACGCCGCGCACGCCGCCGCGCAACTCGAGGCCTACAAAGCCGAGTTGCCCAAACGCGTGCGGGCGACGCGCGCGCAACTGGAAGCGCATCCCGACGCGCCGCTGCTCGACTTCGACACCGGCGCTGAACTGCTGTACCGCTTCATCGACGATCTGCATGCGTATGCGGCCACGTACGCGTCGCTCGCCGTCGATACGCACGAGCGCGAGCGTTGGATCGAGCGTTACGAACCGAAGACGAACGCGATCGCGGCGGGCGTCGCGGGTGTGCGCGCCGCCCTCGTGATGATGGCGCTCGGCGCGTTCTGGATCGCGACCGCGTGGCCGAGCGGTTCGACCTTGACGCTGAATGCCGCGGCGGTTTGCGCGCTGGCGTCGTCGTCGCCGAATCCGAAGCGCACCGCATTCCAGATGGCCGGCGGCACCCTGGTCGCCACCGTGATGGGCATGATCGCGGTGTACGGCGTGTTTCCGCACATCGACGGCTTTCCGCTGCTGTGCGCCGCCCTCACGCCGTTCCTGCTGCTCGGCGTGTTCATGACGACGCGGCCCGCACTCGCCGGCTACGGGGTCGGCTATTGCATCTTCTTCTGTTTCCTGGCCGGCCCGGACAACGTGATTCACTACGACCCGAGCGCCTTCATGAACGACGCGATGGCGCTGGTGCTGTCCATGCTGGTGTCGTCGGTCGCGTTCGCGGTGTTGCTGCCGCCTTCGACTCCGTGGCTGCGCAACCGCCTGCTGGTGGACCTGCGCCGCCAGGTCGTGCTGGCGAGCCGCGCGGGCTTGCGTCGCGTGAGGTCGCGCTTCGAGAGCGGCGCGCGCGATCTGATGTTCCAGATCAACGCGCTCGCGCAGAACGAGCCCGAGTTGAAACGCGACACCTTGCGCTGGCTCTTCTCGGTGCTCGAAGTGGGCAACGCGGTGATCGACCTGCGCCGCGAAGTGGCGGCGCTGCCCGCCGACGCGCGCTATGCGAAGTCGATGCCGTGGCGCGTCGCGTTGCGTTCGATGCGCGATGCGCTGGCCGCGCTGTTCGAGCGGCCGCGTGAGGACCGCTTCGACCACGCGCTTGCCGCGACCGGCGACGCCATCGCCGCCGTCCAGCAGACGCTGGCCACTTTCACGCCGTCGCGTGAAGAACGGCATCGGCTGCAACGCATCTTGAGTCAACTGCATTTCATTCGTACCGCGCTGCTCGATCCGCAATCGCCGCTCGAACCGCTGATGAGCGGACGTGCCGACGCGTCAGAGGGAGTTCTTCATGCCACGTGATATCGCCGTTTTCGACGCCTACGTGCCGGCCATCGTGCTGCTGTTCATCGCGGGCGCCGCGCTTACCTGGGTGCTGGACCGCGTGATTGCCTATACGGGCGTGTATCGCGTGGTGTGGCATCCGTCCTTGTTCCGGGCCAGCTTGCTCGTGTGTGTGTGCGGCGTGCTGGGTCTCGCCGTTTATCGTTGATCAGAGTCGAAACATGACCATCCGAAATCTTGTGGGCTTCGTCGCGACAGCCGTTATTTTTATCGTCGCGATTTTGATTGGACGCGTGCTGTGGGTTCATTACATGGACGAACCGTGGACGCGCGATGGACGCGTGCGCGCCGAGATCGTGAATGTCGCGCCGGATGTTTCTGGCGCGGTTGTCGATCTGCCTGTGAAAGACAATCAATTGGTGAAGAAAGGCGATCTATTGATGCAGATCGATCCGTCGCATTATCAGATTGCGGTTGAGCAGGCGCAGGCTGCGGTGGCGGCGCGAAAGGCCGAGTTGCAGATGAAGCGCGATGATGCGCAGCGGCGCGCGGATATGGATGCGCTGGTTGTGTCTAAAGAGAGTCGTGAGAATGCGACTCATACGGCTTCGGCTGCGGAGGCTTCTTATCAGCAGGCTTTGGCTGCTCTGGATGCGGCTAAGTTGAATCTCGAGCGGACGCGGGTGGTGTCGCCGGTTGATGGGTATGTCACTAATCTCAGCGTGTTTCGGGGGGATTATGCGACTGCTGGCGCCGCCAAGCTGGCGATTGTCGATAGTCACTCGTTCTGGGTTTATGGGTATTTTGAGGAGACCAAGCTGCCTCATGTTCGGGTCGGGGACAAGGCCGAAGTTCGGTTGATGAGTGGTGGCACCCTGCAAGGGCACGTCGAGAGTATTTCTCGTGGGATCTATGATCGGGATAATCCGGAGAGCCGGGAGTTGCTGGCTGATGTGAATCCTACTTTTAATTGGGTTCGGTTGGCGCAGCGCGTTCCTGTGAGGGTTAGGATAGATTCGGTGCCCGATGATGTTGTGCTTGCTGCTGGGATTACCTGTACTGTTGTTGTTATGCCGGCAGGTGGGAAGGTTGCTGGGTGAATTGTTCGGATTTCTAAGGTGTTGGCCTTTCCTTGAATTGCTTTTGGTCTATTAGCATTGCCCCTGTGCGGGGCGGCACCTACTTCTCTTTGCCGCCGCAAAGAGAAGTAGGCAAGAGAAAGCGGCTCACACCGCTAATTCTTAAGTGGGTCCCTCGCGCAGCGACGGTAGTGGTGCATCTGGAATCAGTGATCTCGCGCATTCGGCGTCAGTGACAAAGGGCTCATTCTTCCGGCGGCGCTGCGCGCGCCGTCGCGGTCCGCGCTACCTTCCCGCCCTTCGGCAATGACGAACGTGTAGGGCGCAAACTTTCGGCTGGTCACCAGATCACCCTTGCGCGCAATCGAAATTTCCTCGCGCCCCCATGTTGAAGAGAGGCTGCCGGATATGACCTCGCCTCCATGACTCGTCGTATCACCCACGTTCATGTCCGCACGCTCATTCAGCATGATCTCCCGCTCAATTCCCGGATGCGCTGGACGAAGACTCCAGCGCTTTGATCGGCGGGTCTTGGTAGTTCGTGTCGATGGTGTAGCCCTGGCTTCCCAATGCTGCCTCTGTTTTGAGGCGCTCCGCGTGGTACTTCTTCAACTCTGCAGGAAGCAGTGTCTTCCAGCGATGAATTTTTTCTGCGTTCCCCGGGAAATACCCCAGACCATAAAAGGCATATTCGCTCTTTATATCTACGGTCAGCAGATAGGTGCTCTTCCCGACGAAACCCCCCATATTGCTCTCAACAAGAGAGATCTCGAGATACACCCCATCGGCATAGAAAATCCATCTTGGATCATGTCGCAACATCGCATTCCATTCCTCTTGCGTTGGCGCGTATTCCGAATCCAGGGAATAAATGGCAACGGGAAATGACGAGCCGTAGAGCCACGCCGCTCGGCCCCGAAGGCGAGGATCGCCGACATCAATATAGCGATTCCATCCAAGAGATCGCAGCTGTGCCAACAATTTCAAAACCCGGTCTCGCGCGGCCTCGTGCGTATCAGCCTGTTCGGAACTGACACCAAAACTGATGTTCCACTTGTAAATTCCCTCTGGCACATCCTTGTCAGCGAAAGCGAGAATCGACAATACGTTATCGATCATCAAGCTCCGGTTATTATCGACGAACTCTACAGTGCCGAGATGACCCCTGGTCCACTCACGCTGGTAGAACCTCGCCCCTGTTGGATGATCGTCGATGGACGAGCCAGGGCCGTTCAGGTCACTGTTCTGAGGCTTGCCAAGCCGGATAAGGGTAGGTGATTGGGACATGGTGTGGCCGTCGGGGAACGAGGAAGGGAGACATCTGTTGTGCGCAACCATCAGCACGCCAAGCAAAAATGCGCCGAGGATTAACGTTTTGGAAAGGACGATCCTCATGAATTATCCGGCCTATCGCCCCAGTTCCGAATATCTTTGAGATAGCCGATCATGGTTTCCCGCCTGTCACCTTGCATCAGTCCGTGATATTTCATTGCAGCCTTCTGAATCCAGTCCATTCGTTTCTGGTAATCCTGCAAAACCAGTCTGTCTGGAGCATTGGATTGGAATTCGGCATCGTCCGTTGTATCGCCTGATGTAAGTACCAGTTGGAGATTTGGCACCAAGGCTCGAAGAAGGAGCGATAGCGCAATATCTGAGCCGTCCGACAGACCGTATCGCATTGCTTCCATCGAAGAATGGATCGCTGTGTCGTCAGAGGCCGACAGCGCCACTCGCTGCATGTTGAGCCATCGTTGAAACGCCGGTTCGTCATATATCAGACCCTGCAACACCTCTCCTTGTTCGTGCTTGGCAATGGCTAGCAAATGGGAAAAGGCGATGGCAGGACGAGCTTTGTCGGCCGCTTTCTCCCATTGATTTACAGCAGCAAACCCGTCACCAACCAGCGAGGTGTGCCTGAGATATCCCAGCCTGAATTTCTTCAGTCCGGTGTCGCCATCAATTTCGCAGGGAATTTTGTCGATCGATTCAGCATGACTCTTTTGTCTTGTGAAATTAGTCGCGACCTGATCGACAAAATTCCTGCTGTCGCGTGACTGTGCACATTTTTCGAAGGTGTCAGCTCCGGCGGCATAGCCATAGAACCATGGCAGCACGTCGTTGAAGAGCCAAAGATTGCCCCGGCCCAAGCCCGCGCGCAACTCGGACCATCGTGCGCCGTATTTGACACGCCATAGCGCGAGCGTCGCCGCAACCTGCTTGGACGCGAACGCACCCAAACCTAGCCAGTAAAAGCGGCCAACAAAATTGCCCTTGCTGCCGCCCTTGGCGCCCAGGTGAAAATCTTCAAGAAACACGCGTGCATAAGCTGCGGCAATGCGTCTTGCCCGTACCTCCGGGTCGGTAACAAACGCTGGCGCTTCCTTCTCAAGCTGCGTACCTGAAACCTGTGGGTCGTCCTCGCGGTAGTCTGGCATGTGATTGTGGACCGGCGCATGTGTCACGATCTGCCGCATCGCAAACTGCTGCGCAAGCGACCAGATGACATCGCAACTGCACTGCGCGTCGACACAAGTATTCGGCTGTGGATTTGTCGTGGCGGTCGCTGTCAGATTCTCTGCCAAATGATTCCCCTTATTGTGGACTCGGTGTTACACACTGGAATTTTCACGAGCGGCGGAAAACTCATCCCAGTGCAACTGGAACGTTGCGCTTTCCTGCTCCGCGGTATTCAGGGCCGGTGAAGTTCCGCGACTATCCGTTCTGAAAATATGTCCGCCCGATTGCGTAGTGAGCCGGTAGTCCACGCCAGGAAGTGGTTGACCGGTTGGTGAGAGCGTACGGAACATCTGGTCGTTCGCCTGCACGTCGGGCAGTCCATCCGCGCTCACCCCCATCGGCTTCGGAGGCAGGTTTTTCACCTCGGCGTTCACCTCGTAGACACCGCCACCCACCTTGATCTTGCCGTTCTTCAGGCTGATATAGCTGTCGCCACCGTGAAGCATCACTTCTTCCGTTGCCTTGATCGTGATGCGGTTTGCACTTTGGGTAATGTCGAGTTTTGCCAGCAGATTCAGGTTCTTTCTCAGCGCGGAAATATTGATGTCCTCGGCATACGAAATAATGCGGATGCCAAACTGGTAGGCGAACAGCCTGACCGCATTGCGTGCTGCGGCGAACAGGCTGCCTCCTGTGCTGATGCTCGTATGCTTGCCGCTCGTCAAGGCGATATTCTTGCCGCCGTGCACATGGGCATTACTGGTCGCGGTCGCGGCAATGTCGGCGGCGGCGGCAAGCACCAGATGCGGCTTCGATGGGCATCCCAGCCCATCGTGGCCGGCGTCACCAATTTCCGTCCCCAACGCCTTCAGAGACTGACCCAGGGCGCTACGATCCTGCGACACTTGCGCACCCGCCTGAACAGCCGCTGCCGCCAGCACGTCATGCTGCTCCGCTGCCTCGACCAGACGCTGCACCGTCTCACCGCGATCCAGCGCCGGCGCCCGCGCACCGCTGCGGGATTCGGTGGTAATTAGCAGGCTCCCGTTCGCCCGCGCAACGCCGTGCGCATCGGTGGCCAGTTCAAATCCCTCGCCACGTGCTTCGCTACGCCCCTTGCGCCGGTCAATGCGCGTATTGCTGCCGACTACCAGGCGCGACTGCGCGTGGTCGCTCGCCACCTGTACCTGGAGCTTGCCAGGTGTGTCGTCCGTGACGACGCTGTTCGTCGCCGGCCCCTCCAGGTCCTCGCTCAGCCAGCCCGAAAGCGCCTGGTTGGCGGGCAGCGGCCAAGGCGGCTCGTGGAACTGGTTCACGTGCCGGCCCGCAATATAGGGCTTGTCCGGGTCGTTATCGTGATAGCCGATGACGACCTCGTGGCCAACCCGCGGGATATAGATCGCGCCGTAGCTCGCGCCCTGCCACGGCGAGGAGACCCGCACCCAGCAACTTGAATCCTGGTCCTGCTTGCCCTCGCGGTCCCAAGGAAACGAGACTTTCGCCCGACCATACTTGTCAGTCCAGATTTTTGACGAGGAATAGCCTGTCACGACCGCTACCTCGCCTTGCGAGCGCGGCTTCTTCGCCTTCTGCGGTGTACGGAAATACGTGCTGGCGGGTTGCACCGTAAATTGCGTATCGCAGGTGTAGTTGCGTTGCAGTGCGCCCTGGTTCGACACCGTATCGTTGTTGACGATCTCGATCTTCGTGGAGACGACGAGGTATTCGCCATCGCCCGGTGCGAGCGGATAGCCTTCCAGGTGGAACGTGTGGCCTACCCTCAGCCCGCGCATGTTGCCGCGCCCCTTGCCACGCAGGCTCTTTGCACGCTTCGCCTCGAGCCGCACGCGGGCGAGATGTTCACCCTCGAAATCGACTTCATTGGGCTGCGCCGCGGTTCCCATCGCGCCCGCCAGCGGCTGAGAGTAATCCCCCCAGGCATAGTGCTCGATATTGTCATTCGCGCGCTCGCGGTAGTCCGAATCCTTCGCGGCCAGGTCCGCACGCGACTGCGTATAGTCGTAGTCGGTCACGCTCACCTTGCCCGTGGTCAGGGCGCGCGCAATCTCGAACTGGTGAATATGTTCCTCGTCGATGCGCTGGCCACCGCGCTCCAGATAACGCAGCGTTTCGTATGCGGGGCCGTGCTTTCTGTATGCGCTGGTGGAATCGCACAGGACCAGTCTCAAACCCTCGTAAAAGAACGTGATGCCCCATTCCTGCCATAGCCGATTCAGATAGCCCCAGTCTGACTCCCAGTACATCCGCTGGTAGTCGCGTTTCGGATATTGCCGCCCAAATCCAAGACCCGACAGGCGCAGTTCGTAGGGGAATGGATACTTCTTCAGGATCAGTTCGGATATTTCCTTGACGGTCTTGTCTTGGAAGAGTCTTGAATCCTGGTTCAAGGTCGCGAGCCACAGCCACGGGCGAATCCGCAACCGGTAGAACGCCCGCCGCGTATCGGCCCCAACGCACTGCGCCGAGACGATCAGGCCGGTGATCTCGCGTACATCCGCGCCAACGTTCACCAACGGGGCCGTGCCATTTCGACCGACCTGCCAGGTGCCGCTTCCTTCAATAGCAATCCTGACCGTCACTTGCCTGCCGACGAGCTCATCCACTTTGACCAGCGCCTGCGCCTCATGCACGCTCAGACTGGCATGCTCCTTCGTCGCAACTTCGACCGTGTAGTCGTAGAGTTTGCCGAGCTTTTCGGTGCCCTTCACGCGCGACACCGTAAAAAGGCATTCGGCCTGCCACTTCGGCAGGCCCGCGCTGACAATCTCCAGCGTGCGGGACGGGTCAATCCATGATGACATGCGTGTCTCCGTGTTGAATCAGGGAAGATAGTCAGAACACGCCGCGCGTGCCCCGTCGCGGTGGCCAGCTCGCGATGCGGCCACGCTGCTTTGAATACAGCACGGTGGTCGTGAACGAGTGCGTGGAGACATGCCGCGCGACGTAGTGCTCCAGCACCAGCGCGAGGGTGTAGGGGCTCACGCCATCGAAACCGCTTTCATCGAAGGTGAAGCAGCACTCAATGCAGCGTCCGAAAACGAATGGGCCGTCGCCCGGCAACTTACGGTTGACCGGCGTCGCCGTGGCGCTCAACAGGCACTCGACTTGCCGCGCCAGAACACCCGCATCCGGCGTCACATAGAGCCGCAGGCGGCGACGTACTCCGTCGCCGGAATGTGGCTCGATGTCGTGATCGCCGCATCGGTCGTCGAACATTCCATAATTGAGATTTAACTGGCTCATCAGTTGCCAGGCGAGATCGTGGCGGGCGAGGGGCGACTTCGGCGCTGACGGTGCACGCACCAGTCCCACGCTGGCCACCGGCTTCGATCCGTCGAGCGTGAGGTCGTCCCGGCCATTGCAGTCGAGCAGCGAGGGCAGGTCGCGGTTGGTGAGCCACGCATCGAGCGACAGGGAACGGATGCGGCTTTCATTGGACCGGCCCTCGCCATTCACGAGCGAGATGAACGTCTGCGTTTCGGTGAAGGGGCGGCGTGTGCCGTACTGCCGCTCGCTGCCCGTGTTTCGGCACAACTCGCGGCGCAGAGAGAAGTAATGTCCTGCGCTGGCGTCGCGCTCTTCAAACGATCCGTCCCAAGGCTTGAACCGCACGTCATCGCTGTCGTCCTCCGAAACCTGGCCATGCGCGACATCGACCGATCGCAGATCGAAGTCGGCAGGCGCGTCCGGCACCGGCACAAGCCGCTGGGGAGCGCTATCCTCCGGGTCGATTTCGAGATGCTTCGTGCGCCAGGGAAACAGGTTGATGACGGGTGTGCAAAAGAGCGCAACATGTGACGCATCCACCGCGTCTAGCAGCGCCCCGGGCGCGCGGTTGAGCAGGATGACGATTTCGATGGCATTCCCCTCGACTGCCCTCAGGCCCTGCGCCAGCCCCGTCAGCGCAAAAAACCAGAAGCGCGCCGGACACGCGAAGTATTCCTGCACGAGACCATGTCCGTGCAGGCTGCGCGGCACGTCGGGCAGCACCGCCTGCTGCGGGTCAAGTCCCTCGTGAACGACCGCACCACGCGTCACTCCGTACAGCCGTCCCTCCGTGAACCGACCTGGCGCCGCCATGACGGTAGCGACGCTCGAAGTGTGGAGCAGTTCGAACAGGTGCGATGCGGTGCGCTCATCGCCGGTGAGATACACCGGGAGCCGCGCCAGCTCCCCGAGACTGGCAATTGAGGTACCGTTGGTCGTTTCCAGCGTGAGGCGCAACGCGCCATGCACCGGCTGGCCGTCCGGCACGTAGAAGTCAAGGGAGGGTATGTCGGATGGAACCAGCGTGACCCGCGCAAGATTGATTCGCAGCGGATAGACTGTCACGTCCTGGCTGCTGCGGAACACGCACGGTGTTTTCTCCCCCTCAGGCGGGCGTGATGTAAAGGCCGTGCCGCGCGGAATAAGAAATCCCTGGCCGAGGTGGCCGCTTTCGTGACCCGGGTACAGGCGGGCCACGCTGATAGACGGAGTCTGCCGGACATAGTTCGGATAAACCGTCTCCAGCAGCGGCTGCATCAGTTCGGGAAACGCCGTATCAAGGCGCATCCGCATGCGTGCGGTCACGAACGACGACGCCTGGAGCAACCGCTCGACGTAGGGATCAGCCGTCTCGCCTGCATGCATGCCGAGGCGCTTTGCCACCTTTGGATGCTGTTCCGCGAACTCCTGCGCCAGTTCCCGCATATAGAGCAGTTCGCCCGTGTAGTAGTCGAGCAGTTCCGGGTCTGTAAGAGATCGATGCGGCTTGGTCATGTCTTTCGTACTTTTTCCATCGGGGTTGCGCGCGCAATATTTAGCTATCCATATTTAACATCCGATCAGGCTGGGCGCAATTTTTGAGATCGGCGTGAGGAAACACCACGACACGCCTGCCCGTATTTCGTATCGATGGAGCCTGGTCTCTAAAGACGGATATCCGACGACGCTGTCAGTCAGCGGCGAAATTGTCGTGGAAATTTCTGCGACTGATAGGGATGTGCGGCTCCCCAATCGCGATAAGACCAAGATGGGCCCCGCTACCATTCTCGGCACGGCGATAGCGAAGCGCGATCTTGCAGCTTTGACCGACCTCCCCCATCAAGCTCACGGCAAGCATGCCGTCAATGGTGAATACCAAAACGAAAACGCAGATTAGTCGGCGAGCTATTTATGCATCGAATTGCCGACGCTGCCACTAACAGTAATGATTAAGCGTTCTGGCGGATCGGCAGTTGCAAATACTGCTCTCCAACGAGCCGCGACTCATTAAAAAAGCGGGGGATATAAGAGTGCAAAATCTGTTGCGTGGGGCTTTGTTTGTCGCGACCGCTGTCGTGTTGAGCGCCTGTGGCGACCGCTCCGGCACAGCGTCTGAAAGTGCCGACATGGCGCCGTGACAACCACGTTGGCGCCAGGCGCCAGCCGGAGCATAACGGCAAAAGCTTCAGTCCAGGTTCCGGCCGGCACGATCGTGAGTTCGCCGAATGGCACCGTGATAACAATCAGCGGAACGTCGCATACCGTCTACACGCAGATTGGCGCGCAAGTCGCAGTACCCGCGAATGCAACGGGTCCTGCAACGAATATCGTCACCACCACACAGTCGTCGGCCAATGGCCTTTCAGCATCGGCCCTGAGCGTCGTCAGCCTGGCAGGAGCAACCGGATCGTGAAGTTTGGCCTGGCCCACAACACGTGGGCGGTTCTTGCCGGCGGCGGTGCGAGCGGAAATGTCGACGGGAACGGCAGCGCCGCGACATTTTCCCTCAGCGGCGGGCCGATCTTGCAATCGACAGCAGCGGTTATCTCTACATAAGAAGTCTCGACACGGTCCGCAAGACTTCCCCCGACGGCGTCGTGACGACGCTGGCGACCGGACTAACGACTGCCAGCAATGCAATCGCGGTCGACAAACAAGGAAACGTCTACACCGCCGGTTCGCGAGTCATTTATCGGCGTCCCGCGAATGGCAGCATCGCGTCCTACCCATTCACCGCCACGTCCGACTTCATTACGTCCATGACCAGGGACAGCGCCGGAAATCTGTTCGTCGGCACACGCGGGGTTGGTGCGCAGATTTTGAAGATCACATTCTTATAGCCCCGAAGAGAGCGACCGCGGCAGCAAAGACGCCGCACGCGGCCTTCCCTCACAGCCGGAATTTCCCCACCATCACCTTCAACCCCCGCGCCTGATCATCCAACGACCTGGCAGCAGCGGTAGCCTCCTCCACCAACGCAGCATTCTGCTGCGTCCCAGAATCCATCTGCGTCACGGCAAGATTTATCTCCTCGATCCCGGCGCTCTGCTCGGAGGAAGCCGCAGAAATCTCCCCCATGATGTCGGTCACGCGCTTCACCGCCTTGACCACTTCATCCATGGTCTGCCCAGCGTCCTGAGCCAGGGTCGAGCCATTGCTGACACGCTCCACCGACGTGCTGATCAACCCCTTGATCTCTTTCGCGGCAGCGGCACTACGCTGAGCCAGATTGCGCACCTCGGCAGCCACCACCGAAAAACCGCGCCCTTCCTCGCCCGCCCGCGCAGCCTCGACCGCCGCGTTCAGCGCCAGAATATTGGTCTGAAACGCAATCCCTTCAATCACGCCGATGATGTCGCCGATACTGCGCGCGCTATCGTTGATCTCGTTCATCGTCGCGACCACGCGGCTCACCACGGCACCGCCCTTCTCCGCGATTTCCGACGCGTTGTTGGCCAGCGTGCTCGCCTGCTTCGCGTTATCGGCGTTCTGGCGAACCGTCGATGTCAACTGCTCCATGCTGCTCGCGGTGCGTTCGAGCGCCATGGCCTGCTGCTCGGTGCGCTGCGACAGGTCCAGATTGCCCATCGAAATCTCACCCGACGCCGTCGCAATCGCATCGGCGCTCGACGCAATGTCGGCGACCGTCGTGGCGAGCCCGCTTTGCATGTCCTGCAGCGCGAACAGCATGCTCGACTTGTCCTTGCGACCCAGCGCGATTTCGACCGACAGATCGCCCGCCGCGATCCGGCTGGCAATTTCCTTTGCATACGCCGGCTCGCCGCCAAGCTGGCCGGCGAGCCGCCGCACCACCCACTCGCTGATGCCGAACGCGAGCACGATCAGCCCGAGCGTCGCCACCGCGAGCATCACGAACGACGAGTGGTAAATAAAGCCCGACGCCTCGATGGTCGCCTTGGCCGCCTTGCCGCGCTGCGCGACGAGTTCATCGACCATTTTTTCAAGCTTGCCGGTTTCGACCAGCAGCGACACATCCTGCGTGCCGACCTGCCAGTTCATCTGCGAGAGGTCGAGCGGCTGCGCTTTCACGAGCGTCACGAAGTCGCGCAGATGCCCGCTCCACACGGTCACGGCGGCGGCGAATTTCTTTTGCTGATCGACGGCCTTCGCGTCGGACGTGTCGACGTACTGTTGCAGCGTGCCGAGTTGCGCGGCGAGACCGCTTAAGCCCGCCTCGATGTCGGTGCCGAGTTCATCGCGCTCCTTCGCGGTGGTAGCGGTGAGCAGCATTTTTTGCGCGCGGCTCGCGCGCAGCATGTGGCCGCGCGCTTCTTCGGCGGCACGGCTCGCGACATGCCCCTGATCGTAGATCGATTGGGCCGACGCATTCAGACGGCTAATCTGGGTCAGCGAGAACACGCCGATCAGCAGCGTGCCGACCAGCAGCACGGCGAAAGCGAGGCGCAACATCGCCTTCACCGACAATCCCTTGAGCCTCACCGCCCGCGAGCGGCTGCTCTGGCCACGCGGCGGCTTGCCCGCCGCTTCTCCCCCCGGTACGAATCCCGCGCCCGTCTGGCTTCCCAGCGAAACTGCTTTCATATTCCCCGTCCCCACGTTTAGAACTGCCGGAAAGGTCGGTTCCGGCATTGCTGCTTATCTCTCCGGGTCTACGGCAAGAACGCCGGCGATCTTTAACGTCGCTTGCGAAAATGCCAGCCGCTTGCGCCACGCGTGTCACCACGCGTTTTGCCACGGTTCTTGCCACATCTGTCGCCCGGTCCTCGGCGCGCCGCCTCGTAAGCCGCGCGCCCGCGACCGTTTTATACATGGCCAAAATTCGGTGGTTGGCATATATCAGACGACTTGCCAGCCATGCGTAGCCGTGGCAACACACCGGTCGCCGGCACCGCCGAGGTGCGCACGGTTCCCCGTTTCGGCGCACGGTCTCTGGCCCTTATGACCAGAACCTGTCCGATTCACGACAAAACTTGTCCTTACATTTAACTCAGGCCACTTTAAACTTCGACAATTAGTTGACGGCGCACGTCGCCGCGTCGAAATGCCGCAGCGCTGGAAACGTCGCCCGAACAGAGCCTCCGGCTACCTCAGATCCACCTTTCTTCTCTCTCATCTAGCGTATGGAAACGAGCCTCGATAAAAGCGCCCTCGCCGGCGGAGCTGGAACAGGAACCGGCTCGGCCGCCGCCGCGCAGCCCGCCGCCAAAGCGCAGCGCACGGTGTACTCCGTGCTCGGCGCGATCAGCTTCTCGCATCTGCT
Source organism: Paraburkholderia phytofirmans PsJN (assembly GCF_000020125.1). NCBI lineage: Bacteria > Pseudomonadati > Pseudomonadota > Betaproteobacteria > Burkholderiales > Burkholderiaceae > Paraburkholderia > Paraburkholderia phytofirmans. The sequence continues at coordinate 3,153,442 of NC_010681.1, forward strand.
CAACGACATGATCCAATCGTTGATCCTGGCGATCTACCCGATGCTGAAGGACAACTTCTCGCTGTCGTTCGGTCAGATCGGTCTGATCACGCTGACCTATCAGATCACTGCGTCGCTGCTGCAGCCGCTGGTCGGTAGTTATACGGACAAGCATCCGAAGCCGTATTCGCTGCCCGTCGGCATGGGCTTCACGCTCGCGGGTCTGCTGCTGATGTCGGTCGCGCCCAGCTTCGGCGTGCTGCTGGTGGCAGCCGCGCTGGTGGGCTGCGGTTCGTCGGTGTTTCATCCGGAGTCGTCGCGGGTCGCGCGCATGGCGTCGGGCGGCCGGCACGGGCTCGCGCAGTCGCTGTTCCAGGTGGGCGGCAATGCGGGTTCGTCGCTCGGGCCGCTGCTCGCCGCGTTGATCGTGATTCCGCACGGCCAGCGCAGCATCGCGTGGTTTTCGGTGGCCGCCCTCGTCGCGATCGTCGTGCTGACGCAGATCGGCCGCTGGTACAAGGCGCATCCGTCGGTGAAGAAAGCGCGCAGCGTCGCCGGTCACGCCACGCTGTCGCGCAACAAGGTCATGTTCGCGATGGGCGTGCTGATCCTGCTGGTGTTCTCGAAGTACTTCTATCTCGCCAGCATCAACAGCTACTTCACCTTCTATTTGATCGACAAGTTCCATCTGCCGGTGCAGGCCGCGCAGGTTCATCTGTTCGTGTTCCTCGCGGCCGTCGCGGCGGGCACGGTGATCGGCGGTCCGATCGGCGACAGGATCGGCCGCAAGTATGTGATCTGGGTGTCGATTCTCGGCGTGGCGCCGTTCACGCTGCTGCTGCCGTACGCCAATCTGTTCTGGACCGGCGTGCTGACGGTGATCATCGGCGTGGTGCTCGCCTCGGCGTTCTCGGCGATCCTCGTGTATGCGCAGGAACTGATTCCCGGCAAGGTGGGCATGGTCGCGGGCCTGTTCTTCGGCTTCGCGTTCGGCATGGGCGGGATCGGCGCGGCGGTGCTCGGGCAACTAGCCGATGCCACCAGCATCACGTACGTCTATAAGGTCTGCTCGTTCCTGCCGCTGATCGGCGTGCTGACGGTGTTCCTGCCCGATGTGGAAGGCAAGCGCGCAAAGGCGTGACGGCCGGCTGACGGCAACTCTGGTGAGAAGAAGGCGCTTCGGCGCCTTTTTCTTTTTCTTTGTCTGCAACGGGTGTCCCCGGCAGGCCCGCCGCGGAAGTCATCACCCATCCCGATAGCACGCCGCATCGCTCATGGTGAACCCGCGTTGTCCGCCGAGCCACGCCTGCTCTATGCTTGTGCGGATACACGCCCTGCTCTCGCGCCGCGCCACACGGCCGCACGACCCGACATCCGTTCACTCACGCAGCAGAAGGATCGCCGCAGATGACAAGCTATCGCGACTTCCACCGCCGTTCGATCGAAGACCCCGAAGCATTCTGGCGCGACGAGGCGCGGCGCATTCATTGGCACACGCCGTTCGATACGGTGCTCGACCGTTCGAATCCGCCGTTCGCGCGCTGGTTTGTCGGCGGCCGGACGAACCTGTGCCACAACGCGGTGGACCGCCATCTGGCCGAGCGCGCGCAGCAGAACGCGCTAGTGTATGTGTCGACGGAAACCGGCATCGAGCGGCGCTACACCTACGCCGAACTGTACGGCGAGGTCAACCGGATGGCAGCGGTCATGCGCTCGCTCGACGTGAAACGCGGCGACGTAGTGCTGCTCTATCTGCCGATGATCCCCGAAGCCCTGTTCGCGATGCTCGCCTGCGCGCGTCTCGGCGCGATTCATTCGGTGGTGTTCGGCGGCTTCGCGGCGCCGAATCTCGCGGCCCGCATCGACGACGCAAAGCCGGTCCTGATCGTCACCGCCGACGCCGGCGCGCGCGGCGGCAAGGTGATCGACTACACACCGCTGATGGACGAGGCGCTCGCCCGCGCCCAACACAAGACGCCGCGCGTTCTGCTGATCGACCGGCAACTCGCGCCCGAGCGGCTCAACGCCAGCTACCTGGTCGCCTACGAACCGCTGCGCGAGCAGTTCTTCGACGCCCACGTGCCGTGCGAATGGCTCGAATCGAACGAGCCTTCCTACGTGCTGTACACGTCGGGCACGACCGGCAAGCCGAAGGGCGTGCAACGCGACGTCGGTGGCTACGCGGTCGCGCTGGCGGCTTCGATGGAACACATCTTTCAGGGCAAAGCGGGCGACGTGATGTTCACGGCGTCGGACGTGGGCTGGGTGGTCGGCCACAGCTATATCGTCTACGCGCCGCTGATCGCGGGCCTCACCACCGTGATGTACGAAGGCACGCCGATCCGTCCGGACGGCGGCATCTGGTGGCGTCTCGTCGCGCATCACCGGATCAATCTGATGTTCACCGCGCCGACCGCCTTGCGCGTGCTGAAGAAGCAGGACCCGGCGCTGCTGAAGCAGGCGGACCTGACGAGCCTGCGCGCGCTGTTCCTCGCCGGCGAGCCGCTCGACGAACCCACCGCCGCCTGGATCGCCGGCGCGCTCGACAAGCCGGTGATCGACAACTACTGGCAGACCGAGACCGGCTGGCCGATGCTGGCGATTCCGCGCGGCGTCGAAGCACTGCCGACCAGGCTTGGCTCGCCGGGCGTGCCGTCGGCGGGATTCAACCTGACCTTGCGCAACGAGCTCACCGGCGAGCCCTGCCCGCCCGGCGAGAAAGGCGTCCTGACGCTGGACTATCCGCTGCCGCCCGGTTGCATGTCGACGGTATGGGGCGACGACAAACGCTTCGTGAGCACTTACTGGTCGAGCATCCCAAACCAGCAGGTCTATTCGACCTTCGACTGGGGCGTGCAGGACGAAGACGGCTACGTGACGATCCTCGGCCGCACCGACGACGTGATCAACGTCGCCGGCCACCGGCTCGGCACGCGCGAGATCGAGGAAGCGTTGTCGAGCCACGCGGCCGTGGCGGAGGTCGCGGTGGTCGGCGTTACCGATCCTTTGAAGGGCCAGGCGGCGATGGCCTTCGTGGTGCTGCGCGACGCGCAGGCTTACGCGGACACGAAAAAGCGCAGCAAACTGGACGCCGAACTCACGGCGACGGTAGACCGCCAGCTCGGCGCGATTGCGCGGCCGTCACGGGTCGTGGTGGTGCCCATGCTGCCGAAGACACGCTCCGGCAAGCTGCTGCGCCGCGCGATCGCGGCGCTCGCCGAGGGACGCGAGCCTGGCGATCTGCCGACCATCGAAGATCCGGCCGCGTTGCAGCAGGTGCGCGAGGCATTGGACGACGGTGCGGGGAAGTAGCTTGCAAGGCAGCAGCGGGGCTGAAGCGCGTGTCGTTATAGATGCGTCGACACGCGCATCCCGACGCCGTCCGTCAGACGGTCGAACTACGCGCTTCTAAAAACCGCGTCAGAATCGCGTTCGAATACGTCCCCGCGATCTCCGTGAGAAACGACACGAAAGACGCCGGCGCGTGATCGTCGGCGGTATCGGAAACGGTACGCACGACCGCGCACGGCACGCCGTATTCGTAACAGACCTGCGCGATCGCCGCGCCTTCCATCTCGACGGCGAGCGCATCCGGCAACGCCTCGCGCAAGGCCTGAACGCCGGCCGCGCTGGCCACGAACTGATCGCCGCTGATGATCAAACCGCGATGCACGCGCGGCTCACGTGTGCCGAAACGCGCCGCCAAGGCCAAGCCCTCTTCCGCGACGAACCGCCCGCAGGCTGCGGCGAGTTGATCGGCCAGCGCCACATCGGCGTCGAATCGCGAGACGCCCAGCAACGGCACTTCGAAACGCGGAAACAGCGGCGATGCGTCGAGATCGTGCTGCAGCAACGCGTCAGCGACGACGATGTCGCCCACTCGCACTTCGCTGCCCACGCCGCCGGCCACGCCCGTGAAGACGACCGCTTCGACGTCGAATGCATGGATCAGCGCGCTGACCGTGGCCGCCGCCGCGACCTTGCCGACGCGCGCCAGCGTCACCACACACGGCGCGCCGTGGACGGTGCCCACGTGATAGTCGCGCTGACCGTGCGTGATCGTGCGCACGCCGGACTCGGCGCGCATCGCTTCGATCAGATCGCCGAGCTCTTGCGGCAACGCCGCCAGAATTCCGAGCGGTCGCCGTGAAAGCGGCTTGCCGCTGCGGTCCGGATCTATCGCGGAGAGGCTTGCGGCTGACGAGCCCCCCACCACCGCTGGCGTGCCGGCGGCTTCTACGCCTTGGGCCTCGACGCCCACCGTTTCAACGCCATGCGCCACTTGGCGCGCTGCGTCGACGCCGGACATCCCGGCACCTGCGCCCGTCCCGCTCATTCCACCGCCTGCAATTTAGCGACCGCGAGCGCCAGCCATTTCTCGCCGTGCCGCTTGAATTTGACCTGTGCTTTCGCGTCGGCGCCGCCGCCTTCGAGCGCGGTGATCGTGCCTTCGCCGAACTTGGTGTGGAACACTTGCTGGCCGACGCGGAAACCCGTTTCCGCCGCACGCTGCTCGTTCGCGAACGCGGGCAACTGCGCGGGCGTGGACGATGCGGGCCCCGTATAACCCGGCCGCGCGAACCAGTCGCGCCCATAACCCGCGTTGTCGGAGCGGCCGCCCCAGCGCGCGCCCGCCTCGACCTTCGGCGTGAGCCACTTGAGCGTTTCCTGCGGCAGTTCGTCGAAGAAACGCGAACGGATGTTGTAACGCGTCTGACCATGCAGCATGCGGCTCTGCGCGAACGACAGATACAACCGCTCCTTGGCGCGCGTGATTGCCACGTACATCAGGCGGCGCTCCTCTTCCAGGCCGTCCGATTCCATCGCGCTGTTTTCGTGTGGGAACAGCCCCTCTTCCAGACCGGTGATGAACACCGCCGTGAACTCGAGGCCCTTCGCCGCGTGCACCGTCATCAGTTGCACGGCTTCCTGGCCGGCTTGCGCCTGATTGTCGCCCGCCTCCAGCGATGCGTGTGACAGGAAACCGGCGAGCGGCGTCATCGTGTCCGGGTTTTGCGCCGGGTCGGCAATGCCGGGGGCGTCGAGCACGACGGTATTCGGATCGTCGGTGGCGACGGCCAGTTCGGGCGCGGCGGTCGCGCCCGGACGCAGCGGAATGGAGCGCGCCGGCGTGTCCATGCCGTAGCCCTCTTCGCTGACGAACGCGGCGGCCGCGTTGACCAGTTCCTGCAAGTTCTCGAGCCGGTCCTGGCCTTCGCGTTCGTTCTGATAGAACTCCGAGAGACCGCTCGTGCGCACCACGTATTCGACGGTTTCCGGCAGGCTCATCTGCTGCGTTTCCGCGCGCATCTTGCCGACCAGGTTCGCGAAGGCCGCGAGGCTCGAACCCGCCTTGCCCGCCACGTACGGAATCGCTGCGGCCATCGAGCAGTTGTACAGACGCGCCGCGTCCGCGAGTTGCTCGATGGAGCGCGCGCCGATGCCGCGTGTCGGAAAATTGACAACGCGCGCGAACGCGGTGTCGTCGTTCGGATTGTCGATCAGGCGCAGATAGGCGAGCGCGTGCTTGACTTCCTGGCGCTCGAAAAAGCGCAAGCCGCCGTACACGCGATACGCGATGCCCGCGTTGACCAGCGTGTGTTCGATCGTGCGCGACTGCGCGTTGCTGCGGTAGAGAATCGCGATTTCGCTGCGCGACGTGCCGGTGCTGATCAGCGCCTTGATTTCCTCGACGATCCAGCTGGCTTCCTGCGAATCAGTCGCGGATTCATACACGCGGACCGGTTCGCCGTGGCCCGCGTCGGTACGCAGATTCTTGCCCAGACGGCGCGAATTGTTGGCGATGAGCTGATTGGCGGCGTCGAGAATATGGCCGTGCGAGCGGTAGTTCTGCTCCAGCTTGATCAGATGACGGACGTTGAACTCGTGTTCGAAGTCGCGCATGTTGCCGACGTTCGCGCCGCGAAACGCGTAGATCGACTGATCGTCGTCGCCGACGGCGAAGATCGAGTTGGTCTGGCCCGCCAGCATCTTGAGCCAGGCGTATTGCAGCTTGTTGGTGTCTTGGAACTCGTCGACCAGAATATGCCGGAAGCGCGCCTGGTAGTGGGCGCGCAACGGCGGATTGTGCGCGAGCAGTTCGTAGCAGCGCAGCAGCAGTTCCGGAAAGTCGACGACGCCTTCGCGCTGGCATTGCTGGTCGTAGGCTTCGTAGAGTTCGACGAATTTGCGGTTGAAGTTGTCGGTGGCGTCGACGTCTTTTGGGCGCAGACCTTGTTCTTTCGCGTTGTTGATGAAGTACTGGAGATTTTTCGCCGGGTACTTTTCGTCGTCGATGTTGAGGCCCTTCATCAGACGCTTGATCGCGGACAGCTGGTCGGCGGTATCGAGAATCTGGAAGGTGGCCGGCAGGCCCGCGTCGCGGTGATGCGCGCGCAGCATGCGGTTACAGAGGCCGTGGAAGGTGCCGATCCACATGCCGCGCGTGTCGATCGGCAGGAGCGCCGACAGACGCGACATCATCTCGCGGGCGGCTTTGTTGGTGAAGGTCACCGCCAGAATCGTGGCCGGCGACGCCAGACCGTGCTGGATAAGCCACGCGATGCGCGTGATCAGGACGCGGGTCTTGCCGCTGCCCGCGCCGGCGAGAATGAGGGCGGGCTCGTTCGGGAGCGTGACGGCGGCGTGTTGTTCGGGGTTGAGATTGGCTAGCAGGTCGGGCATTTTTTCGGAGGGGCGGCGGGTCGTTCGACATTATATGCCCCGGAGGGGGGGCGGTTTTTTTGCCTGTTCGGCGGGGTGGGTTGGGGTGGGGTTGTCGGTTTCTTTTTGTTGGTCTTTTGTTGCGGGCGCTGGGGGTTGGGTCTGATTGCTGTGTTGGCCTTTCCTTGAAATCTTTGTGGTCTATTGGCGTTGCCCCTGTGCGGGGCGGCACTGTAGTGGTCCAATGGTCCTGGACATCTCTAAAGGGGATAATTCTCCAACTGAGGTGAGAGACATGGGCAGACGGAACCTGACAGACGAGTTCAAGGCTGAGGCAGTGCAACTGGTGGTTGCGCAGGGCTATCCAATCACCAAGGCCTGCGAGGCGTTGGGCGTGGGCGACTCGGCTTTGCGGCGCTGGGTGGCGCAGTGGCGTGCGCAGCAGGCTGAGCCGCCACGCAGCGACGTGCAGATCCAGCGCGACCAGCGACGCATCCGTGAGCTGGAAGCGCGCGTGATGGAGCTTGAGCGGGAGCGCGAGATACTAAAAAAGTCTACGGCCTTCTTCGTCAAGGAAATGGATCGCTCCTCGAAGTGATCCGTTCGCTGAAGAAGGCCTGGCCGGTGAGTCTGATGTGCCGTTTGCTGAAGGTGCCGCGAAGCAGCTATTACGCCTTTGCTGCGCGGCCGCCCAAACCGGGCGCATCGCCTCCACTGCTGAAGGCCGTGCGTCAGATTCATAGCGAAAGCCGCAGCAGTTACGGCAGTCGCCGGATGGCGCAGGCACTGCAGCAGCAGGGTTATGCAATCGGACGCTACCGGGCGCGTTCACTGATGCGCGAGGCGCAACTGGCTGTGGCCAGGCGGCGAACGCACCGGTATCGCAAGGCCGAGGGTGAAGCCCTGATTGCACCTAACCTGCTTGAGCGGCAATTCGAGCCGGGCGCGATCAACCGGGTATGGGCAGGCGATATCACGTATGTGAGAACGCGTCAGGGGTGGTCCTATCTGGCCATCGTGATGGATCTGCACTCGCGCCGCATCGTAGGCTGGGCGTTCGCCTTGCAGGCGGATACGGAACTGGTCATCCAGGCCCTACAGCAGGCCCGGCAGAAGCGGCGCCCGGCAGCCGGGCTGATGTTCCACTCCGATCAGGGCTGCCAGTACACCAGCGAGCGCTTCGTGGGCGATCTGAAGGCGAACGGGATCGTCCAGAGCATGAGCAGAAAGGGGAATTGTTGGGACAACGCGGTGGTCGAGCGCTTCTTCAGAAGCCTGAAGAGTGAATGGATTGGCGAACAGGAATACGGCAACCACGAACTCGCCCGCCGCGATATCGCGGGCTACATCGCAGACTTCTACAACTACCGGCGCATTCATTCGGCGGCAAACAATCTGCCGCCAGTGCGGTACGAAACTTCGATTTATTGAAAAAACCCTTTGTGGGTGTCCAAAGAGGCTTGACCACTACACACTCCCTTTCTTTGCCGCCGCAAAGAAAGGAAGCAAAGAAAGCGGCTTCACACCGCCAGCTTTTAAGTGGGTCCCCCGGCTTGGAGGGGGCAGTGGCGCATCTGGAATCTGTGCCCTCGCGCATTCCGCGTTCGTGACAAGGCGCTCATTCTTCCGGCGGCGCTGCGCGCGCCGTCGCGGTCGTTCGGCAAGACCTCAGTCGGTTCGATGCCAAGGGCCTTCAATGAGCTGTGGACGGATTTTCCGCATTGCGGCTTGCCGGGTGCTCGGCCTCTCTCGCGCGCAACTGTTCTCGTTCCGTCATTTTCCACGTCCCACGGCGTCTCCCGTGTGCCCGGCTCCGTCCCACCCGAGCGCTTTCAGGACCGCCGGCCGTTTCGCGGCATCGTTGGGGCGAAGCCGGTGGCCCCACTGCGCACACGAGCCGCGGCGGGTTTGGGATAGACCGTTCCGGCGAGCGCGCAGCGCGACGCGGGCGGCATGACTGCCTTGTCACGAACGCGGAATGCGCGAGGGCACAGATTCCAGATGCGCCACTGCCTCCTCCAGTCCGGGGGACCCGCTTACAAGCTGGCGGTGTAAAGCCGCTTTCTTTGCTTCCTTTCTTTGCGGCGGCAAAGAAAGGGAGTGCCGCCCCGCACAGGGGCAACGCCAATAAACCACAAAGATTTCAAGGAAAGGCCAAAGCAGCAAGCCAACCCCAAACCACCCAAAACCCGCCCGCCGCCAAGGCGCCGCTTATAATCAACCATTCCCAGCATTCACCAGCCGAACCGACACAAATGAGCGAGACCCCGAGCGACACCACCTCCACGCTTGCCAAAAGCTTCGAGCCCCACACCATCGAAGCCCACTGGGGCCCCGAATGGGAAAAGCGCGCCTACGCGACGCCCGTCATCGACGAAAACCGGAAAGATTTCTCGATCCAGCTGCCGCCGCCGAACGTCACGGGCACCCTCCACATGGGCCATGCGTTCAACCAGACCATCATGGACGGCCTCGCCCGCTATCACCGCATGCTCGGCGAAAACACCCTGTGGGTGCCGGGCACGGACCACGCGGGCATCGCCACGCAGATCGTCGTCGAGCGGCAACTGGACGCGCAAGGCGTCTCGCGCCACGACCTCGGCCGTGAAAAATTCGTTGAACGCGTCTGGGAGTGGAAACAGGAATCCGGCTCGACCATCACAAACCAGGTGCGCCGCCTCGGCGCCTCGATCGACTGGTCGCGCGAATACTTCACGATGGACGACAAGATGTCGGCCGCCGTGCGCGACGTCTTCGTGCGTCTGTATGAACAGGGCCTGATCTATCGCGGCAAGCGCCTCGTGAACTGGGACCCGGTGCTGCTCACCGCCGTCTCCGATCTTGAAGTGGTCAGCGAAGAAGAAAACGGCTCGCTGTGGCACATCCAGTACCCGCTCACCGACGGCTCGGGCCATCTGACGGTCGCCACCACGCGCCCGGAAACCATGCTCGGCGACACCGCCGTGATGGTCCACCCGGAAGACGAGCGCTACGCGCACCTGATCGGCAAGACGGTCACACTGCCGCTATCGGGCCGCGAAGTGCCGATCATCGCAGATGATTATGTCGACCGCGAGTTCGGCACCGGCGTCGTCAAGGTTACGCCCGCGCACGATTTCAACGACTACCAGGTCGGTCTGCGCCACAAGCTGCCGATGATCGAAATCCTCACGCTCGACGCGAAGATCAACGACAACGCGCCGGAAAAATACCGCGGCCTAGACCGTTTCGACGCCCGCAAGCAGGTGGTGGCCGACCTCGAAGCGCTCGGCGTGCTCGAATCGGTCAAGCCGCATAAGCTGATGGTGCCGCGCGGCGACCGTACGGGCGTCGTGATCGAGCCGATGCTGACGGACCAATGGTTCGTCGCCATGAGCAAGCCGGCGCCGGAAGGCACCTTCAATCCGGGCAAATCGATCGCCGAAACCGCGCTAGACGTGGTGCGCAGCGGCGAAATCAAGTTCGTGCCGGAAAACTGGACCACCACTTACTATCAGTGGCTCGAAAACATTCAGGACTGGTGCATCTCGCGCCAACTCTGGTGGGGCCACCAGATCCCGGCGTGGTACGGCGAAAACGGCGAAATCTTCGTCGCGAAGACCGAGGAAGACGCGCGCGCCAAGGCCGCGGCGGCCGGCTATACGGGCGCGCTCAGGCGCGACGAAGATGTGCTCGACACCTGGTTCTCGTCTGCTCTGGTGCCGTTCTCGTCGCTCGGTTGGCCGAATGAAACCCAGGAGTTGAAGCACTTCCTGCCGTCGTCGGTGCTGGTCACCGGCTTCGACATCATCTTCTTCTGGGTCGCGCGCATGGTCATGATGACCACGCACTTCACCGGCAAGGTGCCGTTCGATACGGTGTACGTGCACGGTCTCGTGCGCGACGCCGAAGGCCAGAAGATGTCGAAGAGCAAGGGCAACACGCTCGACCCGATCGATATCGTCGACGGCATCGGCCTCGACGCGCTGGTCGCCAAGCGCACCACCGGCCTGATGAACCCGAAGCAGGCCGCGTCGATCGAAAAGAAAACCCGTAAGGAATTCCCCGACGGCATCCCCGCGTTCGGCACCGACGCGCTGCGCTTCACGATGGCCTCGATGGCCACGCTCGGGCGCAACGTCAACTTCGACCTGGCGCGCTGCGAAGGCTATCGCAACTTCTGCAACAAGCTGTGGAATGCCACCCGTTTCGTGCTGATGAACTGCGAAGGCCACGATTGCGGTTTCGGCAAACCGGAACAATGCGGCGAATGCGGTCCGGACGGACACTTGCATTTCTCGCAGGCCGACTTCTGGATCGTCTCGCGTCTGCAGCGCGTGGAAGCGGAAATCGCCAAGGGTTTCGCCGACTATCGTTTTGACAATGTGGCCAACGCCCTATACAAGTTCGTATGGGACGAATACTGTGACTGGTATCTGGAGCTCGCGAAGGTTCAGATCCAGACGGGTCAGCCGAACCAGCAGCGCGCAACTCGCCGTACTCTGCTGCGCGTGCTCGAGACGGTGCTGCGGTTGGCGCACCCGGTGATTCCGTTCATTACCGAGGCGCTGTGGCAAAAAGTGGCGCCGTTGGCCGGGCGTTACCCCGAAGGCAAGGCCGAGGGCGAAGCGTCCATCATGGTGCAGCCTTACCCCGTCGCCGAACCGTCGAAGATCGATGAAAACGCGGAACAGTGGGCGGCCGATCTGAAAGCAGTGATCGATGCGTGCCGGAATCTGCGCGGCGAAATGAATCTGTCGCCGGCGGTCAAGGTGCCGTTGCTCGCTACCGGCAACGCGGAGCGCCTGCGCACCTTTGCTCCGTACGCGCAGGCATTGGCCCGTTTGTCCGAAGTGCAGATCATTGCCGACGAGGCAACGCTGGATGCGCAGGCAGATGGCGCGCCAATTGCTATCGTGGGGAATGACAAGCTCGTGCTGAAGGTGGAAATCGATGTGGCAGTGGAGCGCGAGCGGTTGTCGAAGGAGATTGCGCGGTTGAGTACGGAAATCGTCAAGTGCAGCGGAAAACTGCAGAATGAGAGTTTCGTTGCAAAGGCACCGCCGGCAGTCGTTGAGCAGGAGCAGAAAAGACTGGCGGAATTCGAAGCGACGGTGGGCAAGCTGAAAGCCCAACTGGCGCGCTTGCCGGCTTGATCACGCTCCGTGCCCGCCCGAAGAGGCAGGCAAGGACCGATAGCTAAACCAGAGGATTCAGGGTAATCACATGCTAAAAGTTACAAAGGCGGTTTTTCCGGTAGCAGGTCTTGGCACCCGGTTCCTCCCGGCCACGAAGGCGAGCCCGAAAGAGATGCTCCCGATTGTCGACAAGCCGCTGATCCAGTACGCGGTGGAAGAGGCAATGGCGGCCGGCATCACCGAAATGATCTTCGTCACGGGCCGCAGCAAGCGCGCGATCGAGGACCACTTCGATAAGTCGTATGAAATCGAGGCGGAACTCGAGGCACGCGGCAAGGACAAGCTGCTGGAACTCGTGCGCAGCATCAAGCCGAGCCATGTGGACTGCTTCTACGTGCGTCAGCCGGAAGCGCTGGGCCTGGGCCACGCGGTGATGTGCGCCGAAAAGCTGGTGGGCGACAACCCGTTCGCCGTCATTCTCGCGGACGACTTGCTGTACGGCACGCCGCCCGTCATGACGCAGATGATCGAGGTGTTCGACCACTATCACAGCTCGGTGATCGGCGTCGAAGAGATTCCCGCTCAGGAAACCAAGTCGTACGGTATCGTCGACGGCAAGGAGTGGGAAGACTCGATCATCAAGATGTCGGGCATCGTCGAGAAGCCGGAGCCGAGCGTGGCGCCGTCGAATCTCGGCGTGGTGGGCCGCTATGTGCTGAAGCCGCGCATCTTCGAACATCTGCGTGCGTTGAAGCCGGGCGCGGGCGGCGAATTGCAGCTGACGGACGCAATCCAATCGCTGCTCGCCGACGAACAGGTGCTGGCGTACAAGTATCACGGCACGCGTTTCGACTGCGGCAGCAAGCTGGGTTATCTGAAGGCGACCGTCGAGTTCGCCTTGCGTCACCCGGAAGTGGCTGCCGATTTCGAAGAATATCTGCGCACGCGTTCGCCGGTGCTGGAGGGTTGAGCGGCTTTGAGCCGGTAGCCTCTCGGTAGCGTTGAACCGAAGTCAAAAGGCGCTGTGCCCGCATTCGCGGGGACAGCGCCTTTTGTTTTTTGCGACCCTCTCACGAGTGAGCGCGTTGCTGCGTCGGCTTTAGCGGCGCTTCATCAGGAAGGTGAAAACCTTGTCGTGCGCGGAGCTTTCGACGATTTCATTGCCGGTTTGCCGGGCAAACGCGGCGAAATCGCGCTGCGAGCCCGGGTCGGTGGCGAGCACCTTGAGAATCTGGCCGCTTTCCATATCGGCGAGCGCCTTCTTGGCGCGCAAGATGGGCAGCGGGCACATGAGGCCGCGTGCATCGACTTCCTTGTGAATCTGAATTTGCATCGATGATGACCTTCGGACTGGGGCGTGTTTTTTTGACGCTGGAGGCTTAAATTCTACAGCAGGGTTGGTGGGGTTGCCGGCGGGGCGGTTTTTTTTGGCTGTTTGCTTGGTGCTTTGGCCTTTCCTTGAAATCTTTGTGGTTTATTAGCGTTGCCCCTGTGCGGGGCGGCACTGTAGTGGTCAAGCCTCTTTGGACACCCACAAAGGGTTTTTTCAATAAATCGAAGTTTCGTACCGCACTGGCGGCAGATTGTTTGCCGCCGAATGAATGCGCCGGTAGTTGTAGAAGTCTGCGATGTAGCCCGCGATATCGCGGCGGGCGAGTTCGTGGTTGCCGTATTCCTGTTCGCCAATCCATTCACTCTTCAGGCTTCTGAAGAAGCGCTCGACCACCGCGTTGTCCCAACAATTCCCCTTTCTGCTCATGCTCTGGACGATCCCGTTCGCCTTCAGATCGCCCACGAAGCGCTCGCTGGTGTACTGGCAGCCCTGATCGGAGTGGAACATCAGCCCGGCTGCCGGGCGCCGCTTCTGCCGGGCCTGCTGTAGGGCCTGGATGACCAGTTCCGTATCCGCCTGCAAGGCGAACGCCCAGCCTACGATGCGGCGCGAGTGCAGATCCATCACGATGGCCAGATAGGACCACCCCTGACGCGTTCTCACATACGTGATATCGCCTGCCCATACCCGGTTGATCGCGCCCGGCTCGAATTGCCGCTCAAGCAGGTTAGGTGCAATCAGGGCTTCACCCTCGGCCTTGCGATACCGGTGCGTTCGCCGCCTGGCCACAGCCAGTTGCGCCTCGCGCATCAGTGAACGCGCCCGGTAGCGTCCGATTGCATAACCCTGCTGCTGCAGTGCCTGCGCCATCCGGCGACTGCCGTAACTGCTGCGGCTTTCGCTATGAATCTGACGCACGGCCTTCAGCAGTGGAGGCGATGCGCCCGGTTTGGGCGGCCGCGCAGCAAAGGCGTAATAGCTGCTTCGCGGCACCTTCAGCAAACGGCACATCAGACTCACCGGCCAGGCCTTCTTCAGCGAACGGATCACTTCGAGGAGCGATCCATTTCCTTGACGAAGAAGGCCGTAGACTTTTTTAGTATCTCGCGCTCCCGCTCAAGCTCCATCACGCGCGCTTCCAGCTCACGGATGCGTCGCTGGTCGCGCTGGATCTGCACGTCGCTGCGTGGCGGCTCAGCCTGCTGCGCACGCCACTGCGCCACCCAGCGCCGCAAAGCCGAGTCGCCCACGCCCAACGCCTCGCAGGCCTTGGTGATTGGATAGCCCTGCGCAACCACCAGTTGCACTGCCTCAGCCTTGAACTCGTCTGTCAGGTTCCGTCTGCCCATGTCTCTCACCTCAGTTGGAGAATTATCCCCTTTAGAGATGTCCAGGACCATTGGACCACTACACACTCCCTTTCTTTGCCGCCGCAAAGAAAGGAAGCAAAGAAAGCGGCTTCACACCGCCAGCTTTTAAGCGGGTCCCCCGCGCAGCGACGGTAGTGGCACATCTGGAAACCGTACCCTCGCGCATTCCGCGTTTGTGACAAGGCGCTCATTCTTCCGGCGGCGCTGCGCGCGCCATCGCGGTCGTTCGGCAAGACCTCGGTCGGTTCGATGCCATGGGCCTTCAAAGAGCCGTGGACGGATTGCCCGCATTGCGGCTTGCCGGGTGCTCCGCCTCTTCGCGCGACTGTTCTCGTCCCGCCATTTTCCGCGTCCCACAGCGCCTCCCGTTGCGCCGGCTCCATCCCGCCCGCGCGACTTCAGACCGCCGGCCGTTTCGCGGCATCGCCGGGGCGAAGCCGGCGACCCCAACCGCGCACGCGAATCGCGACGGGTTTGGGATGGACCGTTCCGGCGAGCGCGCAGCGCGACGCAGGCGGCATGACTGCCTTGTCACGAACGCGGAATGCGCGAGGGCACAGATTCCAGATGCGCCACTGCCTCCTCCGAGCCGGGGGACCCGCTTATGAGCTGGCGGTGTAAAGCCGCTTTCTTTGCTTCCTTTCTTTGCGGCGGCAAAGAAAGGGAGTGCCGCCCCGCACAGGGGCAACGCTAATGGACCACAAAGATTTCAAGGAAAGGCCAACACAGCAAGCCAACCCAGCCGCGCAGGCAAAAAGCAAAAAAACCTACAACGTAACCGCCTCCCCCCTCAACAAAGACTCCCGCAACGCCACCCCAATCCGCGTAGCCTCCACCGCATCAGCGAGTGAAGCACCAGCACCAGCCTGCGCAGCCGAAGCCCCCACCCCACCCCGCACCGCCGCAACAAACGCCCGAGCTTCAAACAAAAACGCATCCTCGAACCGATCAAAAAAATTCGGCGTGCACTCGTTCCGAATCCCCGTGGCGTCATAAATCTCCACCCGATTCGCCCGCGGATTACGCCCAATAGCCAGCGCGCCGGCCGTGCCGATCACTTCGCTATGCGTATCATTCCCATGCGCCTGCGTCCGCGACGCATAAAACATCGCCAGCTTGCCGCCCTCGAACTCGCAGATCGCGACACCGTTATCGACATCGCCGAACTCACGCAACCCTTCATGCATCACCGCGGCCCCCGCGGCAAACACGCGTTTCGCACGCGGCTTGCCAAGCAGCCAGCGCGCGACATCGATATCGTGCACCGTGCAATCGAGAAAGATCCCGCCAGAGGTCGCCGCAAAACGCACGAAAAAACCATCGCTGTCGTTCTGATCCGCAGTCTGTGAGCGCACCAGAAACGGCCGGCCGATCTTGCCGGCTTCGATCTTCTCGAATGCGTCCCGATAGCTCGGATCGAAGCGCCGCATAAAACCAATCGTGGCCTGCAAATGCGGATAACGCGCGGACTCGGCCAGCACCCGCTCGCACTCGGCAAGATCCAGCGACAAAGGCTTCTCACAGAACACATGCTTGCCGGCTCGCAACGCATCGACAATCTGCTGCGCGTGCAACGACGACGGCGTGACGAGCCACACCGCATCCACTTCGCGGTCACCCAGCAACTCCGCATAATCCTCGTACAGACGCGGCGCGGGCAACGCTTCTCGCGCCCATGCCCGCTCTTCTTCCACCGGACTGCAGGCTGCCACGAGCGACGCGCCCGGCACGCGATACGCCAGATTCTCCGCGTGCCGCTTGCCGAGACGCCCGAGGCCGACCACGCCCACACGAACCCGCGGCGCGGCGGCCGTCATCACGAGGCCTCGCCGAGTTTGATCGCGCGGCCCTCGCGCCACGACCGGGTCGCGGCTTCAGCCAGTTCGAGCGCCTTCAAACCGTCGGCTACAGTTGTACGCACCGGCTTGCCATGCGTCACCGCATCGAAGAAATGCGCGATTTCATGCGCGTAAGCGGCGCGGTAGCGTTCGAGGAAAAACGCTTCCGGCACGTCGCTCGACACCTCGGTTTTCGAATAGGCCGTGACTTCCGTGGGCCGCACATTGCCCGCTTGCAACATGCCGTGGCTGCCCAGTACTTCGAAACGCTGGTCGTAGCCGTAGGCGGCACGGCGCGCGGTATTGATCTGGCACAGGCGGCCGCGCTTCGTGCGGATCGTCACCGCGGTCGAATCGATATCGCCCGCCTCTGCAATCGCCGGGTCGCTCAGACAACTGCCGGTGGCGTGCAGCGTCTCGGCCTCGTCGTCGAGAATCCAGCGGAAGATGTCGAAGTCGTGAATCAGCATGTCCTTGAAAATTCCGCCGGAATGCTTGATGTACTCGACCGGCGGCGCGCCCGGATCGCGGCTCGTCACCACCAGCATTTCCGGCGTGCCGATCTCACCCGCATCGAGCCGCGCCTTCAACGCCGAGAACGTCGGATCGAAGCGGCGCTGAAAACCGATCATGCACACCACGCCCGCGCGCTCCACCGCATCCGCGCAAGCCCGCGCGCGCTCCAGCGTGAGATCGACCGGCTTCTCGCAGAACACATGCTTCTTCTGCGCGGCGGATTGCAAGATCAGATCGGCATGCGTGTCGGTGCTCGAACAGATCACGGTCGCGCCGATCGACGCATCGCCCATCGCGCCGTCAATATCGGCAACCTGCGCGCCATGCTCGGCGGCGAGCGCCGCGGCGGCTTCACGATTCACGTCGACCACATACTTCAGCCGCACGCCCGGCTGCCGCGCAAGATTCGCCGCATGAATCTTGCCGATGCGCCCTGCGCCGAACACCGCCACGTCGATCGTCTTTGCCCCATCAGTCATCGTATCCTCCAGTATCTTTGGATTCTTCAACATTCAATTCGAGCTTGTACGCGAGCGCGATGAACAACGCCTGGCACAAACAGATCGTGCTGGTCAGCGAGCGAAACGCAAACGCGCTGCCCTCTTTCACATACAGTTGCGTACTGGCATAACGCGCAAGCGGAGATAGTTGGCTATCCGTAATAACGAGCGTCTTCGCCTGATGATGATGCGCCACTCGCAAGCAATACTGCGTTTCCTTGCCATAGGGCGCGAAGCTGATTGCGATCACCACATCGCCCTTCTTCACACTGCGAATCTGTTCGCGGTACATGCCGCCGAAACCGGACACCAGATGCACGCGTTTGGGCGTGTGCTGCAGCGCGTAGACGATATAGCTCGCCACCGGAAACGAGCGCCGTACGCCGATCACGTAGATGTTGTCGGCCTGTTGCAGCATCTTCACCGCGGCGTCGAACTCCTTGTCGTCGAGGCCCGCTTCGAGTTCTTCCAGAGCGCCGCGCGAGGCCGCGATGAATTCGCGCGCCACCGAACCGCCGGACAGCGCGCCAGGCTTCTCGTCGATCAGCTTGCGAATGCGCTGCTGATAACTCGGCGACGAACTGCCCTGCCCCGTGTAAGCCTGGCGAAACACCGCCTGCAGGTCGGAGAAACCGGAAAAGCCGAAGCGCTGCGCAAACCGCACCACGGCGGACGGATGCACGCCACAGCTCGCGGCAATGTCGCTGGTGCGGTCCACCATCACGCTCGATCGATGCTGCTCGATATACGTCGCGACATTCTTCAACTGACGCGGCAACGCGTCGTAGTTTTCCGCGATGCGCTGCATCAATTCTTCGACGCTTGGCAATTCCTCGGTGCTCTCTTCCGCCATGGTTTTCTCTCGGGTGCTTTATTGCAGTGCGGCAGCGGCCTCAAACCGGCGCCACACGGCCTCCTGACGCTGCCGATTATAGGCAGCCGCCCCGTCAAATGGAACGTATTTTCCATTTTTATTTGTAATGAAATTTTCATTGCAACGTCTTGGAAGATCGCCTAATCTTGGTCGTGAGCGATGGCGCTTTGGTGGCAACACCCGGGTTTGTACGCAGATGCAAAGCCGCCCGCCAGACGCTCCCTTCAAAAACGACATACCGAGAAAGGTGGAGACAATGAGACTTTGCAAGGGCAAGGCTACGCTCAGGATTCTGGTGACGGCATTGACGTTGGCGACGGGATTCGGCGCGGCCTCGGCCGCCCGCGCGGCTGACGCGCACTTCGTGCTGATCAGCCACGCGCCGGATTCGGATTCGTGGTGGAACACCATCAAGAACGCCATCAAACAGGCCGACGAGGACTTCAACGTCGAGACCGACTATCGCAATCCGCCGAATGGCGACATCGCCGATATGGCGCGTCTGGTCGAGCAGGCCGCCGCGCGCAACTACGACGGTGTGATCGTCACCATCGCCGACTTCGACGTGCTGAAGAGCTCGATCAACAAAGTCACCGCGAAAAAGATTCCGCTCGTCACGATCAATTCCGGCACGGAGGAACAGAGCGCGCAACTCGGCGCGATCATGCACGTGGGTCAGCCCGAATACGTGGCAGGCAAAGCCGCCGGTGAGAAAGCCAAGGCAGCAGGCGTGAAGTCGTTCCTGTGCGTGAATCACCTCGCCACCAACACCGTGTCGTTCGACCGTTGCCGCGGTTTTGCCGAGGCGATCGGCGTCGATTACAAGTCGTCGACCATCGACTCCGGCCAGGACCCGACCGAAATTCAATCGAAGGTCAGCGCGTATCTGCGCAACCATCCGAACACCGGCGCGATCCTGACGCTCGGACCGACCCCGGCTTCGGCCACCTTGAAAGCGGTTCAGCAAATGGGTCTGGCGGGCAAGATCTACTTCTGCACGTTCGACTTCTCCGACGACATCGCCAAGGCGATCCAGAACGGCACGATCCAGTTCGCGATCGACCAGCAGCCGTATTTGCAGGGCTATATCCCCGTGGCCGTGCTGGCGATCGTGAAGAAAGAGCACACCACCGATCCCGCGAAGATCCGCCAGATTCTCGAAGCCAATCCGAAGTTCAAGGAACGGCTCGCAACCTATGGCCTCGCACCTTCCTATGGGCCGAAGAACATTCGTTCGGGCCCGGGTTTCATCACCAAGGAAAACCTCGACAAGGTCATCAAGTACGCAGGGCAGTATCGCTGATTCTTTTCTTTAGCTAGTCACGCGCACGGCGGGCACCGCTTCGATTCGCAGCGGGCCGCCCGCCGCCACCGCGCATTTCACCGGCTGTCGTTCTCGCCTCGCATCCTCGCGTGCGAGCCGCACACGGCCGGGCTCCAAGGAGACATCATGGGTGTAGCCGGCAAACACTTCCCACCGCACGTCAAGACGAATACCGGCGAAGCAGCGCCCTCGCTGCCCGATTCGGATGAACGGTTGCGCAAGGAATCCCGATTCGGCCATGTGCTGAATCGCCCCGAATTCGCCGCGATTTCCGGCGCGGTGCTGGTGTTTCTCGTTTTCGCGCTGACGGCCGGCAACTCCGGCATGTTCAATCTCGACGGCGTAATGAACTGGTCGCAGGTCTCCGCGTATCTCGGCATTCTCGCCGTGGGCGCCTGTCTATTGATGATCGCCGGCGAGTTCGATCTCTCCATCGGCTCGATGATCGGTTTCTCCGGCATGATGGTCGCGATTCCCTCGGTGTACTTTCACTGGCCGATTTCGCTGGCGATTCTCTTCGCGTTCGCCGGCTCCATGCTGCTCGGCGCGCTGAACGGCTATCTGGTGATGCGTACGCGCCTGCCGTCGTTCATCGTCACGCTCGCGTTTCTGTTCATCCTGCGCGGCCTCACCCTCGCGCTCTCGATCATGTTCGCGGACCGCACCATCGTCTCCGGTGTCGGCGACCTCGCGCAGCAGGACTGGTTCGCGAATACGCTGTTTCACGGCGTCGCGCTGAACGGTCTGTTCACGATGCTCGCGCGCCATGGCATCGGCACCATGCTCGATAACGGCCACGCCCTCGTGCCGGGCATTCCCAAGGTGATTCTGTGGTGGCTCGGACTCGCGGCAGTGTGCGCGTTCGTGCTGGCAAAAACGCGCGCCGGCAACTGGATCCTCGCGGTAGGCGGCGACGCCAACGCGGCCAAGAATGTCGGCGTGCCGGTGCGTCGCGTGAAGATTTCGCTGTTCGTGTTGACCGCGTTCTGCTCATGCCTGTTCGCGGTGCTGCAAGTGTGCGACATCGGCTCGGCCGCGGCCGACCGCGGCTTGCAGAAGGAATTCGAAGCGATCATCGCCGCAGTGATCGGCGGCACCTTGCTCACGGGGGGTTATGGTTCGGTGGTCGGCGCGTGTTTCGGTGCGTTGATCTTCGGCGTGGTGCAGATCGGTATCACCTACACCAACGTCAGTTCCGACTGGTTCCGCGTGTTCCTCGGCGTGATGCTCCTGATCGCCGTGCTATTCAATCACTATGTGCGCCGCCGCGTCTCGCAGGCGTAAGGAGGAGACGAACATGTCCGATATGAATACCGCGGCGAACGCCTTGCCTGAATCGAACGCAAACGCGAACGCGAATGCCACCGCAGCCGCGCCGCAGGAAGACGTGATCCTCGCGCTGGAGAACGTCAACAAATACTTCGGCAAGGTCATCGCGCTAAGCGGCGTGACCTTGCGCCTGAAACGCGGCGAAGTGCACTGCCTGCTCGGCGACAACGGCGCGGGCAAGTCGACGCTGATCAAAACGCTTGCCGGCGTGCATCAACCCTCTTCCGGACAATATCTGGTGGACGGCAAACCGGTGCTGTTCGAGTCGCCCAAAGATGCGCTCGATCTCGGCATCGCCACCGTGTATCAGGATCTCGCGCTGGTGCCGCTACTCTCCGTGGCGCGCAACTTTTTCATGGGACGCGAGCCGCAAAAGAAGTTGTTCGGTTTCCTGAGCGTAATGGACCTCGAAACGAGCGCCACCACCGCGCGCGACAAGCTCGCCGAAATGGGCATCAACGTGCGCGACGCGCATCAGCCGATCGGCACCATGTCCGGCGGCGAGAAGCAATGTCTCGCGATTGCGCGGGCGATTCACTTCGGCGCACGTGTGCTGATTCTCGACGAGCCGACCGCCGCGCTCGGCGTGAAGCAGAGCTTCAACGTGCTCAAGCTGATTCACAAAGCGCGCGCCAAGGGCATCTCGGTGATCTTCATTACGCACAACGTGCACCACGCGTATCCGATCGGCGATTCGTTCACGGTGCTCAATCGCGGCAAATCGCTCGGCACGTTCACCAAGGAAACCATCAGCAAGGACGAAGTGCTCGACATGATGGCCGGCGGCGCCGAGATGCAGAAGATGATCGGCGAACTCGAAGGCGCGACGATCTGATTCATTAGCGCGGCGGCCCGGCACAGTCGCGCCGGCCGCCGCGCCTAGCTATTCAGGAAACTTCATGGATCAATCCATCACATCCAGCGGCGTCACATCCGCTTCGGCGCCGGCCACCGGCAGCCGCTTCGCGCCGGGCCGCAGCCGCGATATCGTCTGCCTCGGCCGCCTCGCTGTCGATCTGTACGCGCAGCAAGTCGGTGCGCGACTCGAAGACGTGTCGAGCTTCGCGAAGTATCTCGGTGGCTCGTCGGCGAATATCGCGTTCGGCTGCGCGCGGCTCGGCCTCGCCTCGTCGATGCTGGCGCGCGTCGGCAACGATCACATGGGCCGTTTTCTCACCGAGACGCTCACCAAGGAAGGCTGCGACGTCAGCCATGTGCGCATCGATCAGGAGCGCCTGACCGCCCTCGTGCTGCTCGGCTTAAAAGACCGCGATACTTTCCCGCTGATCTTCTATCGCGAGAATTGCGCGGACATGGCAGTCGACGAAGCGGATTTCGACGAGGCCTACATTGCGTCATCGAAGGCGTTGTTGATCACCGGCACGCACTTTTCCACCGAACAGGTGAACCGCACGAGCCGCCGCGCGCTGGACTACGCGCGCCGCAACCAGGTGCGCACCGTGCTCGACATCGACTATCGCCCGGTGTTGTGGGGTCTCACCGGTAAAGCGGACGGTGAGACGCGCTTCGTCGCGAGCGAAGGCGTCACTGCGCATTTGCAGCGCATTCTGCCGCTGTTCGATCTGGTGATCGGCACCGAGGAGGAATTCCGCATTGCAGGCGGCAAAACCGAACTGGTCGACGCACTCGCGATGGTGCGAGCCGTCACGCCGGCCACACTGGTACTGAAACGCGGACCGATGGGCTGCCAGATCATCGACGGCGCGGTGCCCGCCTCGCTCGACGACCTGCCGATTCACGGCGGCGTGGAAGTCGAAGTGCTGAACGTGCTCGGCGCGGGCGATGCGTTCGCCTCGGGCTTTCTCTCTGGATGGCTGCGCGATCAACCGCTCGAAGCCTGCGCGCGCATTGCAAACGCGAGCGGCGCGCTGGTCGTCTCGCGCCACGGCTGCGCGCCGGCCATGCCGACGCCCGCTGAACTCGACTACTTCCTGCGCGAAGCGAAAGCGGATCCGCAGCGCATGCGCCGCCCGGATCGCGACGCAACGCTCGCACGGCTGCATCGCGTCTCGCCGGCCCGCAAACAATGGGACGAAGTGCTCGGCTTTGCCTTCGACCATCGCAACCAGTTCTTCGAACTCGCGCAGCAAACCGGCGCTGACGATGCGCGTATTGCGCGCCTGAAGGGTCTGTTCGTCGAAGCCGTCGCGCAAACCGAAAGCGCGTTGGGTTTGCAGAACCGCATCGGTGTGCTGATCGACGACCGCTATGGCCAGGACGCGCTGAACGCAGCGACTGGGCGCGGCTGGTGGATCGGGCGGCCGGTGGAACTGCCGGGCTCGGTGCCGCTCGTGTTCGATCATGGCCGTTCGATCGGCACCACGCTGATCCCGTGGCCGCAGGAACATATCGTGAAGTGCCTCGTGCAATTCCATCCGGACGAACCCATCGAGCAGCGGCTCGAACAGGAAGCGCAACTGCGCGCGCTCTACGACGCGACGCAAGCAAGCGGCCATGAATTGCTGCTCGAAGTGATTCCGCCGAAACACGCGCATCTGCCGCAAGCGCCGGACACCGTGTATCGCGCGTTAAAGCGGCTGTACAACATCGGCATCTATCCCGAGTGGTGGAAGCTCGAACCGATGGACGCCGCGCAGTGGCGCAACGTCGATGCGCTGATTGCCGAGCGCGATCCGTATTGCCGGGGCGTGGTGCTGCTCGGTTTGTCGGCGGCCGTCGAGCAGCTGGACGAAGGCTTCCGCGCGGCGGCGCAATCGGCGACGTGCCGCGGCTTCACGGTCGGACGCACGATCTTCCATGAGCCGAGCCATGCGTGGCTCGCCGGAGAAATCGGCGACGACGAGTTGATCGGGCGCGTGCGCCGCACCTTCGAAACACTGATCGCTTCGTGGCGTGCAACGCGTGGCGCAAGCGCCGCGCAGTCCAGCGCACCGAAGCCTGTCCATCAGGAGCAAGCCGCATGAATCAGCGCGTAGTGCATCACGAAGCGGCGTCCGCCAATGACGCCAGCCATGCCAGCACGCGCACGGACGGCACGGTGCGCCTGACGACCGCGCAGGCACTGGTCCGCTATCTCGCCGCGCAACGCGTCGCGACGGAAGACGGCGAAGGCACCGAGCCGCTGTTCGGCGGCGTGTTCGCCATTTTCGGCCACGGCAACGTGGCGGGGATCGGCGAGGCGCTGTATCAGCACCGCGAAGAGTTGCCCACTCTACGGGCTCACAACGAGCAGGCGATGGCGCATAGCGCGATCGCCTATGCGAAGGCGCATTTCCGCCGCCGCATGATGGCCGTCACGACGTCGATCGGACCGGGCGCCACCAACCTCGTGACCGCGGCGGCGCTCGCCCATGTGAACCGTTTGCCGGTGCTGCTGCTGCCCGGCGACATCTTCGTTTCGCGCGCGCCCGATCCCGTATTGCAGCAAGTCGAAGACTTCCACGACGGCGGCGTCTCCGCCAACGACGCGCTCAAGCCCGTGTCGCGCTACTTCGACCGCATCGTGCATCCGGCGCAATTGCTGAATGCGTTGCCGCGCGCGGTGCGCGTGCTGACCGATGCCGCCTTGTGCGGGCCTGTCACGCTCGCGTTGCCGCAAGACGTGCAGGCGCAGGCATGGGATTTCCCAGTCGACTTCTTCAAGCCGCGCGTCGTCACGTTTTATTCGCCCGCGCCGCGCGCCGATGAAATCGAAGCCGCGATCGCGCGTCTGCGTCATGCGAAGCGGCCGTTGATCGTTGCGGGCGGCGGCTTGCTCTATGGCCGCGCAACCGACGCGCTGCACCGTTTCGCCACCACGCATGGCATTCCAGTGGCGGAAACCCAGGCCGGCAAAGGCGCGCTCGCGTGGAACGATCCGCTGAACGCGGGCGCGTTGGGCGTGACCGGCTCGCCCGCGGCGAATGCGCTCGCGCACGACGCCGATTGCGTTCTCGCCATCGGCACGCGCTTGCAAGACTTCACGACCGGCTCGAACACCTTGTTCACGCAAGCCGACGTGATCGCCGTCAACGCCAATGCGTTCGACGGCCTCAAGCAACGCGCGCAAGTGGTCGAAGCCGATGCGCGTCTCGCGCTCGAAGCGCTCGCCGAACCGCTGCAAGGCTGGCACGCTGACCGCGCGTGGACCGCGCGCGCGCACAAACTCGCGGCAAGCTGGCGCGATACGGTCAGCACGCTCACGCATGCGCCGCAGCGCGATACCGTGCTGCCTTACGAGGGCGACGTGATCGGCGCCGTGCAGCGTTCGAGCGCCAGTTCACCCACGAACGATATCGTCGTCTGCGCGGCCGGCACGCTGCCCGCCGAGTTGCACAAGCTGTGGCGCGCGGGCAAACCGGGCGCGTATCACGTCGAGTACGGCTACTCGTGCATGGGCTACGAGATTGCCGGCGGCCTCGGCGTGAAGCTCGCGCGGCCCGCGCGTGAAGTGATCGTGATGGTCGGCGACGGCAGCTATCTGATGATGAACAGCGAGATCGCCACCTCGGTGATGATCGGCGCGAAGCTGATCGTCGTGGTGCTCGACAATCGCGGCTATGGCTGCATCAACCGCTTGCAGCAGGCGTGCGGCGGCGCGCCGTTCAACAATCTGCTCGAGAACTGCATGCAAGGCCCGCTCGGCGCGCCGAAGATCGATTTCGCCGCGCATGCGCGAGCGCTCGGCGCGCAGGCCGAACACGCGGCGAATGTCGCCGAACTCGCAGCCGCATTGCAACGCGCCCGCGCGGCGGATCGCACTTACGTGATCAGCATCGATACCGATCCCGCCCACACCACCGACGAAGGCGGCTGGTGGTGGGAAGTGGCGGTGCCGGAAGTCTCGACGCGCCCCGCCGTGCGCGACGCGCGCGCGAAATACGAAACGCAACTCGCCGCCCGCGCCGAACCGGCCGGCTCCGCGCAGAACACCGGCTCCACCGACAACGAATGAGGACGTCCGCATGACTGCTTTCGACGTACGTATCGGCATCAATCCGCTCTCGTGGATGAATGACGATCTGCCTTCGCTCGGCGGCGAGACGCCGCTCGAAGTGGCGCTGACGGAAGGCCGCGAGATCGGCTATCAAGGCTTCGAACTCGGCAACAAGTTTCCACGTGAACCGCAGGCGTTGAAGTCGCTGCTCGCGCAATACGATCTCGCGCTCGTCTCCGGCTGGTATTCCGGACGCCTCGCGCGACGCAGCGTCGAAGAAGAAATCGCGGAGGTCGGCCCGCATCTCGAACTACTCGCGCAAAACGGCGCGACGGCGATGGTGTACGGTGAGGTTGCCGATTCGATTCAGGGCGCAGCGCAACCCCTTTACCAGCGCCCGCGCTTTTTCAGCGAGAAGCAATGGGCCGACTATGCGGCCCGTGTCGACGAATTCGCACGTTATACGCTGAGCCGCGGCGTGCGGCTCGCCTATCATCACCACATGGGCGCCTATGTCGAAACGCCTGCCGATGTAGACCAACTGATGGCGCGCACCAGCGACGCCGTTGGCCTGCTGTTCGACGCGGGACACATCACGTTTGCCGGTGGCGATCCGCTCGCCGTGCTCGACAAACATATCGGGCGCGTTTGCCACGTGCATTGCAAGGACGTGCGCCCCGCCGTCATGAAGCTCGCGCGCAATCGCAACTGGAGTTTTTTGGACGCGGTCATCGCCGGCGCCTTCACGGTGCCGGGCGACGGCGCGGTGAATTTCCCCGCGATCATCGAGCGCCTGAAGCGGCACGGTTATTGCGGCTGGCTGGTGGTGGAAGCCGAACAGGATCCGGTCGTGGCGCCGTCGTTCGAGTACGCGCAGAAAGGCTACAAGACGTTGCGCGCGCTGGTCGATGCGCCGCTCGACGGCACAGAGCAGGAGGCAGCATGAGTTTATTGGTGAAGGCGCAGCGCGAAGGCCAGACAATCGCGCGAGTGACACCGGAGTCGGCGTGCTGGCGGTATGTCGGTTTTGCCGCTTACCGGCTGGGTGAGAACGAGGTCGTGCACGTATTCGAGCCGTCGCGTGAAACGTGCATCGTCGTGCTGACGGGCGCCGTGGATATCGAAACCGCGGACACCAAATGGAGTTCGCTGGGTTCACGCGACAGCGTGTTCGAAGACGCCGCGCCGTATGCGGTCTATCTGCCGCCGAATGTGCGGATCACGGTACGCGCCTGCCGCGATGCCGAGATCGGCGTGGCGAGCGCACCGGCCAAAGGCGAACTACCGGCGCGGTTGATCGAGCCGGGTTCGATGAAACGCTCGACACGCGGCAAAGGGCTGAATACGCGATATGTATGCGACATTCTTCCGCAGACCGAGCCGGCGGAGTCGTTGTTGGTGGTGGAAGTCAGGACGCCTGGCGGACACGCTTCGAGCTACCCGCCGCATAAACACGATACCGACAATGTCCCGCACGAGAGCTCACTCGAAGAGACTTACTATCACCGGCTCGATCCGCCGCAAGGGTTCGCGTTCCAACGCGTGTACACCGACATGCGCGACATCGACGAGTCGATGGCCGTCGAGAATCACGACGTCGTGATGGTGCCGCGCGGCTATCATCCGGTGATCGTGCCGTATGGGTACGACTCGTATTATCTGAACGTGATGGCGGGCGGACAGCGGGTCTGGCATTTCCGCAACGACCCGGCACACGAATGGATTATCAATAAGGATGCCTGATGTCGCAGCCTGCGCGGCGCTCTTGGGAAGCACCGCACAGGCTATTTTCTAACGGCCAGATCGACATCCAGGCCGCCGTCTTCACCCATCTTCACCGTGCCCTTCGACACGTCCTTGCGATAACCGTACAGATCGAACTTCATCACGCCGGGGTTCGAACTGTCCTTAATGAAGGTGCGCGTATTCGTCACCAGCGAGTTGAACATCTTCACGTCGCCGGACTCGATCCAGACGAAGCTCTT
Organism: Paraburkholderia phytofirmans PsJN; assembly: GCF_000020125.1. Lineage (NCBI taxonomy): Bacteria > Pseudomonadati > Pseudomonadota > Betaproteobacteria > Burkholderiales > Burkholderiaceae > Paraburkholderia > Paraburkholderia phytofirmans. The sequence goes on from NC_010681.1 coordinate 3,181,167, forward strand.
GCCCGCGCCCGCGGGCGGCCTCGCGGCGGCGACGTTGCCGTCGCGCTTGAACTTCAGCACGAGGCCTTCGTCGGTGACCGTCGCGCTGGCGAGACGCCCTTGCAAAACCGGCGGCGGAAACACGGTGTACTGATCGAACACCAGCTCATTGCCCTTGAGCGCCACACCCTTGCGCGTGAACGGCGTGAGCGACGCGAGCGGAATATCCAACGCGCGCAGCAAGCCGGCCTGCGGCACGCCGAGCACCTTCACCGACGTCGGTTGATACACGAGATGCCGCTCGTCTTTCGCGACGATCGAACCGCTCATCGTGGTCGGCAGCCACACACCAGGAAAGTGATTCCATAACTTGATGCCGCTGCTCACTTCCAGTTTGCCGTCCACCGGCTTCAACTGCAAATCGTTGAGCGAGCGCGGCTCGTAGTCGAGCAGGTAGTCGTTGAAAAGCGCGGCCATCGCGGGCCACGGCTCCACGACCTCGCCGCTGATGATGCGGATATCGTACTGATCGGGATCGTCCAAGTCGACTGGTTGTCCCGGTTTTTTCGGCACCATCTGCGCGTCCAGCGTGCGCACGTGAAAACCGATGCGCCCCGACACATAGAAGTCGACATTCTCGACGTGAATCAACGGTGCGGGTCCCGACGAATGACGCTCGTTGCTCAACGCGGAACCCGGCGTCGCCATACTTTGCCCCGAGAATGCCGCGCGCGTGCCGACTGGAATCGCGCGCGCCACCGCGGCGGTCCGCATCGTCTGCGGCACGTGTTGCCAAACGAGGCGCGCCTGCGCGAGCGCGGCCTGCTGCGCGCGGATGAAGCTGTCGTTAAAGCGCGCGCTCGCGCTGCCGGTTTGCAGAGCGGTGTCTTTGTCCGCGCTGGCTAGCGTCGTATACGACGGCAGATGCACGTCCAGCGCGCCCGCTTCGTCGAAGGTGAAATAGCCCGCCGCCATCTGCTCGCGATAGTGGTACAGATCCAGCACGAACGGCGCTTTGCCGTCGACCGGCGTGAGCGCCATGTCGATGTTCATCGGCATCGAACGCATGAATTTAACGTCGCCGCCTTGCACCAGCATGCCGCGGGCGGGCATCGTCGCGGGCCAGACGATGTTCGGCACGCTCCGGTCGTCGAGCGTGAAGCGCACGCCCGCAGCGCTAGTTTCAATCTGCGTGATGGTCATATGCAACGCGGGCGGCGGCGTCAATTTGGCCACTTGCATCACGACGTCGTCGCCCTCAAGGCGCGCGATCGGCGTGTCCACTTTCAGCAGGTCGGCCATCTTCACGTGCGCGGCCTGCATCAGCTTGTCCGCGCCGACGCCGGCCACTTCGACGTGATCGGCGTGAAAGACGAGTTCGTCGGGGTTGCGCATCGACAGCGATCCGCTCAGCACGATCGGCACCCAGGTATCACGATGCATTTCGCCGGTAATGCGCAGATTGCCGCCGTCCTGCGGCATGACACGCATGTTGCGCAAAGGCGAGCCCTGATACTGGAACAGATAACGGTTGAAGATCGCCGTGAGCTTCGCGGTGTCGAGCGTCACATGGCCGCGGTGGACGTTGATCGTCACGCTGGTCGGATCGTCGAATACGATCGGCTGGCCGGGACGCGCCGGGCTCAGCGTCGCCGCCATGTCGTGAATCATGAAGCCGATGTCGCCGGTCACGCGAAAGTCGACATCGCGCGCGAACATCAGCGAGCCGTCGATGCCGGAATCGCGCAGCGTCAGCGGACGGCTGCGTTTTTCAGTCATTCCGCTCGCCGATGGCACGCGCGCAGCGATGCTTTGCTCCACGGCGAGTTGTTTCGCCTTGGCGAGTTCGAGGGCGGGTCGCGTCGACGAAGCGGGTCGAGCGGCGAGCGCAGTGTCCGGCGATGTCGTGACATTCGCGCGGACGCCGGTGGTGCTGGCTTCGTTGCTTGATGCACTGGTTGTCGCGTTCGCGGAATTTGACGGCGCAGACGCCGTATCGCTGGTTGTCGAGCTCGCGTCGGCGCAGGCGGACATCAGCAGCGCGGCTGTCATCAACGTGGCGCCCGCGCAGATCGGCGTGTACCACCAGGCGTAGTTCGACCTCAGACCTTGCAGCGAGTGCGTCGATGTCCGCGGATCATTCGCCGACGCCACATGCAATGCGCGTCTCTGTCTCATGATGTCTCCTCCTGAAGCCGTGACGCGTTCTTCGCGCGCCGGGCACGACATGGTTCGTCGCGCATACCGCGGCTTTAAACAGCAAGCCGCCGTCACGCGTCTTTACCCGATTGTCTTTATTTGTCAGCGCGCTGCCGACAAGATTTCTGGAGGACGCTCACCAAACGATCAAGCGTTTGAATCGCAGCGGCGGGCGAGCGGAGAGCCGCGTGCACGGGGCGTGAGCGACGCGTGGACAAATCGGATTCAAACGGCACGAATGGCGCGATTCGAGCGGTCTGCGCGGACCCGGCGACTCATTCGACGCAAGAAGCATTCGGCAAGGACAGCACAACGGCCACCCATCACCGCGCGGCGCCGCAATAAAACGCCGCTAGCGGACGTCGATCGATCAACCGACGCCGAGCCATTCCCGCATCACGTCCGCCCGCTGCACGAACGACGCGAGCGCGCCGTCGAACACGATTTCGCCGTGCCCCATCACCGCGACGCGGCTGGCGATGTCCTGCGCAATCACGAGACGCTGCTCGATCAGCAGCATCGCCACGCCGCGATCGCGCAAAGTCCGCAAGCACTGCGCGACCTGCTCCATCACGAGACTCGCGAGACCCTCACCGGGTTCGTCGATAACGAGCAGATCGGGATCGCCAAGGAGCGCGCGAGCGAGTGTCAGCATCTGCTGCTCGCCGCCCGAGAGCGCGCCCGCGCGCGTGCGCTTTCGTTCGCGCAGTATGGGGAAAAGCGCGTAGGCATCGTCGAAGGTGAAGCGCGGCGCGCAGCCGCGATCCCGTGGCGCGACGCCGAGTTGCAGATTCTCGTGCACGCTCAGCGCCGGAAATACGTCGCGATGTTCGGGCACATAGCCGAGTCCGAGACGCGCGATCTCGAAGGTGCGCAGACCGCCGAGCGGTCGGCCCGCGAAACGCAACTCGCCTTCGCTGCGCACGAGGCCCATGATCGCGCGCGCGAGCGTCGAGCGGCCCGAGCCGTTACGGCCGACCAGCGCCAGCACTTCGCCCGCTTCGATGCTGAGCGTGACGCCGTGCAGCGCCTGGCTCGCGCCGTACCACGCGTTCAGCGCGCGAATCTCCAGCAAGGCGCTCATGTGCCGAATCCTTCGCCGAGATAGGCGGCGCGCACTGTCTCGTCCGCGCGGATCGCCGCCGGCGTGCCGCTCGCGATGATGCGTCCTTGCACGAGCACCGAAATGCGATCGGCGATCGCGAAGACCGCGTCCATGTCGTGCTCGACCATCAACAGCGTGCGGCCCGCCGTGGTCTCGCGAATCAGTTCGATGGTGCGCGCCGCTTCCGCGCGATTCATGCCGGCCGTCGGCTCGTCGAGCAGCAAGGTATGCGCGCCGCCCGCGAGCGCGATGCCGAGATCGAGCGCGCGCTGCTCGGCATAGCTGAGCGTGCCGGCCTGAACGTGGCGGCGCTCGGTCAGGCCCACCGCGTCGAGCACTTGTGCGGCGCGCGCGTCGACCGTTGGCGAGCCGCTGAAACGCTGCCACCAGCGCGTGCGGTCACGCTCAGCCAGCATCGCCGCGCAGCGCAGGTTGTCGAACACGCTGAGGCGCGTGAACACGCTGGTGCTCTGGAAGCTGCGCGCAAGTCCGCGACGCGTGATCGCGGCCGGCGCGAGCCGCGTGATCTCGGCGCCGAACAGATCGATGCGCCCCGCGTTCGGCCGCGCGCCGCCGGCGATCAGATTGAAGAGCGTCGACTTGCCCGCGCCGTTCGGACCGATCAGCGCGTGACGCTCGCCCGGTTGGATCGCGAGATCGACGCCGCGCAGAATCCGCGTCGAGCCGAAGCGTTTTTCGATGCCGTAGAGCGCGAGCGCGGGGATCATCGCGAGGCTCCGGTGGTGGGGGTGACGCTTGAATGCGTAGTTGCGAGATGCGCTCGCGCGCGAATTGCCGGCAGCGGGATCGTCAAGGCACCGGCGGTGCGCGTGGCGCTTGAGCGCGTGGTGGCGAGATGCGCTTGCCTGAGAATTGCGAGCGCGGAGATCATCGCGAAGCTCCGGCGGTGGGGGTGACGTTTGAGCGTAATGCTGCGAACAACGCTTGCGCGCGCCTCGCGTAATGAGCGGCCAGTCCTCCCAACGCGGCCAGCACAAAGACCGTGGCGCCGAAGTAAACCGGCGACGCGATGATCCACGACGGCACGCCAGGCACACTGAATACCGCGCCGTCGCCCGCATCGAATTGCGCGGCGTAGGCCCATTGCACGGCGAGCACGGCGGCCACGCTCCACAGCAATGCGGCAACCGCGCCCCACCCATACGCAGCCCCGCACCGGCTCCAACCGTGCGCGGCCACCCGCGCCATAAAACGCCGCGCGAAGCCCGCCAATCCATCCGGCGACATCATCACGATCACGATAAAGAACAGCCCCAGATAAAACAGCCAGGCGCGCGTGACGCTCGCCACCGCGACGCTGAAAAACGTCAGAACGACCGCACCCGCGACCGGCCCGAAAAACGCCGCCGTGCCGCCGATCACCGTGGCGATCAACACCGCGCCCGAGCGCATCATGCCGACGCTTTCCGTCGACACCAACTCCACATTGATCAGCGCCAACGTCCCCGCGATACCCGCGAAAAACGCCGACATCACCACGACGCCGTAGCGAACGCGGCGCGGGCAGCAGCCGATCGCCGCAGCCCGCACGGGGTTGTCGCGCACCGCATTGGCAAGCCGCATGAAAGGCGTGCGCGAAAGCGCGAACATCATCGCGCACGCGAGCAGGCACCACACCGCGATGAGCGCATAAGCCTCGCGCGCCGGGCCGAAGCTCCAGCTTCCCAGCGGCACGCCGCTCGCGCGATCGATCGCCACGCCCGCCTCACCGCCGAACCAGTCGGGCAGCGTCCACGCCGCAGCCGCGACGAGTTCGCCGAGACCGAGCGTGATCATCGCGAAGGCCGTGCCGGCGCGCCGCGTCGATATGAAGCCGAACAGCACGCCGCACAGCGCACCGCCAATTCCGCCGACCAGCGGCAGCAGCGCGAGCGGCACGCCGATCCGGTTGAACACCTGCGCGGCCATCAGCGCGCCCAGGCCCGAGTAAGCGGCATGACCGAACGACAGCAGCCCCGTCTCGCCGAGCAGCAGGTTGTATGAAAGCGCGAACACGATCATCGTCGCGGTCTGCGCGAGATAGGCGAGCAGCCAGCTTTGCGGCCAAACAAAGGGAGGCACCGCAAGGAACAGAATCAGCGCAAGCCACGGCGCGAGCACGCGCCAACGCGCATGCGGCTCGGCCTTGGATTTCGCTGACGATCCGCCGGCTTCACGCATGATCGTCGCGCCGTCCGAACAGGCCGCGCGGGCGCAGCGCCAGCATCGCCACCAGCAGCAGATACGGAATCAGCGGCGCGAGTTGCGCGAGCGTCAACGCGTCCCATTCGACGGGGAGCGTGGCATCGAAGATCGACAGCACGTCGCCCAGCGACACATTGCTCGCCACGGCCAGCGTCTGCACGCAACCGACCAGCAGCGACGCCGCCAGCGCTCCACCCAGCGAACCCAGCCCGCCGATCACGACCACCACGAACACGATCGAGCCGAGCGACTCCGCCATTCCCGGCTCGATCACGAAGAGCGGCGCGCCGATCACGCCGGCCAGCGCGGCGAGCGCCGTGCCGGCCGCGAACACGCCGGTGAACACGCGCGGCACGTTGTGGCCGAGCGCTTCGACGGCGCTCGCGTGCGTGAGCGCGGCGCGCACGATCAGCCCCGCCTTCGACACGCGCAACACCGCGAACAGTACGGCGAGCATGGCGAGCGACACCGCCATCATGAACGCGCGGTAGCGGGCGAACGCCGCGCCGTAGACGGTGAAGAGCGGCCCGTCGAGCACCGCGGGCACGGTCGCGGACAACGGGCTCAGGCCCCAGCCGAGCTTGACCAGTTCGCCGAGCAGATACGCGGCGCCGAACGTCAGCAGCAACTCGGCAAGATGGCCCTGCACGCGCACCCGCCGTAACAGCCAACGCTCGAGCGCTGCGCCGATCAGCCCGACGACGAGCGGCGCGACGACCAATGCGCTCCAGAACCCCTCGCGCGCCGCCACCGAAAACCCGACATACGCGCCGAGCATGTAAAAACTCGCATGCGCGAAGTTCAGCACGCCGAGCATGCTGAAAATCAGCGTCAGGCCCGCCGACAGCATGAACAGCAGCAAGCCGTAACTGACGCCGTTGAGCAGATTGATGACGAACGACTGCACGCGCCTAGTCCGGCTGTTCTGCAACGCTCAACGGTTCGAGCGCCGCGCGCAATTCGGCGGGCAGATTGACCGGGCGCCGTGTGACACGATTCACATACACATGCACGAAGTGTCCTTGCGCGGCGGGTTGATCTTCGCCTTCCTTGAAGAGACCCACCTGATAGCGCACGCTCGAGGTGCCGAGCCGTATCACGCGCAGACCCGCGTCGATCCGCTCGGGAAACACCACCGGCGCGAAGTAGTTGCACTGCGTCTCCACCACGAGGCCGATCGTCTCGCCCCGCTCGAAATCGAGCACGCCGGTGCGAAGCAGATACTCGTTCACCACGGTGTCGAAGTAACTGTAGTAGACGACGTTGTTCACGTGACCGTAGACGTCGTTATCCATCCAGCGGGTAGGGATCGTTAGGAAATGCGGGTAGGCGCCGCGCGGGGCGGATGCGGGTTTGTTCATGCTGGCGTGGTCGTCTCGGACGTTATCGTGAACGTTGTGCGGCTAGTTGTTTTCGTCAATGCGAGTCGGGCAGTACGCGCTGCGAGCGCTTTCGCTAACGGTGCATGATCAGGCAGGAAATATTAACCATGCCGCGGCGAATTTGTCACTCGGCTCACTGCCCCGGTCTTTCGACGAACTCGAACGGCAGGCCGCGCCGCCGCATCCATTCGCCGAGCGCCTGGCCGGTGCCCGCGCGCCACGGCCGCAATTTGGCCGGCTCGACCAGCCGGTACTCCAGCAATTCCGGCGACAACGCAATCGTGCCGTACGCCTTCACGTGATACGCGATGATCAGTTCGTTCTTGCGAATGAATTCGTACACGCCGATCAGTTCGACCGTCTCCGCACGCAACGAGGTTTCCTCGAGCACTTCGCGGGCAATGCCCTCTTCCGGCGTCTCGCCGTTTTCGAGGAAGCCCGTGATCAGCGCGAACATGCCCTCCGCCCAGGCGGCATTGCGCGCCAGCAGAATCTTGCCTTCGTATTCGACGATCGCCGCCACCACCGGCAGCGGGTTGTTCCAGTGGACGTAGCCACACGTCGGATCAGGGCAGCTCTGGCGGATGCGGCCGCCTTCGTGTTCGGCGTCGGCGCGCTGGGTCAAAGGCGTGGCGCAGCGTGGGCAAAATCGGTATTCGGTCATGGCGAAGAGGACGTCTCGTTTGTCTTGTGTGATGGCTTGTAGCTTCTGGGTGTGACGCTCGGTTTGCGCTTGCCGCTTGTTGACGCGGCACTACGCCGGACTAGATGCGTGCAAGAGCGGATTATTGTGGCTTCTGCTGCGAGGAATCCGGTATTCGCATTCCGCCCTGCTCGGCGCGCGCGATCGTGTTGAAGATCGCCTTCCAGCCAGCGCGAGGATCGGTGCTTCGCGGGTCGGTGGACGATACGACGCGATCCCGAGTTGCCGTTTCCGCGGGTTCGGTCGCGTGCTCATCCCGCAAACTCCCTCCGAGCACTCACGCCGCGCACAACTCGCGCACCTCGGCGGCGAACCGCTCGACCGTTTCCGGCTGCGTATCCCACGCGCACATCAGCCGGCAGCCGCCCGCGCCGATGAATTCGTAGAACTTCCAGCCTCGCGCGCGCATGGCCTTGGCGGCTTGCGCGGGCAATTGCGCAAAGACTGCGTTCGATTCTCCGGGGAACATAATGCTCACGCCCGGAATTTCCTGCAACCGCGTTTGCAGCAGTTGCGCCATCGCGTTCGCGTGACGCGCGTTGCGCAGCCACACGTCGTTGTCCAGCAGACCGAGCCAGGGCGCGGAAATGAAGCGCATCTTCGAGGCCAGTTGGCCGGCCTGCTTCAGGCGGTAAGCGAAATCGTCGGCCAGCGCGCGATCGAAGAACACCACCGCTTCACCCACCGGCAAGCCGTTCTTGGTGCCGCCGAAACACAGCACGTCGACGCCCGCGCGCCAAGTGATCTCCGACGGATGCACGTCCAGCGCGGCGACCGCGTTGGCGAAACGCGCGCCGTCCATGTGCACTTTCAGATGACGCCGTTTGGCGATCGCCGCGATCGCCCGCACTTCCTCGACGCTGTAGACCGTGCCGACTTCCGTCGACTGGGTCAGCGTGACGACTTTCGGCTTCGGGTAATGGATGTCGGCGCGGCGGGTGACCACGGCTTCGATCGCATCCGGCGTGAGCTTGCCGCCGATGCCCGGCGCGGTCAGCAGCTTCGAGCCGTTCGAGAAGAACTCCGGGCCGCCGCATTCGTCGGTCTCGATGTGCGCGAGCTCGTGGCAGATTACCGAGTGATACGACTGGCACAGCGACGCGAGCGCCAGCGAATTGGCCGCCGTGCCGTTGAATACGAAGAACACTTCGCAGTCGGTCTGGAACAGTTCGCGCAGACGGTCGCACACCTGGTTGGTCCAGGAATCGTCGCCGTAGGCCGGCTCGTGGCCGCTGTTGTTGGCGGCGATCAGCGCGTCGAGCGCTTCGGGACAGATACCGGCGTAGTTGTCGGACGCGAAATGTTGCATGGCGGGCGGCGCGTCCGGCGATGGGCGCGCTGGGATGACGGGAAAGCGGTCATTTTAGTGCGCGCTGCGGTTATTTGTTTTCCGGCGGATGCAGCGTGGGCAGCGACGCCTTTATCGATGTGCGCTCAGTTGCAGCCGCAATTGGGCATGCGGCCCCGGCCGCGCGGGATGCGCGCGACGGCGATCAACCCGGCCGCGCCCACCAGCAACGCGCCCGCCGCCAGCCACAAGGCTGGCGAAAACGAGCCGGTCTGCTCGGCGATCGGCGCGGCAACCAGCGGGCCGACAATCTGGCCGACGCCGTAGGCCGCCGTCGCGTAGCCCATCAGACCGGCAGCGTCGTCGCCACGCAGACGCCGCGCCTCACGCATCGCGAACAGCGTGATCGCGGTGAACGGCAGGCCGATCAAGATGCTGCCGAACGAGAAGCCGCCTGCCGTCGGCCAGACAATGCCGAGGGCGATGCCGCACGCTTGCAGCACATAGCAGCCGGCGAGCAGCGAGCGGTTGTCCCAATGCACCGGCAAACGCGCCGCCAGCAGCGCGCCGACGATCAGCGCCGCGCCGAACATCGGCCAGAACAGGTCGGGCCATGATGAGCCGGGCAAGGCGTGACGCGCGATGACAGGCAGGAACGTCGCGGTGATGATGTAGCCGAAACCGGGGATGCCGTAGAGGAGGATGAGCCAGAGGGCGTCGGCGCGGTGGGGCGTGGGGTGGTGGGTGGCGCGGGTGGCGGGTTGGGTTGCGGTGGGTTGCGCGGCGGTGGGTTGCGCGGCGGCACCTGACGCCGCGCCAAACACCGGCCAAACCAAAATCGACAGAACCGCCGCAATCAGCCCGAACCCGAGCCATCCCGTCGTGGCCCCATACCCACCCGCCACGCTGACCAGCAGCCCCGTGCCGACGATGCCCACGCCCGGTCCCGTGTAGATCACCCCGCCCCACCCGTGCGCACCGAGTTCGGCGAGCCGCCGCAAGCCCCACTGCGACGCGAATACGAACGTCCAGGCGCTAACCGCGCCCGCGATGAACCGTACCGCCGCCCA